>NZ_AKIY01000302.1 GCF_000282615.1 Bradyrhizobium sp. YR681 | reverse complement strand
GCGAGGAGCGAAGCGACGAAGCAATCCAGAGTCCCTCCGCGGAAAGATTCTGGATTGCTTCGCTGCGCTCGCAATGACGGGGACAGAGCGGAGGTTCACTTCTTCCCCAACACTTCCTTAGCCCGCTGGCCGAACATGATTTTGCGTGATTCCTCGTCGAACGGCTCTTTCACGAATTTTCCGATCGCAAGCCCGGCCTGGACCTGCGGGCGCGCCCGCACCTCGGCGTACCAGCGTTTCACGTTCGGATAGTCGTCAAGCGTAAAGCCCTGCGCCTTGTGCGTCATGGTCCAGGGGAAGCAGGCGATGTCGGCGATGGAATAATCGCCGGCGACATAGCCGCCGGTCTTGCCGAGCTGCCGGTCGAGCACGCCATAGAGCCGCGCGGCCTCGTCGCGATAGCGCTCGATCGCGTAGGGGATCTTCTCCGCCGCATAGAGCGCGAAATGGCCGTGCTGGCCGAGCATCGGCCCCAGCCCCGCCATCTGCCACATCACCCACTGGATCGTGGTGGAGCGGCCGCGGAGATCGCCGGGCAAGAAACGGCCGGTCTTTTCCGCGAGATAAATCAGGATCGCACCGGTCTCGAACGCCGAGAACGACGCGCCGCCATCGGCGGGATCGTGATCGACAATCGCGGGAATGCGGTTGTTCGGCGAGATCGCGAGAAACTCAGGGCTGAACTGCTCGCCGGCGCGAATGTTGACGGGCTTCACCGTGTAGGGAAGCCCGAGTTCCTCCAGCATGATCGAGATTTTCCAGCCGTTCGGCGTCGGCGCGTAATAGAGGTCGATCATGACCTTTCCCTGGCCCTTCCCCGTCATCGCCAACGGAATAGAAGACGACTTTTGTTGTTCTGTACCTTGACGTTAAGACATGGCAGGAAGGGGCGCAACATAACCTGCCGGGAGGGCCGCCATGCTGTTTCCAACCACGATCGCCGGCTCCTTGCCGAAGCCGGAATGGCTCGCCGAGCCCAACATGCTCTGGGCGCCCTGGAAGTCCGGAGGCGACGAGCTTCTCCGCGCCAAGCGCGACGCGACCATGCTTGCCGTGAAGGTGCAGGAAGACGCCGGCATCGACATCGTCACCGAGGGCGAGCAGGCCCGGCAGCATTTCGTGCACGGTTTTCTGGAGAAGATCGAGGGCATCGATTTCGCCCACAAGGTCGAGATGGGCATCCGCAAGGACCGCTACAAGGCGATGGTGCCGCAGGTGGTCGCGCCGCTCCGGCTCAAGGGCCGGGTCCATGCCGACGAGGCGCGCGTCGCCCGCACCCATACGAAGAAGAAGCTGAAATTCACCCTGCCCGGTCCGATGACCATCATCGACACCATCGCGGATCGCTACTATGGCGACCGCGTCAAGATGGCCTTTGCCTTCGCCGAGCTCCTGAACGAGGAGGCCAAGGCGTTGCAGGCCGACGGCGTCGATCTCGTGCAGTTCGACGAGCCCGCCTTCAACGTCTACATGGACGAGGTCAACGACTGGGGCATCAAGGCGCTGGAGCGCGCTGCCCAGGGCCTCACCTGCGCCACCGCCGTGCACATCTGCTACGGCTACGGCATCAAGGCCAACACCGACTGGAAGGAAACGCTGGGAGCGCAGTGGCGGCAGTATGAGCAGATCTTTCCGGCGATCGACGCGAGCCCGATCCAGCAGGTCGCGATCGAGTGCCGCAATTCCAAGGTGCCGCTCGATCTGCTCGCACTGCTCAAGACCAAGATCGTGCAGGCCGGCGTGATCGATGTGGCCAGCGACACGGTGGAGACGGCCGAGGATGTCGTGAAGGTGATCGACGCGGTGTCGAAATTCGTCCCCAAGAGCAACATCATCGCCACCACCAATTGCGGCATGGCGCCGATGCGGCGCGACATTGCCGAAGCCAAGCTGATGGCGCTCGGCGCCGGCGCGGCGCTGGCGCGGGAGAAGCTGGGGTAACGGCGGTGGTCCGACCGGCCGTCGTCATCGCGGCACTCGCCGCGCTGCGCTAGCTGCGGGCGGTCGGATGCAGCACCGGCTGATATCCGGCGACGATCGTGCGCAGCGTGGACGGCGGCGTCAGCAACATCGGGCGATCGAGGGCGCGTGCATGGGGGGTGTAGCCCGCGAACGACCACAGCAGCACCCTGCCCTGTACCACCAGAAAACTCTGTTCGTCCTGCTGCACCATCGCGCCATCAGGTAGTTCTGCCAGCGGCATCGGCAGCGCGTGCAGCCGTTTCTTGCCGCGATCGAGTCGCTCGTGATGCAGTACGGCGTCCATTGCCTTTGCACTGACGTCGCTGACGCCATTGCCCGTCTCCCAAGCGGCACGAAAGCGCTTGGCGTCGTCGCGGCGACAGAAGAAGCAGGGCCGATGACCGGCCGCAAAGGAGGTGGCCTCGTCGAGAAAGAACAGCTCGGTCCAGCTCCGCCGCGCCATCACCGGCCGCCGCCATCCCCGGAATTCGCAGAGGCAGGTGATCCAGGCCGGCGTCGACCAGCGCTTGTTCAGCAGCGTCCTGGTTGCGGGATCATGGATGATGCCGCGATTGCCGGTCAACATGCCGCGATGCGGCGTGGCGATGATGTCGCCGGTCGGCGTGACGCGGTTTTGCAGGGGCATGGTGCGGATCTTCTCCTTCTCCCCGCTTGCGGGGTCGCGACGAGCTTTCGCTCGCGCTGCGAAGGTCGGGATGAGGGGGAGTCTCCGCAAGGTCGGTGAGAGATTGACTCGCGGAGAGTCCCCCTCACCCGGATTGCATCTTCGATGCAATCCGACCTCTCCCCGCAAGCCGGGCGAGGTGAAGAAGATCACGCCGCCCCGTCGCGCAGCGGCGGGTGGTAGGACAGCGCGGTGTCCCACGGGAAGAAGATCCAGGTGTCCTGCGACACCTCGGTGATGAAGGTATCGACCAGCGGGCGTCCCTTCGGCTTGGCGTAGACGGTGGCGAAATGCGCGTCCGGCAGCATCTCGCGCACCAGTCTGCCGGTCTTGCCGGTGTCGACGAGGTCGTCGACGATCAAGAGCCCCTTGCCGGTGCCGCCGCCGAGCTTCATCGCGGATTCCGAGATGCCCTTGAGGACCTGGAGCTCGCCTTGCTTGTTGTGGTCGTAGCTGGCGATGCAGACCGTATCGATCACGCGCACGCCAAGCTCGCGGGCCACGATCGCCGCCGGGACCAGCCCGCCGCGGGTGATCGCGATCACCGCATGGAATGGGCCGACCTCGTTGAGCCGCCAGGTCAGCGCCCGGCAATCCCGGTGGAACTGATCCCACGAGACCGGAAAGGCCTTGCCTGCCCGCTCCTGCGCGCTGAGTTCCGGTGCTTCAGCAGCCATCGTCCTCTCCTGCCAATCTTCGTCCAGCAGCCTTTCTGCTACCGGGTGATGTTCAATCCTGCCAGCATGTCCTTCACCGCCGCCATCGCCGCCGCGAGCTTGTCCGCATCGCGCGAGCGCACGACCAGATTGGTGTTGGGCTTCTGCTCTTCGTCCATGAAGGGGTAGCTGCCGATGATGGTGTCCGGATGCGCCGCAGCGATCGCCCGCAAGGGGCTGCCGATGTCCCCTTCCCGCGCATTGGCGCGGACCGATTCGGACAGCATGCGCACGCCCGATTTCAGCTTGGGCGAGACGATGTCCATCATCGCCTGCATGATCGAGGGCACGCCCGCCATGACGATGACATTGCCGATCTTGAAGCCGGGGGCGAGGATGGTCGCGCTCTGGATCAGCTCGGCGCCGTCGGGGATGCGGGCCATGCGCAGGCGGGCCTCGTTGAGGTCCTGCTCGCTCCAGCGCTCGCGGAAACGGGCGACCACCTCCGGGTGGTGATCGATGCCGACACCGAACGCCTTGGCGACGCTGTCGGCGGTGATGTCGTCATGGGTCGGCCCGATGCCGCCGGTGGTGAAGACGTAGGTGTAGCGATGCCGCAGTGCATCCAGGGCGGCGATGATGTCGGCCTCGTCGTCGGAGACGACCCGGACTTCCTTCAGGTCGATGCCGATATTGGTCAGGTATTCGGCGATGAAGCCGATATTCTTGTCCTTGGTCCGGCCGGACAGGATTTCGTCCCCAATGACCAGAATGCCCGCCGTGACGATCTCGCTCATGCCTTAAGTCCCTTAGCCTGTCGGCCCGACTTTGCCGAGGTAACGCGTTGAAGTCACGCGGTTTTGCTGCCGAAATAAGCAGTCCTCAGCCATTTTTTCAGGCAAGCTGCCAGCCATCCCCGGCAAATCCTGCCAGTCCATGCTTATCGCGCTGGCCCGGCCCTTGCTACCACATGAAAGTCATGCACTGTTGACGCATGGCCAGGACGTTGCGGTCTTCCCCAAAGGCCTGACGACCTGTCGAATGGCGCAACGCCTTGCGGAGACAAGTCGGGATCTATGGCAGTCGCGTTTGATGAAATGAACATTCCCGGTGGGGACCTTCGCCCCGCCTATCAGGAGCTGGCGCGCTGGCTCAAGGAGACGCCTCCCGAGGCGCTCGAATATCGCCGCCAGGAAGCCGAGCTCCTGTTCCGCCGGATCGGCATCACCTTCGCCGTCTACGGGGACTCCGAATCCACCGAGCGCCTGATTCCCTTCGACGTGATCCCCAGGATCATGTCCGGCAAGGAATGGGCGCTGCTGGAGAAGGGGCTGAAACAGCGCGTCAAGGCGCTGAACATGTTCCTGCGCGACATCTATCACGGCCGCGACATCCTCCGCGCCGAGATCGTCCCGGACGATTTGATCTTCCAGAACCCGGTCTTCCGCCCGGAGATGAACGGCCAGCAGGTGCCGCACGACGTCTATGTGCACATCGCCGGCATCGACATCATCAGGGTCGATGCCAACGACTTCATCGTGCTGGAGGACAATGCGCGCACGCCCTCCGGCGTGTCCTACATGCTGGAAAACCGCGAGATCATGATGCGGCTGTTTCCGGATCTGTTCGCCCGCCACAAGGTGGCGCCGGTCGAACGCTATCCGGACGAGTTGCTCTCGGCCCTCCGCTCGGTCGCGCCGCACAGCGCGGCCGGCGAGCCGACGGTCGCCCTGCTCACGCCCGGCGTCTACAATTCCGCCTATTACGAGCACTCCTTCCTCGCCGACAAGCTCGGCATCGAGCTCGTCGAGGGCCGCGACCTCATCGTCAAGAACAACGAAGTGTTCATGCGCACGACGGAAGGGGTGAAGCGGGTCGACGTGATCTACCGCCGCGTCGACGACGACTTCCTCGATCCCCTCACCTTCCGGCCCGACTCGGCGCTCGGCGTGCCCGGGCTGATGTCGGCCTATGCCGCCGGCAACATCACGCTCGCCAACGCCGTCGGCACCGGCATCGCCGACGACAAGGCGATCTATTCCTACATGCCGGAGATCGTGAAATTCTACCTCGGCGAGGAGCCGATCCTGAAGAACGTTCAGACCTGGCGCTGCCGCGAGCCGAAGGACCTTGCCTACGTGCTCGACCATCTCGGCGATCTCGTCGTGAAGGAAGTCCACGGCTCCGGCGGCTACGGCATGCTGATCGGTCCGGCCGCGACGAAAGCGACGATCGAAGCGTTCCGCGAAAAACTCAAGCGCGAGCCTGAAGGTTTTATCGCGCAGCCGACGCTGGCGCTCTCGACCTGTCCGACCTGCACGGCCACGGGCCTCGCGCCTCGCCATGTCGACTTGCGGCCCTTCGTGCTCACGGGCAGCAAGAGCACGACCATCGTGCCCGGCGGACTGACACGCGTCGCGCTGAAGGAAGGCTCCCTGGTGGTGAATTCGAGCCAGGGCGGCGGCACCAAAGATACCTGGATACTGGACGAGTAGAGAGATGCTGTCGCGTACCGCCGAAAACCTCTACTGGCTCGCCCGCTACGTCGAACGGGCCGAATATCTCGCGCGCACCATCGATGCGACGCTGCGCGTCACCGCGCTTCCCGCCGCCTATATCGGCAAGACCAACGAATGGGACTCGGCGCTGCTCACCGCCGGCGTCGCCACGAGCTTCTATCAGCAATATGAGGAAGCCAACGAGCGCAACGTCGTCGACTACCTCTCGTTCTCCGCCGACAACCCGTCCTCGATCAGGAACTGTATCGAGGCGGCGCGGCTGAACTCGCGTTCGGTGCGCACCGCGCTCACCAGCGAGATGTGGGACACCATCAACTCGGCCTGGATCGAGTTGCAGGAGGTCTGGAGCAAGGGCACCTCGACCCGCGAGGATCTCGCAAAGTTCCTGCGCTTCGTGCAGGAAACCTCGCTGCGCTTCGACGGCTCGGCGTACCGCACCATGCTGCGCAACGACGCCTACTGGTTCTCGCGCCTCGGCCTGCATCTGGAGCGCGCCGACAACACCGCGCGCATTCTCGACGTGAAGTATCACGTGCTGCTGCCCGAGGAGGAGCATGTCGGCGGCCCGCTCGACTTCTACCAGTGGAGCTCGATCCTGCGCTCGGTCTCGGCGCTGACGGCCTATCACTGGGTCTATCGCGAGACGCTGAAGCCGTGGCTGGTGGCGGATCTGCTCATTCTCAACGGGACGCTGCCGCGCTCGCTGGCGAGCTGCTACGACAACCTCACGCGCAACCTCGACCAGATCGGCGTCGCCTATGGCCGCCAGGGCCCCGCCCAGCGCCATGCCCGCGGCATCCGCAACCGGCTCGAACACAGCAATATGAACGACATTTTCCAGCACGGCGTCCATGAATTCATTCAGGAATTCATCGCGGACAATTCCAGGCTGGGCGAAATCATTACGAAGCAGTATTTGATCTGATACTGCCTCTATTCCGGGGCGCCCGCAGGGCGGGCCCGGAATGGCGACGCCAGAACAACGGATCCCTATGCGCCTGCGAATCCAGCACACCACGACCTATCGCTACGAGCCGGCGGCCACCAGCGTGATCCAGATCCTGCGCATGACGCCGTGCAGCCATGACGGACAATACGTGGCGGAATGGCAGATCGATGTCTCGACCGACACCAGGCTCGACACCCATGAGGACGCGTTCGGGAACGTCACCCACGTGCTGTCCTGCGGGCCCGTCAGCGACATCAAGATCATCGCCGAGGGCCTGATCGAGACTCACGACACCGGCGGCGTGCTGCGCGGCGCCGACGAGCGCTTTCCGGCCGGCATGTTCCTGCGCGCCACCGACCTCACCTCCGTCAACCCGGCGATGGCGGCGGTCGCGCGGCAGCTGCGCAGCGAGGCCGAGAGCGACACGCTCGGCTTCCTGCATACGCTGATGAGCGAGATCAGCGATCACATGACGTTCGACGAAGACCCGACCAACAGCGGGACCTCGGCGGCCGAAGCGTTCACGCTCAAGCGCGGCGTCTGCCAGGATTACGCGCATATCTTCATTGCCTGCGCCCGCAGCGGCGGCGTGCCGGCGCGCTTCGTCTCCGGCCATTTTTTGCGGTCCGACGGTACCGTGCACCAGGATGCCGGGCACGCCTGGGCGGAAGCCTTCGTGCCTGATCTGGGCTGGGTCGGGTTCGATCCCGCCAACAGCATCTGTGCCACCGACGCCCATGTCCGCGTCGCGATCGGGCTCGATTATCTCGGCGCAGCCCCCGTGCGCGGCACCCGCTACGGCGGCGGCGCAGAGACGCTGACGGTTGCGGTCAAAGTCGACCAGGCCGGCCGCGGCGGGCAATCGCAGTCGCAATCCCAACGGCAGAGCTAGACGCCGCAGGCTGACCAGATCGGCCGTGCTATGATCGCAGGATCAAACCGATCCTGCGAGGTACCCCATGGCGACCGTAAAACTGCTTTCAGACGACGAGCTCTCGCTGGAGGCGCGCGCCGTTTTCGACGATATCCGCAAGGTGCGGAAATCGGACTTCGTCAACAATTTCTGGCGCGCGCTGGCGCATGATCCGAAGACGCTGCGGCGGACCTGGGAGAGCATCCAGGAGGTGATGGCGCCGGGCGCGCTCGATCCCAAGGTCAAGGAGATGCTCTATGTCGCGGTCTCGATCGCGCATGGCTGCAGCTATTGTATCCATTCCCACACCGCCGCCGCACGGGCCAAGGGCATGACCGAGGCCGAATATGCCGAGATGCTCGCCATCGTCGGCATGGCCGCGGAAACGAACCGGCTGGTCACGGCGCTCGGCGTCCCCGTCGATCAGGCGTTTCTCGTCGACGCCGCCGATTGAGGCGGGCAGTCGCAGCGGCGAAACGCCCGGGAATGACGATCTCGCCCGGAAATCCGGGGTTTCATGCCTCCCCGAAATTGGCTACTAGTTTGGCGCCGCCAAAAGCGCTCGCGTTCGGGGATTGGAAATGACCTATTGTTGCGGAATCCTGGTTCGGGACGGGCTCGTCATGATCGCCGATACCCGTACCAATGCCGGCCTCGACAATGTCTCGACCTTCCGCAAGCTGCATATCTTCTCCAAGCCCGGCGATCGCATCATGGCGATCGCCAGTGCCGGCAACCTCGCCATCAGCCAGTCGGTGCTCTCCACCCTCACCGAGGGCCTGGAAGACCCCAACACGGGCGACATCGAGACGCTGATGAACGCGCCGACCATGTTCCAGGCCGCCCAGCGCATCGGCCGGGCGATCCGCGCCGTGCATGCGACCGAGGGCCCCGCACTGAAATCCGAGGATGTGTCCTTCGACGTCTCCTTCCTGTTCGGCGGCCAGATCAAGGGCGCGCGGATGCGCCTGTTCATGGTCTACACCGCAGGCAATTTCATCGAGTGCACCACCGACACGCCCTACTTGCAGATCGGCGAGCACAAATACGGCAAGCCGGTGCTCGACCGCGCCATGCATTACGACGTCGAGCTCTACGAGGCGCTGAAGACCGGCCTGATCTCGATGGACTCGACCATGCGCTCCAATCTCGGCGTCGGCCTGCCGATCGACGTGCTGGTGGTGCGCGCGGATGCCTGCGATGCCGACCTCAACCACCGCATCGAGGCGGGCGAGCCCTATTTCCACGATTTGCGGTCGCGCTGGTCGGCGGCGCTGCGCGCAGCGCATCAGAACATTCCGCGGCCGCCCTACAAGAACGAAAAAGAACCCAAAACCTGACAACTTAAGAGAAAAGGCAGGAAACGATGAGTGAAGCAAACAAGATCGCAGTGGTGACGGGCGCCGGCACCGGTGTCGGGCGTGCCGCGTCGCTGGCGCTGATGAACACCGGCTTCACCGTGGTGCTGGTCGGGCGCCGGATGGAGATGCTCGAGGAGACCGCCAAGCTCGGCCCTGCCGGCAAGAGCCTCTGCGTCACCGCCGACATGACCAAGCCGGACCAGATCGCCGCGCTGTTCGACAAGGTGAAGGCGACCTATGGCCGCCTCGACGTGCTGTTCAACAATGCCGGCATGGGCGCACCGCCGGTGAACTTCGAGGACCTGAGCCTCGAGCAGTGGCAGGCCGTGGTGAACACCAACCTCACCGCCCCGTTCCTGTGCACACAGCACGCCTTCCGCATCATGAAGGACCAGAGCCCGCGCGGCGGCCGCATCATCAACAACGGCTCGATCTCGGCGCACGCGCCGCGGCCGTTCTCGGCGGCCTACACCTCGACCAAGCACGCCATCACCGGCCTCACCAAGGCCTCGAACCTCGATGGCCGCATGTATGACATCGCCGTCGGCCAGGTCGACATCGGCAATGCCGCGACCCCGATGACCGATCGCATGGTCAACGGCCCCGGCGTGCTGCAGCCCGACGGCACGTCGAAGCAGGAGCCGCGCATGGACGCGAAGGCGGTCGGCGATGCGGTGGCCTACATGGCCGGCCTGCCGCTCGATGCCAACGTGCTGACGATGACTGTCATGGCGACCAAGATGCCGTTCGTCGGACGCGGCTGAAGCCAAAACTGCGAAAACAACCCCATGCACAGTAGGCGGCGTGGGGTTGCGGCCAGCCTTAGGCAAGCGGGGTGAACGCGACTAAGTCCCCGCACTGCCTCCGTAATCGTCATTGCGAGCGCAACTCCATCACCGTCACCCTGAG
>NZ_AKIY01000301.1 GCF_000282615.1 Bradyrhizobium sp. YR681 | reverse complement strand
GCCGGCATCGGCCACGCCATCGCCAAGGGCCTTGCCGGCTCCGGCGCCCGCGTCGTGATCAACGGGCGCGGCCAGGACAAGGTCGATGCAGCCGTGCGCAAGCTGGAGACTGCGGGAGTCAAAGTGCGCGGCATCGCCGCCGACGTCTCGACTGCTGCGGGCTGCAAGGCGCTGGTGGCAGCGCTGCCCGAGGTCGACATCCTCATCAACAATGCCGGCATCTTCGAGCCGAAGGACTTTTTCGACATCCCCGACGAGGACTGGACGCGTTTCTTCGAGGTCAATGTGATGAGCGGCGTACGACTGTCCCGCGCTTACATGCAGGGCATGCTCAAGCGCAACTGGGGGCGCATCGTCTTCATTTCCTCGGAGTCCGGGCTCAATATTCCCGTCGAGATGATCCACTACGGCATGAGCAAGACGGCCCAGCTCTCGGTCGCGCGGGGCATCGCGCAGCTGACCCGCGGCACGGGCGTCACCGTCAATTCCGTGCTGCCGGGCCCGACCATGTCGGAAGGCGTCGAGACTTTCGTGAAGGATCTCGCCAAGCAGAACGGCCAGTCGGTGGACGAAGCCGCCGCCAATTTCGTCAAGCAGCATCGCCCGAGTTCGCTGATCCAGCGCTTCGCCAGCGTCGACGAAATCGCGAACATGGTGGTCTACGTCGCCTCGAAGGAGGCATCCGCAACCAATGGCGCTGCGTTGCGCGCGGAAGGCGGCATCGTCAACACGATTGCCTGAGGGCGTGCATGCCAGCCTATGTGATTTCCGAAGTCGAGATGCGCGATCCGGGTGGATTTGAAGCCTATCGCGCGCTTGCGGCGAAAACCATCGCGCAGTACGGCGGGCGCTATCTCGTTCGCGGCGGCAAGGCCGAACTGGCGGAAGGCAACCTTCCGCCCAAGGCCGTCGTCATCGTCGAATTCCCGTCGATGGCGCGGCTGAAGGAATGGTACGCCTCGCCCGAATATGCCGAGGCGCTCAAGCTGCGGCAGACGGCGCTGGAGCGCCGGCTGCTGTTCGTCGAAGGCGTGCCGGAGGCGTAGCTGCCGTAGGGTGGGCAAAGCGAAGCGTGCCCACACACTTTTGCGATCGAGAGAGGTGGTGGGCACGGCGCAAGTGCGCCTTTGCCCACCCTGCGAGACCTGTCCCTACCACCCCTCCAGCACGATCTTGCCGCGCGACTTGCCGCTCTCGAGCAGCGCATGCGCGCGCTTGAGGTTTGCCGCGTTGATCGTGCCGAAGGTCTGGTCGAGCGTGGTGCGGAGCACGCCCTTGTCGATGAGGTCGGCGACGTCATTGAGCAAATGATGTTGCGCGATCATGTCCGGTGTCTGGAACGAGGAGCGCGTGAACATCGATTCCCAGTGCACCGAGATCGCCTTGCCCTTGAACGTGCTCATGGTGAATTCCGGCGGATCGTCGATCAGGCCGAAACGGCCCTGCGGCGCCATGAATTCGGCGATGCTCTTGTAGTGCTGGTCGGTGAAGGTGAGGCTCGCCACCAGCGCCACCGGCGGCAGCTTGAGCTTCTCGATCTGCTCCTTCATCGGCTTGCCGTGGTCGATCACCGCGTGCGCGCCGAGATCGAGGCACCATTTTTGCGATTCCGGTCGCGTCGCGGTGGCGAGCACCGTGAGGCCGGTGAGACGGCGGGCGAGCTGGATCAGGATCGAGCCGACACCGCCGGCGCCGCCCGTGATCAGCAGCGTGCGCGGATCGACGCTCTTGCCGGGCACGGCGCCGAGCCGGTCGAACAACAGCTCCCACGCAGTGATCGAGGTGAGGGGGAGGGCTGCCGCTTGAGCGAACGAGAGCGACTTCGGCTTGTTGCCGACGATGCGCTCGTCGACCAGGTGGAATTCGGCGTTGGTGCCCGGGCGCAGGATCGAGCCGGCGTAAAACACCTCGTCGCCCGGCTTGAACAACGTGACCTCGGGGCCGACGGCGTCGACCACGCCGGCCGCGTCATAGCCGAGGATCTTGGTCTCGCCCTCGGGCGGGGCGGCGCGCTTGCGCACCTTGTAGTCGACCGGATTGGCCGAGACCGCCTTCACGGCGACGCGAATGTCGCGTCCCTTGGGCTCCGGCTTTGCGGTTTCGAAATCGATCAGCGAGTTTGCATCCTCGATCGGAAGCGACTTCTTGTAGCCGATGGCCTTCATGGCTTGTCTTCTCCATCAGTTGGCGCACGGCTTGTGATGTGCGCCCGCCGCTGTAACTGTCCCGCTAGCGCCCATTTGGCAAGTACTGTAAATTCGGGGATATAGTCCCTGTTTGGATACTATTGGGAAAACACGCATGAAACGGCGAGATTTTACCCGTCGGCCCGGCTGCTCGGTCGAGGCGACGCTGGACCTGATCGACGGCAAGTGGAAGGGCGTAATCCTCTACCACCTCCAGGACGGCACCCAGCGCTTCGGCGAACTGCGCCGCCGGATGCCCGGCATCACCCAGCGCATGCTGACCAAGCAGCTCCGCGCGCTGGAGGAGGACAAGCTCGTCATCCGCAAGGTCTATGCCGAGGTGCCGCCGCGGGTGGAGTATTGCCTGTCCGAGTTGGGTGAGAGCCTGCGGCCGGTGATCGACATTTTGAAGGCCTGGGGCGAGAGCCACCAGCAGCGGCTGTCCTGCGCGCCGCCGCCGGTGATCGTGAGGAAGCCGAAGCGGGCGGCGTGATGAAGCGCTAGCCGGCGCGCCGCATTCGCGATGTCATCCCCGCGAACGCGGGGACCCATAGCCACAGGCAGACGTTCTGGCGCGGGCCGGCAACCGCGAGCTTTCGCCCAACTCGACCCCGTGGCTATGGGGCCCGGGTTCGCGCTTGCGCGCGCCCCGGGACGATAACGAGCACTAGAACGCGAACTGCGTGCGCATCGCGATGGCGTCGTACTTCGAGCCGACATCGGCGGTCGACACCGGCGAAGCCTGCTTCGACACTGTGCCGTGCAGATAGTCGAGCATGAAGCGGACGTTGCCGTTGACGTACCAGTTGAGCGCCAGCGTGTAGACGGTCTGCCGGCCGCCGGCGATGCCGTTGGCGGTCGCGAGCTGGTTGTTGAGGTCGATCGTCGAGAAACGTCCCGCGATTTCCCACGCGCCCCAGCCGCCGCCGTCGAGCGAGAACGGATGCGCCGGCTTGACGCCGTTATAGGCCGCGTTCGCTGCGTTGTAGGTCCGGCCTTCGCCCGTCAGCACGTAACCGGCCTGCGCATAGCCGCCCTGGAATTTCAGGCTCGGCGCCCCGACCAGCGGCACGCTGGTGTTGGCGGTGCGCTCGATATTGTACCAGAAATACTCGCCCTGGACGATGAACGGGCCGTAGGTCGCCGCCGCTTCCACGCTGTAGACCTGCGCGCCCGAAACGTTGGGGATCGCGCCGGTCGAGATCAGCGCGGTCGGGTCGAGGCGCAATTCCGGACGATCGCTGAGCGTCAGTGTCTGCGTGTTGGCGATGAGATTGCGCGGCGGCTGGATCAGCCACTCCGCGTCGGCGCCGATATGCACCGAATAGTCCTTGCCGCTGATCGGATTGCCGGCAATACGCGCCACGGCGCCATATTGCTCGCTGGTGCCGGCCGGTGCCGCGCTCGATGCGGAGTGGATGGCGCCGGTCGCCGGCCCCGTGACATAGCCGCCGATCCAGAGCTGGTCGTTGTACCAGCGCGTGCCGACCGCGGAGCGGAAGTCGCCGGCAGCGATGTTGGTGGCGACGATACCGGCCGAAGCGCGCTCCATGAACATGGTATCGTTGGAGCTCGTGGCCTCGTCCATGGTGTAGGGCAGGTCCATGATGCCGGCCTCGATCGCCATCCTGCCGCCGAACGGTTTCAGGCCGGTGTAGCTGAGATAGGCGTTCTCGAGGCCGGAGAGGGCACCGCCGGGCAGCGATCCCGGTGCTGCGCCGCCAAACCCGTCGGACGAGCCGCCGAAGTCGTAGACCAGCGCGAAATTCCAGTCGTTGAAGAATTTGCCGGCAACACCGATGCGTGCACGGCGGACATTCTCGCCGCTGTCGAGTTTCTGCGGCACCGTGGCGGCGGTGTTGGGACGGTAGTCGTAGCCGCCGACGTCCCAATGCACCCGGCCGGTGATGGCGACGCAGTTTGCCCCATCGGCGGTGCAGATGGTCGGCCGGTTGTTCGGCATCGTGACGATGACGCCGGCGGCGGGTGGGGCGCCCTTGACCGGAAAGGCCGCATTGGCATTGGCGACGGCGGCCTTCGCCTCCGAGCGCGCTTCGGCCTTGGCTTCGGCCTTCGCCTCGACCTTGGCCTTTGCCGTGGCTGCGGTGTTCGCGGCGGTCTGGCTCTGGAGCTTGTCGAGCTTCTGCTCCAGCAATTTCAACTGCTGCTTCAGCAGCGCGATCTCCTGCTCGCTGTTGCTTGCCGATTCGGCCCGGGCCTGCGAGGCCACCAGCGCGCCAGCGATACCAATCGCCGTGGCTGCAAGTCTTGTTCTGCTCACGTCACGCCTCCATCGTTTGACGAACTTCCCCAAGTCGTAACGGGAGAGCCTAGGTATGATCGATGACTGCCCCGCGACGCTGCGCCCGGTTGCGCGGTTCCCACTGATGCCAATTCGCCGCAACCGAATCCGCTCGTCACCACCATGCAAGATGACGCGCATCATGCCAATCCGCCGTCCGGGCAAATTGCCGATTCGCACGCGGGGCTTGCCTGCCGGACACACCGGACAGGGGGCCGAATATTGCCGCCTGGCGCCCTTCTATTGGGGGGCGAACGCGCCTATATTCCGGCGTCTTTTCCGAGAGGTAGGAATGTTTCGATCGACCTGGACCGCCGCCGTCACGGCACTGTGCATAGGCTTTTCGGCCCACTTCAACCCGGCTGCGGCGCAAGACCGTCGCGTCCCGTCGTCGGCGGCCGAGTTGCGGCTGTCCTATGCGCCGATCGTGCAGCGGGTGCAGCCGGCGGTCGTCAACGTCTATGCCGCCAAGGTGGTGCAGAACCGTAATCCGCTGCTGGACGACCCGATCTTCCGCCGCTTCTTCGGCGTGCCGGGCCAGCAGCCCGAGCAGATGCAGCGCTCGCTCGGCTCCGGCGTCATCGTCGATGCCTCCGGCCTCGTCGTCACCAATGTCCACGTCATCGAGGGCGCGGACCAGGTGAAAGTGTCGCTGTCGGACAAGCGCGAGTTCGAGGCCGAGATCCTGCTGAAGGATCCGCGCACGGACCTCGCGGTGCTGCGCCTGAAGGACGCCAAGGAGAAATTCCCGACGCTGGATTTCACCAATTCCGATGAGCTGCTGGTCGGCGATGTCGTGCTCGCGATCGGCAATCCCTTTGGTGTCGGCCAGACCGTGACCCACGGCATCATCTCGGCACTGGCGCGCACGCAGGTCGGCATCACCGATTACCAGTTCTTCATCCAGACCGATGCCGCGATCAATCCCGGCAATTCCGGCGGTGCGCTGGTGGACATGAGCGGCAAGCTCGCCGGCATCAACACCGCGATCTATTCGCGCTCCGGCGGCTCGCAGGGCATCGGCTTTGCGATTCCCGCCAACATGGTGCGCGTCGTCGTCGCCTCCGCCAAGAGCGGCGGCAAGGCGGTGAAGCGGCCCTGGCTCGGTGCCAAATTGCAGGCGGTGACGCCCGAGATCGCCGAAAGCCTCGGCCTGCGTTCGCCGACCGGCGCGCTGGTCGCGAGCGTGGTGTCGAACGGCCCCGCGGCGAAGGCCGGCCTGAAATCCTCCGATCTCATCACCGGGATCGACGGCCAGAGCGTGGATGATCCCAATGCCTTCGACTACCGCTTCGCGACCCGTCCGCTCGGCGCCACCGCGCAGATCGACGTGCAGCGCGGCGGCAAGCCGGTCAAGGTGACGATTGCGCTGGAGACCGCGCCTGACACCGGACGCAACGAGCTCGTCATTACCGCGCGCTCGCCGTTCCAGGGCGCGAAGGTTTCGACCATCACGCCGGCGGTCGCCGACGAGCTGCATCTGGACGCCGACACCGAAGGTGTTGTGATCGCTGATCTCGGCGGCGACAGCGCGGCTGCCAATGTCGGATTCCAGAAGGGCGACATCATTCTCGCCGTCAACAGCCAGAAGATCAGCAGGACCGCCGACCTCGAAAAGGCCGCGGGCGAGCGGCCGCGGATCTGGCGCATCACGCTGGTGCGCGGCGGCCAGCAGATCAACGTCACGCTGGGCGGATGAGTCCGAAGCGACCACAGGAGACGCCAACTCTCTTTGCCGCGGCGGGGCTCGACCACGAGGCTCCGCATCCGCTGCCGGACCGGCTGCGTCCGCGCGCGTTGTCGGAGGTCGTAGGGCAGGATCACATTCTCGGCCCTGACGGCGCGCTGACGCGCATGCTGGAAACGCGCACGCTGGGCTCGCTCGTGTTCTGGGGCCCGCCCGGTACCGGCAAAACCACGGTGGCGCGGCTGCTGGCGGATGCAACCGATCTGCATTTCGAGCAGATCTCCGCGGTGTTCTCCGGTGTCGCTGATCTGAAGAAGGCGTTCGACGCCGCGCGCGCCCGCCGCGAGATGGGCAAGGGCACGCTGCTGTTCGTCGACGAGGTACACAGGTTCAACCGTGCCCAGCAGGATTCCTTTCTGCCCGTGATGGAAGACGGCACGGTGGTGATGGTCGGCGCCACCACCGAAAACCCGTCCTTCGAGCTCAACGCGGCGCTTCTGTCGCGCGCACGCGTCCTGGTGTTTCGCTCGCTCGACGCCGCCGCGATCGAAAAGCTGTTCGCACATGCCGAGGAGATCGAGGGCAAGAAGCTGCCGCTCGATGACGAGGCGCGCGCTGTGCTGGTGCGCATGGCGGATGGTGACGGCCGCGCGTCCCTGACGCTCGCCGAGGAAGTCTGGCGTTCGGCGCGGGCGGACGAGATTTTCAACGCCGTGCAGTTGCAGGACATCCTGCAACGCCGTGCGCCGATCTACGACAAATCGGCCGACGGCCATTACAACCTGATCTCTGCGCTGCATAAATCGGTGCGCGGCTCCGATCCCGATGCCGCGCTGTACTATCTCTGCCGCATGCTCGACGCCGGCGAGGACCCGCTGTTCCTGGCCCGCCGCGTCGTGCGCATGGCGGTCGAGGACATCGGCCTTGCCGATCCGCAGGCGCTCGCGATTGCCAATGCCGCCAAGGACGCCTTCGACTTCCTCGGCCATCCCGAGGGCGAGCTCGCCATTGCGCAGGCCGTGGTCTATCTCGCCACAGCGCCGAAATCGAACGCGGTCTACACCGCCTTCAAGGCCGCCATGCAGACGGCAAAGCAGGCTGGCTCGCTGCTGCCGCCAAAGCACATCCTGAATTCCCCGACCAAGCTGATGAAGTCGGAAGGCTACGGCGCGTCCTACGAATACGACCACGACGCCCCCGACGCTTTTTCGGGGCAGGACTACTTCCCGGAGGCCCTGGGCCGCCAGACCTTCTACGACCCGCCCGAACGCGGATTCGAGCGGGAGATCCGGAAGCGGCTGGATTACTGGGCCAAGCTGCGCAAGGAGCGGGGCAGCTCGCGCTAGAATAGGCCATTTCGCCGTGACGGCAGCCGGCTTTTAGGGTACGCAGGCAACCATGAGCCGCCGTATCAAGAGAATGAACCCGAAGCCCCGTTCGCGTGACGAGCGTGATGAGTCACGTCCGTTCAAGGCACGGACTGCGAAGAAGGCCGGGCCGCGTCCGGGTGGCAAGCCGGGGGCGAAACCGCCACGCTTTGCAGCGGAGCGCGCCGAGCGGCGTCCGCCAAAAGCGGAGCCGGAACGGGCTGCGCCGGAGAAGCCCGCGGAAGTGCTGCTGCCGACCAAGGTGCAGACCGTCAAGGTGACGGCCGACGAGAACAACATGCGCGTCGATCGCTTCCTCGAAGCGCGCTTTCCCGGCCTGTCGTTCTCCCACATCCAGCGCGTCGTCCGCAAAGGCGAGCTGCGCGTCGACGGCAAGCGCGTCGACAGCAAGGACCGCCTGGAGGAGGGCCAGAGCGTCCGCATTCCACCGCTGAAGCTCGACACGCCGAAGGCCGTCAGCGAGCTCTCGGAAGCCGCGCAAAAGACGCTTGCCGCGCTGAAGGAGATGACGATCTACGAGGACGACGACGTCCTCGTGCTGAACAAGCCGTTCGGGCTTGCTGTGCAGGGCGGCTCCGGCACGACGCGCCACATCGATCAGATGCTGGAGGTGATGCGCGACTCCAAGGGGCAGAAGCCGCGGCTTGTGCACCGGATCGACAAGGATACGTCCGGCTGCCTGCTCATCGCGAAGACACGCTTTGCGGCCTCACACCTGACCGGCGCGTTCCGCTCGCGGTCGGCGCGGAAAACCTATTGGGCGCTGGTGCCGGGTCTGCCGAAGCCGAAGCAGGGCCGCATCTCGACCTTCCTCGCCAAGGAAGAAAGCGAGGACGACACCATCATGCGGATCGCCCAGCATGGCGACGAGGGCGCCAGCCACGCGGTGACCTATTACGCTGTGGTCGAGACCGCCGGCAACAAGCTGACCTGGGTGTCGCTGAAGCCGGTGACGGGCCGCACCCACCAGCTCCGTGCGCATATGGAGCATATCGGTCATCCCATCGTCGGCGATCCCAAATATTTCAACATCGAGAACTGGCAGTTGCCCGGCGGTCTGCAGAACCGGCTGCATCTGCTCGCGCGCCGCATCGTCATTCCGCATCCGCGCGGCGGCTTCATCGACGCCACCGCACCGTTGCCGCAACACATGCAGCAGTCGTGGAATCTGCTCGGCCTCGATGCAAGCCGGTTCGATCCGATCGAGAACGCGCCGGAGGAGTAGTTGCGTTCGAACCAGTAAGGCGCGCGGCTAGCCACATTCTCCGCTGTCATCGCCCGACGTGATCGGGCGATCCAGTATTCCAGAGACGGTAATGGATACGGCGAGGCCGCGGCGTACTGGATGCCCCGGTCAAGCCGGGGCATGACAGCGCGAATGCGGTTGCGACCGACAACCACACACCCTCAATTCCGAAACTGCTCGAGAAACATCCGCAAGGTGTCATGCGGGCTCTCGATGTCGGTGATCAGCCAGCCCTCCGGCCCATTGATCAGGATGAAGTTCAGCGCGACCTTCCGCCCGCGATTGTCGAAATTCGCCGCGACATAGGTCTTGTCGTATTGCCTGCGGACAACGGCGATCGCGACCGGGCCGAGCTTCCAGCTCTGGCTCTGCACCAGGAAATCATAGGGCTCGATCCGCGGCGCGCTCCAGGCCTTGCGCAAGGACGGGTCGAAGAACTGCCGGGCGGTCGCCGCATCCCGCGGCAACCCCTTTGACAGCTCCGGGGCACCCTGGCCGTAAAAGGCGTAGACGTTGCGGACCAGCGATTCCGGCGTGCGAAAACCGGCCTCCGCCGCGGCCAGCCAAAGCCCGGCGAACAGGGCCACAATGCCCGCAAGTTCCCTCATGCTGCTCGCTTTATCGGCCGCCGATCTTATCTTAAAAGCCTAGCATCCAGTGACCGGGGCCGAAATTCAATGCGCGAATTGTTCGAAGAAGCTGCGGGCCAGGCCCCGCACGATCCGCAGGCCTCGATCCGCCAGGCCGCGCGTACGCCCCAGCGCAAGCGCTTCTACAAGGAGGCCGGCGTGACCGAGGCCGAAGGCGGCTTCGCCATCACGCTCGACGGCAAGCCGATCCGCACGCCCTCCGGCCGCCAGGTGATCATCCCCTCGCGCGCGCTCGCCGCTGCGGTGGCTGCCGAATGGGCGGCCCAGGGCGAGACGATCGATCCCATGACCATGGCGCTGACGCGGATCGCCAACAGCGTGGTCGAGGGTGTCGTCGGGCGTGTTGAGCTCGTAGCCGAGGACCTCGCGAAATATTTCGAGTCCGATCTGCTGTTCTATCGCGCCGGCCATCCCGAGGGGCTGGTCGCGCGCGAGGGCGCGCATTGGGACCCCGTGCTGTTCTGGGCCGCGGAGACGCTGGGCGCGCATTTCATCCTGTCAGAGGGCGTCATGCATGTGAAGCAGCCGGACGAGGCGCTCAAGGCCGCCCGCAGTGCGCTGCCTGAGGACGCCTGGTCGGTCGCTGCGCTCCATGTGGTGACGACCCTGACCGGCTCGGCGCTGCTGGCGCTGGCCCTGGCCCATGGCGTGCGCGATGCCGGCCAGGTCTGGACCGCCGCCCATGTCGACGAGGACTGGAACATCGAGAAGTGGGGTGTGGACGAGGAGGCGGCCGCCCGCCGTGCCGCCCGGCTGAAGGATTTTCAGGCCGCCGTGACGGTTCTGGCGGCCGTGAAGGCGCAGGCGGACGAAGGTCCTTAACGAGAGGTTTACGAGGGCGGCCTTAGGGTGGGGGCCAGCGTTCCCTGGGCCCCGAGATGCCGACGCCGATAAGCTCGATCCTTCCCGTCAGTGCCGCCAGCCCTGTTGCTGATGCGGCGACGCCCGATCTTGTGCTCCAGGCCGGCAGCGTGGTGGACGCCAGAGTCGTCAGCGTCATGGCCGACAATCTGGTGCGGATCGCGATCGCCAATCTGTCGATGGACGTGATGTCCGAGGTGTCGCTGACACCGGGGCAAAATCTCCAGCTCGCGGTGTCGCAGAACGACGGTACCATCCGGCTCGCCGTCATGAGCGGGGCAGGCGAGGCGACGACCGATCAGATCACGCTGACGCCGCGCGCGGCATCTCTCGTGGACAGCCCATCGCTTGCGCCGTCCGCGACCGCGGCACGCAATACCCTGACTCCGTCGGAACAGATCGCCGTCACAATCGCCTCGGCCGAGGCGGCGACCAAGCAGGGCAGCCAGGCGCCGCTGTTTGCCAATCTGGCCTCCGTCGTCACCGGCAGCGATCTGCCGGCCGGGCTGAAGCAGGCGGTGCTGGACGTGCTGGCGCAGCAGACGCCGCTCAACACCGCCCTCGACGGCGGCGATATCGAATCCGCCTTCCAGAAGTCAGGCCTGTTCCTCGAGGCTTCGCTCGCTGCGGGCGCGCCTTCGTCTTCAGGCACGATGCCGGACCTGAAGGCCGCGCTGCTGGTGCTGCGCCAGACGCTGGCCGCGCTGGAGACCGCGCCACAGGCGCAAGCTGCCGCGCTTCCGACCGGTACCGCGGCGACGCCGCAGGTCACCGCTGCGCCGGCCGGATTGCCTTCAACGGAAGCTGAGATCGCCCAACAGATGCCGCGCAGCGCCGATCTCGCGGCTGCGGTGCTCGCCGACATCGCTGGCGGCGCTCAGCAGGCCGCGATGCCGCGGACCATGTCCGCCGGTCTTGCCGCGAGCCTCCTGCAGGAGGCCATGCAAAACCTGCCGCGAATGACAGGCAACGTGCCGGGCTCGAACAAGGCCGTGCCGGATGCGCACCTGCTTGAGGCGGCCACGCGCACGACGACACCGCCGCCATTCCGCGGTGCCCTGCCGGCTACACAGGCTATCGCATCGCCATCGCTCGCGCCTGACACGCCGCTCTCCGCAACCGTGCACCGCCTGCTCGACGACACCGATGCCGCGATCGCGCGGCAGACGCTGCTCCAGGTCGCCTCGCTCCCGGATCGGACCGATGCCAGCGGCCACCGCATCGATCCGGCTGTGCCACAATGGAATTTCGAGATTCCCTTCGCGACCCCGCAGGGCACCGCGATGGCGCAGTTCGAGATCTCGCGCGATGGGGGCAACGAGTCCGCCGACCCCGCCAGTCGCGCCTGGCGAGCGCGCTTCACGCTCAATGTCGAGCCGGCCGGCCCCGTGCATGCGCTGATCACGCTGAATGGCGACAAGACCTTCGTGCGGATGTGGGCGGAGCGGCCGGCGACCGCACAGCAGCTTCGCGCCGGCATCGGCGAGCTCAATCAGGCGCTGACGCGCGCTGATCTCAATCCCGGTGACATCCTGGTCCGCGACGGCACACCGCCGCAGCCGGCACCGCCCCGCGCCGGCCACTTCCTGGATCGCGCCACATGAGCGATCCATCCAAGCTCGCAATTGCGCTGCATTACGAGAAGGGCTCCAATGCGCCCGTCGTCGTCGCCAAGGGCCGCGGCACGATCGGCGAAAAGATCGTCGAGATCGCCAAGGCCAACGACATCCCGATCGAGGAAAACGAGATTTTGGCCGGCGCGCTCTCCAAGGTCGAACTCGGCGAGGAGATTCCCCCGGATCTCTACAAGGCCGTCGCCGAAGTGCTGGTGTTCGTGCTGCGGCTGTCGGGCCGGCGCTGAGCGCGCTGTCATCGTTTCACCACGATAGCGGCTGCATGGTCTCGACCACATCCAAAGCTCAACGGACGCCGCCCTTGCTCACCCGCCGTTCCACCCTCGGCCTTCTCGCCGCCTCTGCCATCCTGCCGCAGCGCGCACTCGCCCATGTCGCGCCGCCGCGCAACGAGATCCGCGAGAGTCTCGCAAAGCGCTTCACCGATCTCGGCACATCAGGCACCTTCGTGGGCTACAAGGTCGAGGATTATCTGATCGTCGCCAGCGACAAGGAGCGCTCGGGCGAAGCGAAGCTGCCGGCCTCGACCTTCAAGATTCCGAACTCGCTGATTGCGCTGGAGACCGGAATCGTCACCGACCCCGACAAGGATGTGTTCCCGTGGGACGGCGTGAAGCGGCCGATCGACGCCTGGAACAAGGACCACACGCTTCGTAGCGCGATCGCGGTGAGTGCGGTGCCGGTCTATCAGGAGATCGCGCGCCGGATCGGGCAGGAGCGCATGCAGAAATACGTTGATCTGTTCGACTACGGCAATCGCGACATCGGCGGCGGTATCGACCAGTTCTGGCTCACCGGGAATTTGCGCATCGATCCGATCGAGCAGATCGATTTCGTCGACCGGCTGCGCCGCCGGGCGCTGCCGATCAGCAAGCGCAGCCAGGATCTCGTCGCCGACATCCTTCCGGTGACCAAGGTCGGCGACAGCGTCATCCGCGCCAAGTCCGGGCTGCTGGGGGCCGAGCGTGGCGAGCCGTCGCTGGGCTGGATGGTGGGCTGGGCCGAGAAGGGCGGGGCGCACACCGTGTTCGCGCTCAACATGGACTGCCCCGAGCCGCGTCTCGTCGGCGAGCGCATGCCTCTGACGCAAGCCTGCCTTGCCGAGATCGGTGCGGTCTAGCTGGCGCGCGCGAACCCGCTCGATTAGCATCCTTCCGACCAAGCAAGAAAAAAGGTCGGGAGGAAACAATGAACTCAATGCCGCTTTGGCTGTCGTCGCTCACGCTTGCCGCAACCGGTGGCTGGCTGGCCGCCACGATGTTTGCTGGCCCTGCCACCAGCAAGGAGCCGCGCTTTCCGCAGCTCACCATGGATCAGCTCGACGCCAAGCAGAAGCCGCTCGGCGAGCAGATCACGAAGGTGTCGAGCGTCGGCATCGGCGGGCCCTACAATCCCATGATCCGCAGCCCCGTGCTCGGCCAGCGCCTGTTCGACCTGTTCTATTATCTGCGCTGGGAGACGTCGGTCCCGACGAAACTCAACGAGTTCGCGATCCTGATCATCGGGCGGCAATGGCGCTCGCAGGTGGAATGGTTCGCACACGCGCCGCTTGCGGCGAAAGCGGGTCTGTCGGCCGATATCATCGCGGAGCTGAAGGCGAACAAGCGGCCGTCGAAGATGGCGGAGGACGAGGCCGTGGTCTACGATTTCGTCACCGAGATCACGACGACCAAGAAGGTTTCCGACGAGACCTATGCGCGGGCCAAGAAGGTGTTCAACGACCAGCAGATCGTCGACCTCACCGCGGTATCAGGCAATTACGTGATGGTCGCCATGCTGCTGGCGATGGCCGAGGAGACGGTGCCGCCGGACAAGCAGGAGCCGTTCAAGCCGGGTGAGCCGTGAGAGGTGCGAGGTACCCGCGATAAAACTGCGATCCCGTAGGGTGGGCAAAGGCGCACAGCGCCGTGCCCACCATCTGTTTGTTAGTCATCGACAAAGGGTGGGCACGCTGCGCTTTGCCCACCCTACGGCATCGGTGCGAGCCGGACTGTTTCAACCCAGCTTGAACAGCGCCTGCAGGAAATCCACCACCGCCTTGCGCGACTCCGCGGCTGTCGTTGGATTCCCGCCGACATGCGGGTTCAGCTCGACACAGGCATCCTTGTAGGTGAACGGCGCATTCGTCTCGCCGTTCATCAGCACGCCGCCGTCGCCTTCCTTGATCCGGCAGTTGCGCACGGTTTGCGCATTGGCGGACACCGCCACCGTGTTGACGCCGAGCAGTCCGCTGTCGAAGCCGTGCGCGCTATCAGGGTATTCGGTCAGCACCACGTCGCGCCCGGCCGACTTGAGCCGTTCGACGAACGCCTTGCAGCTCTTCACGGGGTTGTAGTCGTCGGGCGTGCCGTGGAAGATGCGGATCGGGCGCGCGGCGACGTCGCTGTCGTTCTGATACGTCGTCGAGCAGTCCGGATAGAACGGAATGTAGGCGGCGAACTGGACGCCGGACTTGTTCCAGAGCTTGTTGAAGCGCTCCAGGCTCGCATAGAGCGTCGCCTGTCCGCCACGCGAAAAGCCCATCAGCACGATGCGGTCGGGATCGACGCGCGGATGTTTCGCGAGAATCTCCAGCGAGCGGTAGATGTCGACGATCAGGTTGAGCCGGCCGAGCAGGGCCTGGTTCGGGCCGACCACCGTCAGCCCGCGGCCGGTGAAGCCGTCGATCACGAAGGTCGAGATGCCCATGGCATTGAACGCGTGCACCCAGGCTTCCGTGGTGGCGCCGACGCCGCTGGAGCCGTGCATCAGCACCACGACGGGAAGTTTTCCGCTGCCCTGGGCCACGCGGAATTCGCCGGCGACCGTCACCGGCTTGCCGGCGGCCGCATCGCCGCTGAGAAATTGCTGGTCGGAGAGGGTGAGCGAGGGGATCGGGTAGATCTCAGCGCGGGTGGCGACTTCCCTCGGAAGGGACTGCGCGTTGGCAAGCACGGTGGGAGCACAGAGCGCAATGAGCGCCATGGCGACGCGGAATGCCGTCGGCATCGGATCCTCCCTGATGATTTTCAGGGAGTAGAACAACGGACTTGCGCGCTGTCAATTTGCCGCCGATGGCCTTCAGGCCTTGTCGGCGGTCTTCTTCACCGTCAGCGCCTGGTCAATGGCAAAGCCGCCGATCTCGCTCATCGCCTGCGAGATCACGTCGCCATTGCGGGCAAAACCTTCGGAGAGGACATCGAACTGGGTGCGCGCCAGCCGCAGCACCTCGATCGGCACGGAGACCACGGTCTCGTTGAAGCTGTCCACGGAGGCGCGCAAGCTGTCCAGCTCGGAGGTGAGCTTGCCGATATGGCTTTCGGCATCCTGCATCAGGCAGAGCAGCTTGCCGCGCTCGGCATTGAACGCAGCGCGCTCGGCGGCTGCGGCCGCAGTAACTTCGGCCAGCTGCGTCCGCAGCGCCTCGATCTGGCTGATCATCGCGTCGGAGGCGAGCTCTGCGGCCTCGCGCAACTCGGTGCTGCGCGTGCTCTCTTCCTGCGCCTGGTGATAGAGCCGCTCGGCCGACATGGCCCGCTGGGCCAGCGACTCGATCAGGCTTGCCGCGCGCAGCAGCATCTCGCCGTTCCGCCCCGATACCATGCTGGCCATGCGCCGCAGGAAATCGACGGTTTCGGACGATGAGTTCGGCGGCAGTGGGACAACCGTCGCGGACATGGGGTGATGCTGGAGCCAGGGCACATTGACAGCCGCCGTACCGACTGGGCTCACGCAACATTCGGCGCCTGATCGCAAGCCCCGAGCAAGCCTGAATCGGCAGGCCCGGTCAACTGGCTGGCGCCGCAAATACGGCTTCGTAGCCCGGATGGAGCGGAGCGAAATCCGGGGGGCTGACTCGCGCTCACCGTCCCGGATTGCGCTCCGCTCCATCCGGGCTACGCAGTCAGCCGCAGCCGGGCCGAATTCGAGGTCAGGCGTCCTTTTGCCGCCCGATCCGGCCGAGATGGGTAAAGCCGAACCCGGCCGAATATTTCAGGCCATAGCCCAGCGCCCGGTCGATGCCGATATGGGCGAGCCAGATCAAGGCGATGGACAAGGTGAGCGGCGAGGCGAGGCCGAAACCCAGCGTCAGCAGCGCAACCGGCGCCATGTAGCTGTGGGCGGCATTGTAGGCCAGGGCGCCGAATTTGGCGTCGGAGAGGTAGGCCAGGAAGCTCAGATCGGGGACGAAGAAGAGCAGGGCAAACACTGCCCAAGAGCCGTCCCAGGCCCAGTAGAGCATCACCATGCCCAGGAACAGGGTCAGGCCCTCCAGCCGCAGCAGGATGTTGACGCCGCCGGTCACAGAGCCGGTCTCTGCCGTTCCTTGGTCCATCGTCGCCTCCCGGGCAAAACTTTGTAATTCCTTGCGCTTTGGCGCTGCGGCAAGGCAGCCCTGCGGCGCCGAAAGCCGCTTCCCGGCCCGCAAAATGCCGTGTTAGAACCCCCGCCAATCGCATTTAGGCTAAGAACTGGCGGGAGCAAATGAAGAATATCCTGGACGCCCTTGAAGATCGTCGGGCCGGCGCAAAGCTCGGCGGCGGGGAGAAGCGTATCGAGGCGCAGCACGCCCGCGGCAAGCTGACCGCGCGCGAGCGCATTGAGCTCCTGCTCGACAAGGGATCGTTCGAGGAATTCGACATGTTCGTCGAGCACCGCTCGACCGAGTTCGGCATGGAGAAGAACAAGATCCCCGGCGACGGCGTCGTCACCGGCTGGGGCACCGTCAACGGCCGCAAGACGTTTGTCTTCGCCAAGGATTTTACCGTGTTCGGCGGCTCGCTGTCCGAGACACACGCGCTGAAGATCACGAAGCTGCAGGACATGGCGATGAAGGCGCGGGCGCCCATCATCGGCCTTTATGATGCGGGCGGCGCCCGCATCCAGGAGGGCGTCGCCGCGCTCGCCGGCTATTCCTACGTGTTCCGCCGCAACGTGCTCGCCTCCGGCGTGATCCCGCAGATCTCCGTCATCATGGGCCCCTGCGCCGGCGGCGACGTCTATTCGCCTGCCATGACCGACTTCATCTTCATGGTGAAGAACACCAGCTACATGTTCGTCACCGGCCCCGACGTGGTGAAGACCGTGACCAACGAGGTCGTTACCGCCGAAGAGCTCGGCGGCGCCTCGGTGCACGCCACGCGCTCCTCGATCGCGGACGGCGCCTTCGAGAACGACGTCGAGACGCTGCTCCAGATGCGGCGCCTGATCGACTTCCTGCCGTCCAACAACACCGACGGCGTCCCGGAATGGCCGAGCTTCGACGACATCGGCCGTGTCGACATGTCCCTGGACACGCTGATCCCCGACAATCCGAACAAGCCCTACGACATGAAGGAGCTGATCCTGAAGGTCGTGGACGAGGGCGACTTCTTCGAGATCGCGGATTCCTTCGCCAAGAACATCGTCACCGGCTTCGGCCGCATCGCCGGCCGCACCGTCGGCTTCGTCGCCAACCAGCCGATGGTGCTGGCCGGCGTGCTCGACAGCGACGCCTCGCGCAAGGCGGCACGCTTCGTCCGCTTCTGCGATGCCTTCAACATCCCGATCGTCACCTTCGTCGACGTGCCGGGCTTCCTGCCGGGCACCGCGCAGGAATATGGCGGCCTGATCAAGCACGGCGCAAAGCTGCTGTTCGCCTATTCGCAGTGCACCGTGCCACTGGTCACCATCATCACCCGCAAGGCCTATGGCGGCGCCTTCGACGTCATGGCCTCCAAGGAAATCGGCGCCGACATGAACTACGCCTGGCCGACCGCCCAGATCGCGGTGATGGGCGCCAAGGGCGCGGTCGAGATCATCTTCCGCAGCGACATCGGCGACCCCGACAAGATCGCCGCGCGCACCAAGGAATACGAAGACCGCTTCCTGTCCCCCTTCATCGCCGCCGAACGCGGCTACATCGACGACGTCATCATGCCGCACTCGACGCGGAAGCGGATCGCACGCGCGCTGTCGATGCTAAAGGACAAGAAGGTGGAGACGCCGGCGAAGAAGCACGACAATTTGCCGTTGTAGAGAGATGCTTTTACTGCCCCAGGCTAAGATTTGAGTTCGAAGGCGGAGAGGCTGCATGAGCGGTGCAACAGAGGAAAACTCTACCTCCCCAGAACTTGAGGCTGAAGGGATCAAAGCGCTGACGTTGGAGGCGCGGAATAAGATTCTGGGCGCATTCGAGGGGCAACGAGGGCGAAACAGAGCACTTCTCGACGAGATCGTCTTTATTCTTGAGACAAAGCTATCGAGGTCCGGCGTCAAAATTCATGATATCGAGAAGCGAATTAAGGAGCCAGATTCGGTATTGCGGAAGTGCGAGCGTAAAGGCGTTCAGGACCATAATCTCCTTATAGATGTGGTTGGTGCCAGAGTCGTATGCTTGTTTCGTTCCGATATGGCTCGGATCGAGGAGGTCCTGAAGGCAAACTTTGATGTGTTAGAAATCGATGACAAGCTCTCAAGAAATGGATCTCTTGGCTATCAGTCGACCCACTATGTCTGCCAATTACCATCCCGTTTTTCGGGCCCGAGATACGACGATACAGCAGGCGTAAAATTTGAGGTTCAAGTGCGAACGCTGTGCATGCACGCTTGGGCCGCGGTGTCACATCATCTCGACTACAAGGGCGATTGGGATGTTCCGGAGGATCTGAAGCGAGCACTTAGTGCATTGGGCGGACTGTTCTACGTTGCGGACAACGAGTTCGAACAATTCTATGCGGCGCGCTTGCGGTCTAAGGCTCAGGCTGAGAAGAATAAAGAAGAGCTCAATCTCGATACGATAGTCCCTTTTTTAGAGAAGAAGATCCCAGACCGCAAACAACCCGATTCGGGGAGAGCGTCAAAGCTGCTACGTGATCTTAAGGGTTATGGATACGAAACTATTAGCGACTTGGAAGAGGTCTTGGATCGAGGAGCCGATGCGTTTCGCGCTTACGAGCGAAAACACCCACCATCGGGAGGTCAGTTCGTTGCGGAAGGAGTTGTGCGGGTGACGGATCGTATCGTCTACAACAGGGAAAGCGCTCTTCCCGCGCATCGCGAATTCCTCCGCCTCGTCAAACCGAAGTCTTCAGAGTAGAGATAAGGTCGTGCCTAGCCGACTCGGATCATCTTCTCTTGAGGTCGATGATATTGCCCTCGACACTTCCCAAGTGGTTCGCGAGCGACTTTGAATTCTATCGGCGAAAACGACTCATCCGACAAAATCTCCGACATCGAAGATCGGATCGAGCGTCTCGCCGAGATCGCGGAGCGGTGCCGGAAGTACATCCTCGCGTCCAAGATCGCCATCGGCGCAGGCGGCACGCTGCTGTTGATCACGATCCTCGGGCTGTTCGGGACCGGTCCGACCGCGGCGCTCGGATCGATTGCGCTGATCCTCGGCGGGATCGTGTCGCTCGGCTCGAATGTCAGCACACTCCGGCAGACGGACGAGGCTATTAGTGGTGCGGAAGCGCGACGCGCGGCGTTAATTGGATCGATCGACCTGCGCGTGGTCGCCGATGCGCCGCTGAAATTGGTGTGACACGCTGCCTCAACTCGCGACCCGCGGTGTTTGGGCCGTCCGCTCCGCATGGCATTCGGCAGTGAAGGTTTTGAAATCGCTCCCATCCCTTGGCTCAATCGCTCAGAGGAGGGAGGTTTCGCGCCGTTTGGTGAGGAAAACTGCGGAAAATCGGGGATGGGTCAGCATTGCGCTCCTATTAGTCAGTTTCAGCGGAACCCATCTTCATCAGGTTTGAACGAAGGAGCTCCGACATATGAGAACGCCGAAAGATACGCTTTTTCGCGGAGGACGAATTCGCGAGAAACATGTTCGCATTCCAGCTTTGCGCGCCGCTGCAGCTAGGAAAGGGGGCTACATTTCTACTAGTGATCTGATTAGGCATCTTGAGGATGAGTTCGCCCCGACGGGAGAAGATGCGGAAATTCTCGATGGGCGAAACGATACGAAGTTTAGCCAGATCGTGCGGAATCTGAAGTCGCACAAGGGCACTTCAACCAACATTTTCAAGCGCGGGTTGGCCGAAGAAGTAGATGACGGTATTCGAATTACCGAGGCAGGCAAAAAGTTTCTGACTCAGCTGCGCGAGTAGCGGGCTTTGTATCCAGGGCTTAGCCATCTTAGTTCGGTTTTGTTGGATGCTTGCTTATCCCATACGAACCAAGCGTAAGCGGTTGTACCCGACCCTTTGGCCGTTGCGTCTTTCATGTAGAAAGTTATTCGCTCGCTAAAAACGTGAACGCGAGCGGGGGGCGTTACTTTGAAAATAGTATTCGCGCGATTGGCGCCTTCGAGAAAAGCGAGCCTGAGTAGCAGGGCAAATTTCTTGTCTGCGCGTTCAACACCGGCACGTACGAACGCCTCGGCGCTATTGTACGGCGGATTTGTAACGATATTGCTGGCGCGACGCTTAGAGCCGAGGAAATCGACGCCCGTTTTCCCGAACCCTCGATCGTAGAGGTCTGAACTGAAAACGGGTAGGCCGGTCTGCTCTAGAACGCGGGACATCGCACCGTCGCCGCATGCGCATTCCCAGATGTCGCTGTCGAACTTCTCATTGTCGATTAGCGCGTGTGTTGCCCACGCAGGCGTTGGAAAAAAGTCGGGACCCGCGAGATCAGCTCTGCGCTTGGCGGTGGGCTTGAAGCCTCCGTTTAGGTTGTAGGTCGAATCAGCCATTGCCTATCTATAGGCATTTCTCTTGATTCTGACGAGCCTAGGCGCCCACCCAAGCCGTCAACATCCTGTCCCATCGGGACATGAAATAGGCGGATTACGGCTTCGCCTAATCCGCTCTACGAGTTGGAGCGCGTCTTGTCCGCTTCAGCGAAATGCGCCATCTGATCTGCATGGGCCTTTGCGAACGCCGGGCGGCCCTTCGCGCGCGCGACATAGGCGCGGCACGCCGGACTGTCCGCCAGCCCGTCGAAACCATCGACGACGCGCAGCACGTCCGACATCAGGATGTCTGCGACCGAGAAAGATCCCGCCAGCCATTCGCGCCCCGCCAACACCGGCTCGAGATGCTTGAGGCGAAGCTTGAGGAAGTCGTCGACGAATTTCCACGCGGCCGTGTCGGTCGGATGGCCCATGAACTGCGACATGCTCCAAGGCAGGCTCGCCATCTCCACCGAATTGAGCGCGGCGAACACCCATTCCGTCGTATCGCTGCGGCCGCGCGGGTCTGACGGCATCAGCTTGGTGCTGAGCTGTCCCAGATGCAGCAGGATCGCGCCGGTCTCGAAGATCGAGAGATCGCCGTCGGTCAGCCAAGGCACCTGGCCGAACGGCTGGTGCGCGAGATGTGCGGGGCCCTTGTCGCCGGACACTCTGGCGACGCGATAGGGCAGAGCGGCTTCTTCGAGTGCCCAGCGGACGCGAAGGTCGCGAACGAAGCCGCGCGGGGGCGGGGGAACCCAGTCGAAGGTGGTGAGGGTGAGGTCGGGCATGCGGCGTCTCCGTGTTGTCTCAGGCATAGGACGGATGGGGAGCGGACGTTCCGACAGCCGAAAGATGCTTTTTTTTCCAAGCGTGGACGCCGTAGGTTGGGCAAAGGCGCACTTGCGCCGTGCCCACGATCCCTTGGCCCTCGACGGAAGTCGTGGGCACGCTCCGCTTTGCCCACCCTGCGGCACCGGTGCTTATTGCCCGAGCTTCGCCAGCTTGCCTTGCTTCGCGGCTTCCACCGCGCGCTCCGCATCCTCCGGCAACAGAATCCGTTCTGCGACCTGCCTTGCCGCCTCACGCTTCACCGCAGCGACATACGCCCCGTCATCCGCATAGCGCTCTGCGATCGACAGCCTGGGATCGTGCACTTCCTTCCGTGCGGCCTCCGTCGGCGCGAACGGCACCACCGTGCCTTGCAGCGGATAGAGCGCCGTCGGGCCAAATCCCTGCGCGCGCGGATTCCACGCGGTGTAGGTCGCGCGTGGCACCGCGAGCGCAAGCTGGCGGATACCCGCGATCGCCATGCCGTCGTCATCCGCCTTCGGCACGAACACGGGATAGCGGCCGATCTCCTTGGGCGGCAGCACGCTCTGGTCAGAGAAGGCGGCCAGCGTATGGATGCCGGCATAGGGCAGGCCGGGGATATCGGTCGGCACCGCACCTTGCGCCGCCACCAGCGTGCCGTGAGCGCGCATGGGGACGCGGCTCGCGGGCGGCTTGATGCCGTCGCTGATCCAGGCGTTGAGGTCGGTGAGCAGCGCGCGCATCGGCATGCCTGCATGAACAGGGTTCTGCGGCAGCGACATCGCCGGCAGGCCCTTCTTCATCACGTCGGCGGCTTCGGCGAAATGCGGCGTGCCTGCGATCATGTAGGCGCGGACATTGTCGGGGAGGTCGAGATGGTTGCCGGCGAGGTCGGTCACCAGCAGCGAGGCGTGCGAGGCCCACCATTCGTGCTCACTGTCGGTCTGCATCACCTTGGGGCATGTGGCGGAGAGCGAACAGCGCCGCAGCACGCCATCGGTCTTGCCGGACCAGGGATCGCTGAGCGTTGCATAGGTGAACGGGAACAGATCGGCCTGCCACGCCGGATCCTGCAAATGCCGCGGGTTGCGGCCGGGCTGGCCGAAGCGGATGTTGGTCGCCATCCGCCGCGTGCCCGCGACATGCGGCATCAATCCGTCGAACACGGTGCGGCCCTGGAGGTCCTCGTTGAAGCCGAGATAGAGGTAGTCGCGGAGGAAGCGGCCGGATTGCGACACGCCGAAGCCGATGGCGCGGCTGACTGATGGATGCAGGCCGCTCAGCAACGGGTTCGCAGGCGTCTCGTCATGGCGGAGGAAGCTGACGACATCGCGCACGGCGGCATAGCCCATGCCGAGCGGGACCGGATCGCGCGCGGTGTAGGTGAGCTCAAAGAGCGCGCCGGCGTCAAAGCCGTCGGGACGGGTGATCTCCACCGTCACGGGATCAATGATCTTTGCGGACAGGCCCGGCGGCGTCTGCCTTGCGTCGGCCCAGGCGGCGCGCACGGTGACGTTGAGGTTGGCGGCATCAGCCGCGGGCCAGGTCAGCGCCGCGCGCGCCGGGCTGGTCGTGTTGTCGAACACGAATTCCTCACGCGCGGGGCCGGTGACGCCCTTCAGCATCGGTGCGGCGAGCGCCAACTGGCCCGGCCTGGAGGGGATGTCGCCCTGCCAGCCGACCCAGACCATCGTAAAACCCTGGCGGTGCAGGAATCCGATGCCGGCATCTTCGGCCTTGTCGGCATTGTTGGCGCCGGGCTGGGCGGAATCGTCGAACAGTTGCGGTGCGAGTTTTCGGCCGCGATTGGGCACCTCCAGCAGCAGCGTGCCGTTGCCGTGGGTGGGATCGCTCGGCCGCAGGATCACGACGTCGGCGGTGGCCTCGACCTTGCCGTCGGCATTGCGCTGTGCCTGCGCGAGATCTGTGATGACGGCGTTGCGGTCGTCGGCCGGGTTCAGCGCGAAGGTCGCGCGTGCGGTGATGCGTTCATAGCTGCCGACATTGCCAAAGCTGCGTCCGGCGAAGGCGGGAACGCGCTCCAGGATGTCGAAGCGGACGATTTCGGCTGATGAGGCGGCCGGCCACAGGCATGCGATCGCAACAAGGCCCGTGATGATCCTGTGCATGGCCATTTCCTCCCTTATCGGCATGACGGCATTGTCCGTCGCGCGGGCTTTTTGTTGTCGCCACTATAACCGTCTATGCTGACGCCAAACAACAGGAGGAAACACATGCCCGCTGCCTACTTCGTCGTCCGCGCCACCGTTGCCGACGCCAGCAAGCGTGCCGCCTTCGACGCATGGTACGAGACGGAACACGTGCCCGACGCAGTGAAGGCGTTCGGCATCACCAAGGCCTGGCGGTTCTGGAGCCTGGACGATCCCTCGCTGCATCAGGCGATGTATCAGTTCGACGACGAGGCCAAGCTGGCTACGATGCTGAAGGGCGATGCGCTGACCAGGCTCGTGGCCGATTTCAACCGTGACTGGCCCGACGTGAAACGCACACGCGAAACGTTGGTGCTGGCGCAGGAGTTTGGCACGTAGCCGCGGTCTTGTAGCCCGGATGGAGCACCGCGTAATTCGGGATTCTCGCGCGACGTATCGTCGGCCCCGGATTGCGCTTCGCTCCATCCGGGCTACAGACCCTTCCTGTCACCGTTGCAACGAATCTGAACGCGCGATTCAGCCGCAGTTCATGTCGCGAGCCCGACACTTCCTCCGCATCATGCAACGCTTGCCCGAGAGGAAGACATCATGGAACGCCGCAACTTTCTGAAACTCGCAATCGGTGTCGCGGCCGGCGCCGCCGCGTTCACCACCGCCGTCCAGGCCGCGCCGCTGGCGCCGCAGCCGCTCGGCGATCCCCGCATGCCGCAAGGCAATCCGGATGCTCATCCGGCGGTCACCACCAGCGATGAAGCCGCGCAGCTCAAGCCGGAGCAGGTGCACTGGCACGGCCGCGGTCGCGGCCATCACTGGGGCTGGCGCCATCGTCACTGGGGCTGGCGTCGCAGGCGCTGGCATCGTCGCCACTGGTAAGCGCGCGGCCTTCGTGGCCTGGACGGGGATCGCAGTTCGCGGTCCCCGTTTTGATTCAACGCGTCTGCAAGCCGATGCGGTGGAGGCGGTTCAAAGAAAATGGCCGCGCAGGCTGATCCCGCGCGGCCATTTTGCAATGCGAAAAGAAGAGATCAGAACGGGCGGCAGCGGCCGGCGTACCAGCGGAAGCCATAGGGACACACGCGCGGACGCACGACCACGACCGGCGCGGGGCGGGGTGCCACGACGACGACCGGCGGGCGCCCGGCCATCGGACGGCAGCCACCGTACGGGCCGCGATACCAGCCGGGGCCGCAGCCGCCAGCGGCGCTGGCCGCTTCGCTGAAACCGACGACCGCGCTGGCGAGCATCACGGCGGCGAAGAGATATTTCATGTGATCTTCCTTCTCGTCCTTGGGGCAGATGATTGGGCAGGTTTGAGGGGATTGGCGCTTGCGGCGCACAATGAATCAAAAGACACGATTCGACACGTTAAATCTGGGAGACACGTGCCGACACGTCGCGATCCAAATCTGCCAATCATGACCTGAATGCGGCATGAACGTTTCCCGCATCCTGCCTCAGGCGACACGCAACTGTCGCTAGCGCCCGAGAAAGCCCAGCACCAGCTCCCTGTACTTCTCGGGTGCCTCCAGGAAGACGAGATGGCCAGTGTCCGGGATCACCTCGGCCCGCGCATTCGGCATCTTCGCGGCGAGCGCCTTCGCCAGTTCGGCGTTCTGCCCCATCTTGGCGCGCAATGCTTCCGGCGCCAGCGGCCGGCCCGGCGCGTTGTGGTCGTCGGCGCCCATGATGAACAGCGTCGGCTCGGTGATCAGCGCGACCTCGTGCGCCACGGGCTCACGATAGATCATCTGGCCGGAGCTGACGAAGGCGCGCAGCCAGCGCGGATAATCCGGGCTGCCCTTGATGTTGAAGCGGGCGTCGATGAACGGCGTGATCGCCTCGGGCGGCAGCTTGATCGCGTAATTGGTCTGGAGCTGTTTGCGGTAGCCGTCGGCGGTGAGCTTGTCCTCGCTCTCGATGACCTTCTCGGTCGGCGTCGGCGGCACGTAGAGGCGGTAGTCTTCGAGCCCGATCGGGGCCGTCAGAACAAGGTGCGCGACGCGGTCCGGATAGGCGCGGGCGATGCGCACGCCCAGCATGCCGCCGAGCGAATGCGCGACGATCTCGGCCTTGTCGATCTTGAGGTGGTCGAGCAGCGCGATGGTGTTGCGCGCCAGATTGTCGAAATGCAGCTCGCCCGCCGGCTTGGAGGATTTGCCGAAACCGATCTGGTCCGGCACCACGACGCGGAAGCCTGCATCGCCCAGCATCTTGATCACGGGCGCCCAGTAGCTCGACGGAAAATTGCGCCCGTGCAGCAGCACCACGGTGCGGCCATTCGGTTGCGCCGGCGCCACGTCCATATAGGCCATGCTGAGCTGCTCGCCGTCATTGACGACCGGCAGCAGGTGCACGGGATAGGGATAGGCTAAGCCTTCGAGCGCGATGCCGTAGGGCTCGCGCGGGGTGTCGGCGGCGCGGGATGCAAACGAGCTAGCAAGGAGGGCGGCGGCGAGCGCGGCCGGGAGGAAGCGGTTCATGAAGGTCTCCGTCATGCCCGGGCCTGTCCCGGGCATCCACGTGCCAGCCGCAATAAAGGCGTGGATGGCCGGGTCAAGCCCGGCCATGACGACGGGGAGAGTTCACACGCAAATGTGCGGTCGCACGCCTCTCGCGTGATCAGTCCTTGCCGTTGCCAAACAGCACCGCGAACTGCTTCTCGCCTGTGCGGGTGAAGTTCACCACGCGGCTGCCGGGCGTGGCGTCGCGCGCGGCCCATTTCAGTTCGGCAAAACGCTGCATCATGGCGGCGCCCAGGGTGCCGGCGAGATGGTGGCGCCGTTCGCTCCAGTCGAGGCAGGCCTTGCAGACCGGGCGGCGCGGATGGGCCAGCATCTCGGCCGAGATCTGCAAATGTCTGGCGAGGAAACGTTCGCCCTCCGCCGTCAGCTCGATGTCCTGCTTCTTCTGCCTGACCAGGTTTCGCGTGCGCATGGTGTCGAGCATCTGCACGCCGAGATCGCCGGCGAGATGGTCGTAGCAGATCCGCGCGCGCCGCAGCGCCGGATCCTTCGGCCCGGTGCGCACGCGCATGTGGCCGGTGCGTGCGGCAAGCCCCGCAAGTCCCTCCAGCACGCCGGCGACATCGTCGTCGGTGAGGCGGTAGTAGCGGTGCCGGCCCTGCTTCTCCGGCTCGACCAGCCCGCCGGCCTCGAGTTTTGAAAGATGCGAGCTCGCGGTCTGCGGCGTGATGCCGGCTTCCTGCGCCAGCTCGCTCGCCGTGAGCGCGCGGCCGTTCATCAGCGCCGTGAGCATGTTGGCGCGGGCGGGGTCGCCGACCAGCGCGGCGATCATGGCGATGTCGGGTCCTGATTTCATGCTTCGATGGTAGCCGAAGCATTGTGGTCGGGCAAGCGCGTAGCGTGTTTCAGCAAACACGTCATTGCGAGCAAAGCAATCCGGCGCCGTAGGGTGGGCAAAGGAGCGCAGCGGCGTGCCCACCAATTGTCGTTGCGGACAAAGGTCGTGGGCACGCTTCGCTTTGCCCACCCTACGAGACCTGCGCTCGCAATGACGATGTTGGAACCAAAGGAGCCCGCCATGTCCATCACCGTCTTCATCCGCTATCAGCTCGATCCCTTCAAGCGCGCACAGTTCGAGGAATACTCAAAACGCTGGCTGACCATCATCCCGAAATGCGGCGGCGACCTGATCGGCTATTTCATGCCGCATGAGGGCACCAACAACATCGCCTTCGCGCTGATCACCTTCGAGAGCCTCGCCGCCTATGAAGCCTATCGTGCGCGGCTGCGCCAGGATGCCGAAGGCATGGCGAACTTCCGTTTCGCCGAGGAGCACAAATTCATTCTCGGCGAGGAGCGCACGTTCTTGCGCAAGGTGGTATTGTAGGTCACGACACTGTTAGCAGGAGACGCCCATGATCGCCGTGATCTTCGAGGTCTGGCCCAAGCCAGAACATCGCCAGACCTATTTCGACCTCGCGGCCGATCTGAAGCCGGTCCTGCAAACCATCGACGGCTTCATCTCGGTCGAGCGCTTCGAGAGCCTGACCGAGAAGGGCAAGATCCTGTCGGTGTCGTTCTGGCGGGACGAGGCGGCGGTCCAGGCCTGGCGCAACACGATGGAGCACCGCCGCACCCAGGCCAAGGGCAGGGCGCAGATCTTCGCCGATTATCACCTGCGCATCGCCAGCGTCGTCCGCGACTACGGCATGAACGATCGCGACGAGGCGCCGAAGGACAGCCGCGCGGTGCACGACGCGCACTAGCGCGCTCGCCAACGCGTGCCTATGTTCGCGCGGCCAACAAGGGAGAGACACATGCATGTGACAACCGCTGACAAGCGCGCGACGTTCAAGAAGATGCACGAGAGCGGCTGCTTCATCCTGCCCAATCCGGTCGATGTCGGCAGCGCCAAGGCATTGCAGCATCTCGGCTTCAAGGCGCTCGCGTCATCGAGCGCGGGCTTTGCCTGGACCATCGGCAAGGCCGACAACCACGTCACCGTCGAGGACGTCTGTCAGCATCTGGCAGCATTGTGCTCGGCCGTCGACATCCCCGTGAACGCGGATTTCGAAGGCGGTTTTGCGGTCGAGCCTGACAAAGTCGCGGACAATGTCGAGCGATGCGTGCGCACCGGCGTTGCCGGTCTCTCGATCGAGGATTCCACCGGCGACAAGAACAACCCGATCTACGACCGCGCGCTGGCGGTCGAGCGCATCAAGGCCTCGCGCAAGGCGATCGGCGACAGCAACACGATGCTGGTCGGCCGCTGCGAGGCCTATCTGTGGGGCGTGACCGATCTCAAGCTCGTCATCGACCGGCTCACCGCCTATGCAGATGCCGGCGCCGATTGCCTCTATGCACCCGGCCTGAAGACCCGCGAGGACATCACTGCTGTGGTGAAGGCTATCGCACCAAAGCCGTTCAACCTGCTGATCGGTGCGTCGGGCCTGTCGGTGAAGGAAGCCGAAGATCTCGGCGTGCGCCGGATCAGCGTCGGAGGCTCGCTCGCGCGCGCCGCCTGGGGCGGCTTCATGCGCGCCGCGAAGGAAATGGCGGAGAAGGGGACGTTCACCGAGCTCGGCGGCGGCTATCCCGGCGGCGAGCTCAACAAGATGTTCAGCTGAACGAAAAGCGGCGGGACTCGTCGTCCCGCCGCTGTCGCACATTGTCGCAAATCGTTACTTCGCACCCTCGGACGGTGCCGCCGGATCAGGCGCGGCCGGCCTGCTCGGCGCAGCACCCGTGGTCACGCCCGGCTCGGTGTTGGCGCGCGGCGTCACGTCACGCATGCCGGGAGGCGCGGCCGGATTGGTCGCCGGCGCCTGCTGGGCGGTCTGCGTGGTCGGCGCGTTGCTCGCCTGGTTGCCCGTGCTGGAGTTGTTCAGGCCGTAGAACACGGCGCCCAGCACCAGGGCGACAGCTACGGCAAACAAAGCGACCTTGCCGCTGGAGGCAGGGCCTTCACCAAGCTCGGGATCGGCCTGGAGATTGACATCCTGGCGACGCGCCATGCGCAGGTACTCGTCGTCGCTGAGGTTGGGGCGATACGGATCGTTGGGAAAACGCTCGTCAGCCATCTTTCGGTCTCCTCGTTTATTGCGGCCTGACAACCCCTAGATGCGAGATTCTGTTCCGCCCGCTTCATGCTTTCGTCGCATGTTGCTCCCGCGCCGGGAATCGGGAACCTGTTATTGGGGGAACCCGTGACGTAAGTTCCATCACGGAAGGAGGGAACAAGACGATGTGGAGCCTGCCACCGACCGATAGCGTGCTGCATTTCCTGTCGCTGATCGCGGTGGCCGCGCAGGGCATGACGGCTGCGCTTGCTGCGGGCCGGCGCAGCATGGACTGGCTGGGCGTCTGCTTCCTCGGCTGCATCACCGCGCTCGGCGGCGGCACGTTGCGCGATCTCTTTCTCGGCCACTATCCGCTGGCCTGGGTGCAGAACCCGGTCTATCTCGCGCTCGCCGGCGGCGCCGCCTTCCTTACAATTTTGATGGCGCGGCTCGTGCACAGGCTCAAGCTCGCCTTCATCGTGCTCGATGCGATCGGCCTCGTCGTCTTCACCATGACCGGCTGCGACATCGCCTGGCAGATGGATGCCACGCTGCCGATCGTGATCGTCTCAGGCATGGTGACGGGATGCGCCGGCGGCGTGCTGCGCGACGTGCTCTGCAACGACGTGCCGTTGCTGTTTCGCTCCGAGCTCTACGCCACCGTTTCGGTGGCGACCGGCCTGTTCTACGCCACAGCGGCCGGTCTCAATCTCAACGCCGAGCTCTGGACCATCTTGACCTTCGTGCTCGGCATCAGCTTCCGCCTGCTCGCCGTGCGCTACAAATGGGAGATGCCGAAATTCGTGTTCACGGGGGATGAGGAGCGGGGACCTTAGCTAACGCTCCTCCTTCCGCGCCTTCGCCACCTGCGCCGGCGTCACCATTGGTCCGGCATTGCCCCAGGAATTGCGGATGTAGTTGGTCACCGCCGCGATCTCGTCGTCGGACAATTGCTTTGCATAGCCCGGCATCTCGCCGGTGTTGGGGGCGCGCGGCGTCGTCACGGTGTGGGCGCCGTCGAGGATGATGCGCAGGGTCGAGGACGGATTGACCGATTGCAGGAGCGCGTTGCCGGGCAGCGGCGGATAGATCCGCGGGCTGCCTGTGCCATCGGCTTCATGGCAGGCGACGCAGAGCTTTGCGTAGACGGCTTGTCCCGCCTTCATCTCGGCCTCGTCAGGCGGCGTCACGAGCGTCTCGCGCCGTGCCGGCGGCAGGTTCTTCAGGTAAAGCGCGATCGCGCGCACATCGGCATCGCTCATCTTCGCGGTCGAGTTGACGACGACCTCGGCCATCGGCCCGCCGGCATGGCTCCTGGCGTTGCGGCCGCTCTGCAGATATTCGGCGATGTCCTCGGCGCTCCACGATTTCAGCCCGGTGCGCGCGGCGCCATCGAGTCTTGGCGCGTACCAGCCGCCGACCGCGTTGCCGGACAGTGCCTGCGCCGTCTTGTCCGCACCAAAATAGTTCTTCGGCGTGTGGCAGGCGCCGCAATGGGACAGGCCGGTGACGAGATAGCCACCCCTGTTCCACGCCGCGCTCTGGCTCTGGTCCGGCTCGTACAGGCCGGGCTTGAAATACATGGCGTTCCAGATCCGCATCAGGCCGCGATACCCAAACGGCCAGCGCAGCTCCGGCGGCTTGTTGCGGCTCACGACGGGCGCGAGCGTGCCGAGATAGGCGCGGATCGCCAGCGTGTCGTCCTTGGTCATCCGCGTGAAGTAGGGGTAGGGGAAGGCCGGGTAATAGTTCGAGCCGTCGGGCGCGATGCCGGCGCGCAGCGCGCGGGTGAAATCGGCGTCCGCCCAGGCGCCGATCCCGGTCTCACGGTCCGGTGTCAGGTTCGGGGCGTAGATCGCGCCGAACGGCGTGTCGATGCGCTTGCCGCCCGCAAATGGCCTTGCCGGATCGGCGGTGTGGCAGCCTGCGCAGTCGCCGGCCTCGACCAGCGTCTTGCCATAGGCGATCAGCTCCGGCGACGGCTCTGCGGCGAGGGCCGCGCTTGTGACCGCACCTGCAACTGCACTGCACAAGAGCACGGCAGCCAGAATCGTCCGCATTCCGAGGTCTCCTGCGACCAATCACCCCCGTGCCGCATTATACGTGCGTTGCTTCATTTCGCGACGGCGGGGGTATGGTGACACAAATTGAAAATCGCCGATGGCTTGCAGCCACGAAATTGCGATTTTTACCCGGCGCTCGCTTTGGTCCAGATTTGTGATGCGCCGCGTTAAATATCCGACATAGAGTGGCGCAGGTGGTCGGCGCGCCCTAGCTAAAAACAACGGGCAGGCAACGGCTTAAGCAGCCAAACGCTCAAAAAAGGGCGGAAGAGGACGAGAATGGGCATCAACCAGGGTCCGATCAGTCTCGATCAAAAATACACCCAGGACACCGGCCATATTTTCACGACCGGCATTCAGGCGCTGGTCCGCCTGCCCATGGCCCAGATCCGCCGCGACCGTGCCGCGGGGCTGAACACCGCGGGCTTCATCTCCGGCTATCGC
>NZ_AKIY01000300.1 GCF_000282615.1 Bradyrhizobium sp. YR681 | reverse complement strand
CCGGCCGCGGCTTCGCCGTCGTCGCCTCCGAAGTGAAGTCGCTGGCGAGCCAGACCGCCGAAGCCACCCGCGAGATCGGCGACAAGATCGCCCAGATCCAGGGCGCGACCAAGGAGGCCGTGGACGCGATCGGCGGCATCACCGCCACCATCGAGGAGGTCAGCCGCATCGCAACCTCGATCGGCGCCGCCATCGAGGAGCAAGGCGCCGCCACCGCCGAGATCGCCCGCAGCGTCTCGCAGACCGCGGAGGCGACCAAGGAGGTCACCACCAATATCGGCGGCGTCAGCACCGCGGCCAACGAGACCGGCAATGCCGCCGGCATGGTGCTCGCTGCGGCCAGCAATCTCTCCAAGCAGGCCGAACAGCTCTCCGGCGAAGTCGGAACATTCCTGGCCGGCGTGCGCGCGGCGTAAGCCGCGCCAGGGTAGCCCATCCGAGAATTCACAAGAGGTCATCATGCCCGGGCTTGTCCCGGGCATCCTCGTTTTTGTGGCGCGGGATAAGACTTGGATGGCCGGGTCAGGCCCGGCCGTGACGCCCATGAAGACGTCGCGCTATCGCCGCGCGAGGGTGCAACCGCTCGATAGCTGGCGCGTCGATCCGGTCGAGCCGTCGTTCGATTGCGACGGGAATTCCTCGAACGGCGAGTTCTGCTTGCCGGTGTTGAACTCGAAGATCTTGCGGAACACGCCTGGTACCATGGCCGAGACCGGATTGACGCGCATCACCGGCGCGGCCGGTGTGCCGACGACCTCATAGGTCACGCCGATCAGGCCCTCCTTGTCGCCACCACCGAGGAACAACCCGAGCACCGGAATCTGTCCGAACATGTTGTTCAAGCCGTACATCGGCACGAAGGTGCCGCTCATGCAGACCTGGTTGCCGGGATAGTCGATCGAGCCTTCGATGGTGGCGCCGATCATCGGGCCCTTGACGACGCCGTCGCGGATCGTGAGCGCGCCGTTCTGGCGCGTGAACTCTGCGCGCAGCGCGCTGAAGGAGACGCCGTTCCCGGTGCCGTTGGGGGCGCCCGCAGCGACGCGCTCGAGCTGCGCCTCGCCCTTCACCGTGAAGTCGCGCACGTTGATCAGGCCCTCGCGCGACGTGTTCGGCTCCGACGACGGCGGCTCCATCGCCACCACCATCTGGCCACCGACCGCCTTGGTGTAGGTGTCGGTGAAGCGCAGCAGCGCGCCAGCATCGTTGGTCTGGAGATAGATCACCTCGCGGTTGCCCTGGGCGCGGCCGCCACGCAGGTCAGCGGCAACAGGCGTGTCTTTGCCGATCCTGCCGCTGAGCGTGAAGGCTTTGATGGCACCGCTGCGGCGCGACATCTTGGCGTCGACGCTGCGCATCGCCTCGCCGTTGAAACCCATGACGGCGCCGAGCTTCACGTCGATGTCGAAGTCGACGTTCTTCATCTTGCTCTTGGCATCGTCCTTGGAATTGCCTGAGATCGCCGATTTCAGGAAGCCGCGGCCATCGAACACGTCGCCGCGCATGGTGCCCTTGACCACGCCGTCCTGGCTGCGCTCAACCTTCAGCGACGCCTTGTCGCCGTCGGACGGCGAGTAGGTCGGGAAGTTCGCGTTCATGAGGTCGCCGTTCGGATCGACCTCGAGCGAGCCCTTGATCGAGGCTCCGCCGCCTTCGATGACGATATCCTCGAGCCGCGTGGACTGCGCCGTCGGCACCACCTTGAAACTGGCCTTGCTCGATTTGCCCGGCAGCTTGACCCAGCCGGGCAGGATGTTGTCGAGCTTGACCGAGGTCAGGTCGGCCTCGATGCCGAGCCTGGTCGTCTGGTCGGGACCGCCGGCGATCTTGCCCGACAGCTTGATCGGCACCGACCCGCTGACGGCGGGGCTCAGGTCGAAGCCGAGACGCGCACGGCCCGCATCGTCCAGCGTCGTCTGCAGTTTGACGTCCGCATCGCCCTCGGCCGGCTTGCGATAGTCGAGCGAGGCCGCCTGCCCGTTGATCTTGACGTCGCCCTTGACCTGGTAGCCCTGATTGTTGGCTGATATCTTGAGGGTGTTGGCTTCCAGCTTCTGGTTCATCACCAGCTTGTCGGCGGCAAAGCCATTGAGATCGGCCGCGACGGAATATGTGGTGTCGGCTTTGGTCAGCTCGCCCTTGACCGGCAAGCCGAGCTGGACGTTCGCCGAGAACGTGCCCTTGCTGGTGTTGGGATCGACGAACGTTGCCGACAGATCGCTGAGCCGATCATTGGACAGAATTTCGGCCGCTGCCGGCACGGGTCCGTCGGCGCGGAACCTGGTCCGCGAAGGCGACGGCTTCGGCGCCATGTCCGGCACCTCGAAGACGAAGTCGGAGATCGTGATCTTGCGGCCCGCCGGCGTATCGGCGATGCCCTGCCCGATCGTCACGGTCGCGGTGCGCCCGGTCACACGCGCCTTCAAATCGGCATCGTGCACCACAGGCATGCCGTCCACCGGACGGACCGCGACGCCGCTCGCCACGATGTTGACCGAGAGGCCGTCATCAGGGATCGGCGGCCCCTTGCGCGGAAGGTTCCTGGTCGGCGAATTGACACCGATCTCGATACGCTGGAGCGTGCCGCGCTCGATCCGCTCGATCACCCATTCGCGCAACTCGGGAACGACCAGCGTCGGCCACATCCGCTTGAGCGCGGAGGCCGACATCGGCGTTCCCGCAAAGCCCAGCGTCAGCCGCGGCTCGCCGGAATAGTCGATGGCACCGGTGCCGGCGACGCCGATCTCGCCATTGGAGATGTCGGCCTGCGTCAGCAGCAGGCGCTTGTGGTCGGTGTCGAAGCGGAAGCCGATCGCGATGCGGTTGAAGACGAGCGGCGGCTCGTTGTCGACGCCTCCGAGCAGGATGGAGCCGCCACTGAAACCGAGTTGCCAGTCGTTGATGGTGCCGTTGGGCGGCTCGACATGGGCCAGCAGCGTCAGACGGTTCGCGCCCGACAGGATCTTGAACGGCGCGACCAGCACCCGCCGGTTGGCGTCCCACTCGATATTGATCTCGGCCGAGTCGATCGCCATCGGATAATCGGGCGTGTCGGTGTCGATGATGTTGCCGGCGCCGACCGTGACCTTGCCTCGAAAGAAGGTCGGCACGCCATCGCGACCGAGTTCGCCCTTGAGCTCGCCGGTCAGCGGCAGATCGGCCGTGTAGGTGAGATCCTTCACGCGCAAGGCGAGGAGGATATTGGACGTGGAGACCTTGTCGGCGCGGACATCGACCGAACGCACGCCATTCTCCGCCGGGCCGATCGTGGCGCGCAGCATCCACGGGCGCGCGCCCTCCTCACCGAGGCTCAGCGTGACGCCGCCGCGGCTCGGCCGGCGCAGGCTGAGCGTGATGTTCTCGAACGACCATTTGCTGCCGCGCTGCTGATCGTCGACGATCAGATTGCCGTTCTTCAGGCCGATCTCGTTGAGGTTCTGACCGTCGAGGCCGGTCATGCTCAGGCTGTCGAGCCAGTCGAGGCCCTGAAGAATGCCGCTCTGCGCGGTCGCTTGAGGCGCGGCCTGGGACGCGGCTTGGGATGGATCCTGGCCCGCAGGCGCCGTGGCGAATGGCGGTGGCGGCACGCCGTTACGCGGGAATGTCGGCGGCAGGCCCGCGTCCTTCTTGGAGGCGACGCCGGTTGCGAGCGGCTTTGCGGTGTCGCCGGCCGACACCGTGACGGTGCCGTCGGGCGAGATGCGGATCGCGAGCTCGGCATCGACGAGATTGAGGCTCTCCGCGCGCAGGTGCCCCATCAGCAGACCCGCACCCGACAGTTTCACCTCGGCCTTCGGCGCGGTGGCGACGATGGCATGGTCATGGTCGCGGACGATGATGTCGCGGATGCGGACGGCGATACGGATCCGCCCGGCCCGCTCGATCTGGGTGCCGCCGACCTCCACGGTGTTGCCGTGGCCGATATTGTCCTCGATGGCCGCGGCGAGCCATGGCGTCGCGATATCAAGATTGATGGGACCTGCGCCAAGCCGCCACCACAGCGCGCCGAAGCAGCCGACAAAGATGATGATGAGGGCGCCTACGACGACAGCCAGCCGCTTCAGCCAGCGACCTCCGCCCAGCCAGCGGCGCAACGTGCCGAAGCGGTGGAGGCCCGAACTGGAACGCGACAACAGCCGGCGTGCCCGATGGCCCGCCGCCGCTTCCTGATCCGGGTCCCAATCGGCCTCGTCCCATTCCTGCGGCTCCTGCTGGCCGCCGCGCCGATTGAAATCCCGATCGTAATCCTGGGGCGACGTATTCCTTGCCATTGCCTCTCGATACAGGCGCCCATCGTGGGATTGCGCGCCGCCGGGACCGCAGCCGTCCACGGGAAGCGAAGCTCCCCGCCCCGGCATTGCCGCCATACCTCGAATATTCCTGCTGTTCGTCATTTCGCCCCGGGAGCGCGTTCAACGAGCAGTGGGGTGGTGCGTGGAATTCCTTGTAACCATACCCCGGCGTCGCCAGACTTGCCCAGACGGGGGCGTGATTCCGGCACACCGGACGAGAGCTGCAATACCGCTTCGATTGACCCGCCGAAAGCGTCGAAAGGAAGGCGTATGTCCAAGAAATCCCGAAAGAAAACGTCCAAAACGCCCTCCGGCATGACAACGGCTAAAAAGCAGACCCCGAAGACACGGGCGACGACTCAGACAAAATCCGCGAAAACACAGCGGACACCGGCGAGCAAATCAACCGGGACCATAGCAAAAGCAGCATCGCATGGCGCCGCATCGAAACAGTTAAATTCCTCCAAATCGACCGCCGCGCCGGCCAAGGCGAAGTCCGCCCTGACCGAAGGCCAGAAGGCCCCGGCCTTCCGCCTGCCGCGCGACGGCGGCGGCGTGGTCACCCTGTCGGACTATGCAGGCCGGAAGCTCGTTCTGTTCTTCTACCCCCGCGCCGACACGCCCGGCTGCACCCGGGAGGCCATCGACTTCACGCGCCTCGCCGCTGACTTTGCCAAGGCCGGCACCGCCGTGCTCGGCATCTCCGCGGATTCGTTAAAGGCCCAGGAGAAGTTCCGCGACAAGCACAGCCTCGGCGTTCCCCTCATCTCGGACGAGAAGCACGAGATGCTGGAAGCCTATGGTGCCTGGGGCGAAAAATCCATGTACGGCAAGAGCTTCCTTGGAATTCTTCGCACGACGATATTGGTCGGGAGCGACGGCAAGGTGGCCAGGATCTGGCGCAATGTCCGGGTCGACGGTCATGCCGATCAGGTGCTGGAAGCCGCAAGAAATCTTTAACCAGCTCGTTAAGTTCTAGGGGTTCCGTTTCCGGAAAATTAACCATGACCGGCCCAGATTGCTGCGGCAATTAGGCCGCAAGGAACCCATCCGACCGGCGCCGGAGTGCCGATGTCGAAAAGTTCTGCCCAATATTCGCAGTACCCCCAGCATCATCCTCACGACCGCGGCCGGGCCCTCCTTCGCCGCCCAGCCGCCGCCGCGGTGGCAGCAGCGATTCCCCTCCCCGAGACCGACGACGCCTACACCATCGTGCATCACGGCAAGCAGGTTCGCCTGGGTCCCGTGGTGTTCTGGATCGTGGTCGGCACCGTCGTGCTGCTCGGGCTCTGGTCGGCGGCGACAGCAACCTATTTTGCGTTCCGCGACGACGTCCTGACCCGGCTGATCGCACGCCAGGCCGAGATGCAGTACGCCTATGAAGACCGCATCGCCGAGCTGCGCGCCAAGGTCGACCGCACCACCAGCCGCCAATTGCTCGACCAGGAGCAGTTCGACCAGAAGCTCGACCAGATCATGAAGCGCCAGACGGCGCTGGAGTCCCGGGCCACGGCGCTCGGCGCCATGCCTGATGTCACCGGATCGATTCCCCGCGCAGCGCCGCAGCGCGGCGACGCTGGCCAGGGCGCGACGCAGGGCACGCCAAAACCCTCGCCGATCAGCGACACCGTGATCTTCGTGGCGCCGCCGGATCGCGAAGCACGGCTTGAATCGCGCGCACCGGCCGTCATGGCGCCGCCGACCAATCAATTCGCCAAGAATCAGGGCTTCGACAATGTCCTGGTCCGGCTCACGACCTCGCTCGACCAGGTCGAACGTCGCCAGATGGCGGCGCTCAGTGCCGTCGAGGAAGGCATGGACTCACGGATGCGCCGGATGCGCGGCGTCGTCAGCGATCTCGGCCTCAACCTTGCCAGTCTCGAAGCCGCCGTGCCGCGCTCCGCAATGGGCGGTCCTTTCGTGCCCGTCAAACTGACGGCCAATGCCGGACCGTTCGAGAAGCAGCTCAATCGCATCAACACCACGCGCGCCGAGATGGATCGTCTCAACCGCACGCTGGCGCTGGTCCCCTATCGCAAGCCGGTCATCGGCGAGGTCGAGTTCACCTCCGGCTTCGGCGTGCGCAGCGATCCCTTCCTTGGCCGGCCCGCGATGCACACCGGGCTCGACTTCCGTGCCGCGACCGGCGACCCGGCCCGCGTTACCGCCAACGGCAAAGTGGTCTCCGCCGGCTGGTCCGGCGGTTACGGCCGCATGGTCGAAGTCGATCACGGCAATGGTCTGTCGACCCGCTACGGCCATCTCTCCGAGATCAACGTCAAGGTCGGCGAGATCGTGAAGCTCGGCCAGGTCATCGGCCTCGTCGGCTCGACCGGCCGCTCCACCGGCCCGCATCTGCACTACGAAACCCGCATCGACGGCGAAGCGGTCGATCCGCAGAAGTTTTTGCGCGCCGGCGTGCGTCTCAGCGCGGGCTAAAATCTTTTAAAGTACGCCGGCCCTGGCGTCCGCCGCTTCCGCGGCGGAACTTCCGAGTTCCATTCGCGTTCGACATTGGGCCCCTGAAACCGGCGCGGTGTTCTGATGCGACAGACCGATACGAAAGCTCGCCCGGCAAAGGGCAAAGCGGACCACCCGCATAACGGGGCGGCCCAGCTCTTCAGCGACATCGCCAACAGGACATCTCAAGCTGCCGGGCGCGCGCTCACGTTCATGATCGCAGCCGGCATTGTCCTGCTTTGGGCGGTCACCGGTCCAATCTTCCACTACTCCGATACATGGCAGCTGGTCATCAACACCGGCACCACCATCGTGACGTTCCTGATGGTCTTCCTGATCCAGAATTCCCAGAACCGCGATAGCGCCGCGATCCAGGTGAAACTCGACGAGCTGATCCGGGTGAGCGCAGCGCACAATTCATTCGTCGGGATCGAGCATCTGACCGACGACGAACTCGACGAGATCCGCACCAAGTGCGAGCGGCGCGCCGAGGCCGAGAAAATTGGAGAAGAGACCGTCAAAAAAACCGGCAAGAAGGCAAAACGGGCAGCCGATCTCGTCACCGAATGAGCGCGGACGGCGACCATAACCACGCCGAAAGGCAGCAAACGGTCTCCAAGAATATCGAGTCGATCATCAAGCTCGAGGAGGAGGATGAGCGCCGGCTGTCATCGATCCACAGAGCCTCTCACCGGGTAGGATCGTTCGTCGGCACCGTGCACTTTGTCATCTCGCAACTGGCGCTCGTCGTGCTTTGGGCCTCGTGGAATTTGTACCGCCCCTCTCCATTCGATCCCTATCCATTTCCTCTCCTGTCGGCCTTCCTCGCCCTCGAAGCGGTGCTGCTGACCTCATTCGTGCTGATACGCCAAAATGCGATGGACCTGCAATCCGAACGGCGAAATCACCTCGACCTGCAGATCAATCTGCTTGCCGAACGCGAGGCCGACAGCATCCTCAGGGCGCTGGGCGCGATCGCAGCGAAATTCGACATCGAGCTGCCGCGAGACGCCGGGAATGACGAGGCGGGACGCGATACGCAGGTCGAGAGCATCGCCCGCGACCTAAGATCTCAAAAAGACGAGGCATCGGCCTGAGCGCGCCGCGGGGCCCGCTAGGAACGTAACCGATACGGGTGGATTGACGGACTCCACAACGCCCCCTGGAGTTTCCCCTGCAATGGCCAAGACCACGAAATCGACCCGCGCAGCCGGGACGGCAGTCATCCATGATCAGAAGCTCAGCCGTGGCGAAGGCGGCGAACTCCATCAGACCGCCGCCGGCAAGGAGGCCGTCCTGACCACGGCCCAGGGCGGGCCAGTGTCCGACGACCAGAACTCGTTGAAGATCGGTCCTCGCGGGCCGACCCTGCTTGAGGATTTCCATTTCCGCGAGAAGATCTTCCACTTCGACCATGAACGCATCCCCGAGCGGGTCGTGCATGCGCGCGGATACGCGGCACACGGCTTCTTCGAGACCTACAAATCCCTTGCGAAATACACCCGAGCCGACCTGTTTCAGCGCGCCGGCGAAAAGACGCCGGCCTTCGTGCGATTTTCCACCGTTGCGGGAAGCAAGGGCTCGGTCGACCTCGCCCGGGACGTGCGCGGCTTTGCGGTCAAGCTCTACACGCAGGAAGGCAATTGGGACATCGTCGGCAACAATATCCCGGTCTTCTTCATTCAGGACGCCATCAAGTTTCCCGACCTGATCCACGCGGTGAAGGAGGAGCCGGACTGCGCATTTCCTCAGGCGCAGTCCGCGCATGACAATTTCTGGGACTTCATAAGCCTCACCCCCGAGAGCATGCACATGGTGATGTGGGTGATGTCCGACCGCGCCATCCCGCGGTCGTTTCGCTTCATGGAAGGTTTTGGCGTTCATACGTTCCGGCTCGTCAATGCCAAGAACGAGTCCACCTTTGTCAAATTCCACTGGAAGCCGAAACTCGGCCTGCAGTCGGTCGTCTGGAACGAAGCGGTCAAGATCAACGGCGCCGATCCCGACTTCCACCGGCGCGATCTCTGGACGGCCATCAAGACCGGCAATTTTCCGGAATGGGAGCTGCAGGTTCAGTTGTTCGATCAGGATTTTGCCGACGCCTTCGATTTTGACGTGCTCGACCCGACCAAGATCATTCCCGAAGAAATTCTTCCGCCCGTGCCGGTGGGACGGCTGGTGCTCGATCGGATGCCCGACAATTTCTTTGCGGAGACCGAACAGGTCGCCTTCATGACCCAGAACGTTCCGCCGGGAATCGACTTCTCCAACGATCCTCTGCTCCAGGGACGCAATTTCTCGTATCTCGACACGCAGCTCAAGCGGCTGGGAAGTCCCAACTTCACCCATATCCCGATCAATGCGCCCAAATGCCCGTTGGCGCATTTTCAGCAGGATGGACACATGGCGATGCGCAATCCTGTCGGACGCGCCAACTACCAGCCGAACTCATTCGGTGAAGGTCCCAGGGAATCGCCCCAGCGCGGCTTCACACCGCTCGCCGACGTCGAGCAAGGCGCCAAGCGCCGTTTGCGTGCCGAGAGCTTCGCGGACCATTACAGCCAGGCGCGTCAGTTTTTCATCAGCCAGACCATGGGCGAGCAGACTCACATCGCCGCCGCGCTGACATTCGAGCTGAGCAAGGTGAAAATTCCGGCGATCCGGGAGCGGATGGTCTCCCATCTCCTCAATATCGACGAGACGCTGGCCAACAAGGTCGCCGACAAGCTTGGCTTGAAGAAGATGCCAAAACCCGCGGATGCGGCCGTCGCGACGCGTCAGGATCTCGAGCCTTCCCCAGCCCTGAGCATCGTCGAAAACGGTCCCGAACGCTTCGAGGGCCGCAAGCTGGGCATCCTCGTCTCCGACGGTTCGGACGCAGGCATCCTCAAGGCCCTCGAGACCGCCCTCGACAAGGCCGGGGCGACCTATGAGATCATCGCGCCGAAGGTGACGGGCGTTGAAGCCAGCGACGGCAGCTGGATCGATGCCGACCAGATGATCGATGGAGGACCGTCAGTTCTGTACGACGCGGTCGCGCTTCTGCCCGCTGCGGATGCGATGGACGATCTGCTGCTGGAGTCCTCGGCGCGTGATTTCGTCGCCGACGCTTTCGCGCATTGCAAGTTCATCGGTTACGTCGACGCGGCATTGCCGTTATTCGAGAAGGCAGGCATCGCCTCCAAGGATTTCGATGAAGGCTGCGTCGCGATCGCAAACGCAAAGCAGGCCAAATCGTTCGTCGACGGCCTCTCCAAATTGCGGCTCTGGGAGCGCGAGCCCAACGTCAAGATGCCCTAGCCGAACCAGGCTGAGGCGCGCTCCCGACCCGTAGAAATTCTTGCGCGCCGGCGTGCGCCTCAGCGCCGGCTAGAGTTCGGCCGGCCTTCATTGAACGTGCGCGCCTCAAACGCGAGGCTCGCACGCCTTCAGGAAGAGTTTGAGTCCTGCCTCGATCTCCTGCTCGATCGTCCCTTCCGCCAGATCGCCGAGCCCCAGCACAATCAGCAGCGGTAACTCGCCGCGGACCAGAGACAGGAATTGCTTGGCGGCGACCATCGGGTCGTCGAATTCCAGGAGTTGCGCGGCCTTGGCCTCTTCGAGGAAACGAGCGAGCCGCCTAATCGTCGCCTCGGGTCCGCTCTCATAAAAGAGCCGGGCAAGTACCGGAAACCGGCCGCTCTCATTGGCGATGATGCGGACGAAGGCGACGTCCTTTCGATGAATGAAGGTGTGGAGGTACTGCCTGGCGAACTCCCGCAGCGCCTCGGACAATCCGGCCGACAGCTTGGGGACCGGCAAATCGCGTTGCAGGCTCTCGCACTCCGCAACGATCAGCGAGGCAAACAGGGCCTCCTTACTCGGGAAATACGCGTAGAGCGTGGCTTTCGACACGCCGGCGGCTTTCGCGATGGCGTCCATGCTGGTTGCGGAAAAGCCCTGGTCGAGAAAAAGCTGCCACGCCGCACGTATGACGATCTCCATCTTGCGGCCTGCGGGTGCGCTCTCCCTCTCGTGGGCGGGATGGGCGATCGTTTCGATCAAGACTGGCTCTCCGTCGGCTCACGAATCGGTGTCGTCGATGTGAACGCGCACAATGACTGCGCCTCATCAGCTTGAAAGAACTAAAGAGACGCCCCTGGCGCGGCACACGTAGCAAAACTCATACACGGCACAAAACAAAACTGAACAGTCCAGTACCGTTGACAAGAGTTGCCGGCTCGGTCAAGTACTGAACGGTTCAGTTTTAATATGAGCTCTGGATGCCGTTCAGAACATTCCTCCGCAGAGGCGCTATAATACCGCTAGCCCAAGCCGCGATCTCCCTCGCGGGCTGCGCCGTCGGGCCGAATTTCGCGGCGCCGGACGCTCCACCGGTCAACGGCTACACTGCAGGCGGGTTGCCCGCGACCAAGGGTGCGGATGGGCCTGGCGGCACGGCACAGCGCTTCGTGAACGGCGCGGACGTGCCGGCGGTCTGGTGGCAGGTGTTTCGCTCACGGCAGATCGAAGCCTTCGTCCGGGAAGCGGTCGACAACCATCCGGACCTCGCCGCGGCGCAAGCGGCGCTGCGCCAGGCTCGCGAAGTCGCGGCGGCAGACACCAGCGCCCTGCTGCCGTCGATCAGCGGGGACGCCAGTGCGACACGCAACCAGGTGCCGCTGGCGCAGTCCGGGCAAACCGGACCGTCGTCCCTGTACACCCTCTACAAGACCTCGGTCCCGGTTTCATTCACGCCGGACATCTTCGGCGGCAAGGCGCGCGGGATCGAGGCGGATCTTGCCAATGCGGATTATCAGCGCTTCCAGCTCGAGGCGACCTACCTGACATTGACGGCAAACGTCGTGACGACCGCAATCAGCGATGCGTCCTATGCGGCGCAGATTCGCGTCACCCAGGAGCAGATCGACGGCCAGCGTCAGCTGGTCGCATTGCTCGAACAGCAATTTGCGCTCGGTGCCGTCGCCAACAGTGACGTCCTCACTCAGAAGGCCCAGCTGGCCCAGACGCTTGCGACGTTGCCGCCGCTGCAGAAGTCGCGCGCGCAAAATCGCAACCAGCTGATGGCTTATCTCGGCCGGCTGCCGAGCCAGGACAGAGGTGAGGCCGTGCCGCTGGCAAACCTGCGCCTGCCGCGCGATCTGCCGGTCAGCGTGCCCTCGTTGCTGGTGCGGCAGCGCCCGGACATCCGCGCCGCCGAAAGCCAGATGCATCAGGCCAGCGCGAATGTCGGTGTTGCCACGGCCAACATGCTGCCAAGCGTGACGCTGTCTGCCTCGGGCGGCAGCTCCGCGCTGGCGCTGTCGGGACTCTACGGCCCGCAATCGGCAGCCTGGAGCGTGGCGGCAAGTGTGACCGGTCCGATCTTCGATGCCGGCTCGCTGTTCCACACCAAGGAGTCCAAGGTCGCGGCGCTGGAGCAGAGCGGCGCGCAATATCGCTCGACCGTGATCACCGCGTTCCAGAATGTCGCCGACGCGCTCCGCGCCATCCAATCCGATGCTGACCTGCTGAAGGCCCAGATCGAAGCGGAGAAGACCGCTGCGGAAAGCCTGAAGATGTCACAGGCCCAGTTCAAGGCCGGCTCCACCACGTTCATCTCCGTCATCAACGCCGAACAGACGCTGCTCACCGCGCGCATCAACCGCGTGAAAGCGCAGGCCTCGCGCTATGCCGACACCGTGTCGCTGTACCAGGCCCTCGGCGGCGGCTGGTGGAATCGCGTCGATGAGTCTCCCGCCTCCGACGTAAAGCCCGCGGGCGTTGCCGCGATATTCACGCCTGCGGGGGCCCTGCCGGCACAGCCGACCCCGCCAGCCAACTGAATGCGAAAGCCGAAGCCATGTTGAAGCGCATGATCATCATGCTGTGTGTCGTCGGTGCGGTGTTTGCCGCCCTCGCCTGGTTCGTCAATTTCCGCGCCGGGATCATCAGGCAGGTCATGGCCTCGCTCGCCGATCCCCCGCAGACGGTGTCGACGACCGCTGTCCAGCTCAGCGACTGGCAGTCGACGTTGACCGCCATCGGTACGTTTCGCGCCGTGAACGGCGCCGATCTGTCGCTGCAGCAGTCCGGCATCGTCGACAGCATTCATTTCGAGTCCGGCAAGGATGTCGGCGCCGGCGACGTGCTGCTCGACCTGCGCAAGCAGGACGACGTCGCCAAGCTGCAGTCCCTGCAGGCCACCGCCGACGGCTACGCCATCACGTTGCGGCGCGACCAGGGCCAGTTGAAGATCAATGCGGTCAGCCAGGCAACGGTCGACAGCGATGTCGTGAACGAACGCAACGCGCTGGCGCTGGTCGCCCAGCAGCAGGCGCTCATGGACCAGAAGACGCTGAAGGCACCCTTTGCCGGGCGTCTCGGGGTACGTCAGGTCGATGTCGGCCAGTATCTGACCGCGGGCACCACCATCGTCACGCTCCAGGCGCTCGACCGGCTCTTCGTCGACTTCACGCTGCCGCAGCAGGCGGTCGACCAGGTCAAGGTCGGACAGGACGTCACGGCGCGCATCGATGCCTTTCCGGACCGCAGTTTCAAGGGAGTCGTGCAGGCGTTCAATTCCAAGGTCGATCAAACCAGCCGCAACGTTCAGATCCGCGCGATCTTCGACAATGCGGATCGCAAGCTGCTGCCCGGCATGTTCGCACGGATCGACGTCCGTGTCGGCCAGACCGCGAGCTACCTCACGCTGCCGCAGACCGCCATCGTCTACAACACCTACGGAGAATCGGTGTTCCTCGCCGTCAAGAGCGAGGCTCCGGACAAGCAGGGTCTGGTGGCCCGCCAGATTTTCGTCAAGACCGGCGCCACCCGTGGCGATCAGGTGGCGGTGATCTCGGGCCTCGATCGGGGCGCAACCGTCGTCACCGCAGGTCAGATCAAGCTGCGCAACGGCACCCTGCTCAAGGTCGACAACTCCATTCCCCTGGCGAACGATCCCAATCCGGCCCCCGCCGATCAGTGAGGAGGCAGAGCGTGTCCTTTACCGACATCTTCATTCGCCGGCCGGTGCTCGCCATCGTCGTCAGCCTGATGATCCTGGTGCTGGGTCTGAAGTCGATGACTTCGCTGCCCATCCTGCAATATCCGCGAACCCAGAATGCGATCGTCACCGTCACGACGACGTATTACGGCGCCGATCCGGCGATCGTCGCGGGATTCATCACCACGCCGCTCGAAAATGCCATCGCCCAGGCCAATGGCATCGACTACATGACGTCGACCAGCCAGCCCAGCACCTCGACCATCACGGTCAATTTGCGGCTGAACTTCGATTCCGGCAAGGCGCTGACCGAGATCAACACCAAGGTGAACTCGGTGCTCAATCAGCTTCCGAGCGGCGTCCAGCAGCCGGTGCTGACCGTCAAGGTCGGTCAAACCATCGATGCCATGTATCTCGGCTTCAGCAGCGACGTGCTGGCGCCGAACCAGATCACCGACTACCTGATCCGCGTGGTGCAGCCGAAACTCCAGGCCGTCTCGGGCGTGCAGACCGCCGAGCTGCTCGGCAACAAGACCTTCGCGTTGCGCGCCTGGCTCGATCCGATCAAGCTTGCAGCATACGGGCTGACCGCATCCGACGTATCGACCGCGCTGTCCGGCAACGACTACATTGCCGGGCTTGGCACCACCAAGGGCCAGATGGTGCAGGTCAACCTGACGGCGGCGACCAACCTGAAATCGCTCCAGGAGTTTCGCGACCTCGTCGTCAAGCAGGCCGGCGCCTCCAACGTCAAGCTCTCCGATGTGGCGAACGTCACCCTGGGCTCCGAGGACTACGAATCGTCGGTCGGATTCAACGGCAAGCGCGCGGTCTATATCGGCATCCAGGTGGCGCCCAACGCCAACCTGCTCGACGTCATCAAGGGCATCCGCGCGGTCTATCCCGACATCAAGGCGCAGCAGCCGGAGGGGCTGAATTCCGAGATCATCTACGACTCCACCGAGTTCGTGAACAGCTCGATCGACGAGGTGATCCATACCCTGGTCGAAGCTCTTCTCATCGTCACCGTGGTGGTCTTCCTGTTCCTGGGCTCGTGGCGCTCGGTGCTGATTCCCGTCATCGCCATCCCGCTGTCGCTGGTCGGCACCTTCACCCTGCTGCTGGCGCTCGGCTTCTCCATCAACCTGCTGACGCTGCTGGCGCTGGTGCTCGCGATCGGCCTCGTGGTCGATGACGCCATCATCGTCGTCGAGAACGTCAACCGGCATCTGGCCGAGGGCACAAAGCCGTTGCAGGCGGCGATCATCGCCGCGCGGGAGCTTTCAGGTCCCATCGTGGCCATGACCGTCGTGCTGATCGCGGTCTACGTGCCGATCGGCTTCCAGGGCGGCCTGACCGGCGCGCTCTTCACCGAGTTCGCCTTTACGCTTGCCGGCGCCGTGGCGGTGTCGGCCGTCATCGCGTTGACGCTGACGCCGATGTGCTGCGCCTTCATCCTCAAGCCGCCGAACACCGGCAAGCCGACGCTCGACGACCGCATCGTCGCGTTCATCGACGCGCGGATGGAGACGCTGCAACATCGATATCATCGCCTGCTCGCCGCCAGCCTGACGACAATTCCGGTCACGGTGGTGTTCGCCGCCCTGATCCTGAGCAGCATCTACTGGCTCTATTCGAACTCCAAGAACGAGCTGGCGCCGGAGGAGGATCAGGGTGCGATCCTGATGCAGTCGACGCTGGCGCCGAACGCGACGTTGCAGCAGAAGCTGCTGTATTCCGCCGAGGTCTACCGGCGCATCTCCGCCCATGCCGAAACCGCCGGTGTATTCCAGCTCGATCTCACCGGCAGCTCGATCGCCGGCTGGGTGCTCAAGCCCTGGGACAAGCGCGACAAGACCGCGGCGCAGCTCCAGCCGGTGCTTCAGCAGGAGATGGCGGGGGTTGCCGGCGCAAAGATCGTGGCGTTCCAGTTGCCGCCGCTGCCCGGGGCAAGCGGCCTGCCGATCCAGTTCGTGATCCAGACCACGGACCCGTTCGACCGGCTCGACGGCATCGCAAAGGCGTTCACCGCGCAGGCCCTCAAGAGCGGCAAGTTCATCTTCCTGGACAACGACCTGAAGGTCGACCAGCCGCAAACCTCGGTGGTGATCGATCGGGAAAAGACCGCACAGCTCGGGCTGAGGCTCAGCGATGTCGGCGGCGCGCTCGGCAGCATGCTGGGCGGTGGCTACGTCAACTATTTCGGCCTGGACGGCCGCTCCTACAAGGTCATTCCCCAGGTCGAGCAACGCCAGCGGCTCAACGCCGATCAGGTGCTGAACTACTACATCAAGACCTCGGACGGCACGTCCGTTCCGCTGTCGACGGTGGCGTCGCTGAAGACAACCACCGTTCCGCAATCGCTGAACCATTTCCAGCAGATCAATGCCGCCACCATTTCCGGCGTGGCCATGCCCGGCGTGATCACCGGCGAAGCGCTCGCGACGCTGAAGGAGATCGCGGACCGCACCCTGCCCAAGGGCTACACCATCGACTATGGCGGACAGTCGCGGCAGTTCATCCAGGAATCATCCGGTTTCGCCGCCACCTTCGGCTTTGCCCTGATCATCATCTTCCTGGCGCTGTCGGCGCAGTTCGAGAGTTTCCGCGATCCCCTGATCATCCTGGTCTCGGTGCCGATGTCGATCGCGGGCGCGCTGATCTTCATCATGCTGGGCATCAAGGGCGCGAGCCTCAACATCTACACCGAGGTCGGCCTCGTGACGCTGATGGGGCTGATCAGCAAGCACGGCATTCTCATCGTCGAATTCGCCAACGAGTTGCAGCATGCCGGCCGCTCCAAGCGTGAGGCCGTCATCGAAGCGACCGCGATCCGGCTGCGCCCGATCCTGATGACGACGGCGGCCATGGTGATCGGCGTGATGCCGCTGATCACCGCGTCCGGCGCCGGCGCGGCCTCGCGCTTCAACATGGGGCTCGTCATCGCCTCCGGACTCTCGATCGGAACGCTGTTCACGTTGTTCGTGGTGCCGGCGTTCTACATTCTGCTTGCGGCCGACCATTCCGCAGCGACCGGTGATGAGACGTCGGAACTGGATCCTGCCGGCCTCGGAGCGAATGCCGAGCCGCGCGCCGCCCGGTGATGGCAGCACGTGGGCAACAGGGATCACGAGCCAATGCGACCGCCGACGGCTTCTTTAGCGCCGACCGCCGCCCATCCCGCCCCCGGGGGCGCCGAAGCCGCCGCCGCCTATTCCGCCGCCAGGCCCCATCGGCCCGCCAGGCGAGCCAAGACCGCCGGGACCTGACGGACCGCTTGGCGCCGTCGGCGCGGAGCCGGGTGTTGCCCCCGGGCTCGATCCCGGCGCAGGTGCGCCGGGCTGTCCGCTGCCCGGACTCGGCGTGGCGCGGTTCGGATGCAGGATCGAACCACCCGGCGACCGGTTGGGACTGCCGCTGCCGGACGGAGGCGCCCCCGGTCCATGGCCGATCGCTTGCGCCGACTCCACCTGGAGGCCGCGCGAGCGATCGAACACGCCGTTGACCACCATGCGCGCTTCGCCGGCGGCGGGTCCGAAGCGCGAGCTGTCATGGGCGATCAGCCCGGAACCGAGCTGGAGGTTCGCGCCCGCCCGCTGCACATAGGCCTCGATCGACAGACGGCTGGCGCCGACGAGATCGGAGAAATCGTCGATCCGCATGCGCGCGGCCTGCAGCGCGCCCTGGCTGGCACGGCCCTCGATCTGGACACGCTGGCCTGCGAGCAAGGGATCGACGCCGCTCAGCTTCAGCCCGCCGATATGCAGGCCCTCAGGTCCGCGCTCGACCAGACCCGCGACGCGCGCGGCCGCATCGCGCCGCGGCTCGACCAGGCTCGCGACGATGACGCCGTCGGTGCGGCGCAAGCCGTAGACGGCAACCTGCGTGCCCGTCCGGAGCTTGGTGTTCTTGTCGCTCGTGACGATTTTCTGGCCGAGCACCGTCAGCTCGTTGCCCTTCACGGCTTCGACCGGACCGGTCACCTCACTCGCGATCGCGATGTTGCGTGTGACCAGCGTGCCGTCGGCCTGACGGGTCGCGACCACACGCGCGAGCTGGCCGATGCGCAGAGCCTTGGGGCTCGCGGCCTCGCCGTCGATCCTGACAGGCACGTCGCTCGCATAGGTGACGCGCTCGCCGTTGACGTAGATGCTGCCGAAACGCTGGATCACCCCGACGATGCCGGTGCCGCCGATGCCGTGATCGTCACCGCGCGTGATTCCCGTGCCGCCGATGCCCTGATCAGTGCCGCGCTTGACCTGCGCGCGGGCCATCGCCGTGCCGGCAAGCCAGAATCCTGCCAGCAGCAGACGGCGGGAGATCAACGGCGGCCGGCTCATGAAGAACCGCCTTCCTTGCCGCCATCCTTGCTGGCTTCCTTGCCGACTTCCTTGCCGGCTTCCTTGGCGACTTCCCTGTCCCCGCCCCCTTCGTCAGCATCCTCGCTGTAGATGTAGATGCCGAAATTCCAGCGGGCATCGCCGCCCTTGTCCTTGGCGAGCGCGCGGTTGGCTTCGCGGTTGGCGGTCTTCAGCGCGTCCATGGCAAGCTCGCGCGAGCGGGCCTCGAGACGCCGCGCCAGCTTCGGCGAGATGTTGTTGTAGTGCACCGCGCGTTCGAGGAAGCGCGGCCCATCCGCGACGTTTTGCGCGGCGGCCGCGATGTGGTCGTGCAGATTGCGGCCGAGATAGTGCCATTTGCTGTCGTCCTCGCCGCTCGGAACGAAGGCCGCCTCGACCAGCTCGATCTCGTCTGAAGCGTTGATGGTCACGAGCTTGCGGTCGACCCATTCGTCAAGCACTGCGCGCGGGCGCACGTCCTTGGTGACGGAAGCGACGAGTTGCTCGAACGACGGCGCATCACCCTCGGCCGTCCGCGGCAGCGCCAGCGGCTCGCCCTTCGAATCGGTGAATTCGGGCGCGGCGAGCCAGCGCGCGATCACGGCACTGGTCAGCGACACCGCCGCCGGCGCCTCGTTCACGGGGGCGCCCGCGCCGCGCAGCCGCGCGACTTCCTTGCGGTGGATGCCGGTGAGCAGGCTGACGCGGCTGTCGGTCTGCTCCTTTCCCTCCAGCGCGAAATCATGCTCGGCGACATTGACGAACAGCTCGCGAAGCAATTGCGCCAGGGCCGGAAATGTCATGCCGCTGCGGATGCACAGCCGCACGAGCGGGCGCAGCAGCCGCGCCAGCGGCGCGTGCAGCTTCTCGGCAGCGTTCGGCTGTGGCGCCGCTGCTTTGGACCCGGGCTTGGCAATCATGTCTGGGTTTTAACGGCGCTTCGCGTGGGACACAATCCCACTTTTTCCCTTTTCGCGATTGACGTGGTAAATTTTCCCACATATACGAGACGGCACTGAGGGCGACTTGAAGGGACATTGACCATGGCCGACCGCTTGGCCCGCATCACCAGTGCACCGCGTGCCGCTCCGATGCTCGAAGACCGTCGCAGCGCAATCGAGCCGATACTGCCGGCGCTGCTGCGCGGCGTCGTCTTCATCTCGGTGCTGGCCGCGCCGTTCGTCGCAGCCCTGCTCGCAGGCTGACGCCATCATGCATCAGCCCAGCGAAACCCCGCGCCGTCCGTCGGTGCTGCACATCTTCAAGATCTACTATCCCGACTTGTTCGGCGGCACGCTCACGGTGATCCGCGACATCTGCGCGAGCCTGAAGGACACTTTCGCCTCCGCCGTGCTGGTTTGCTCGCGATCGGCCGAGCGGCGCGACATCGTCGTCAACGACGTGCCGGTCGAACGCGTGCGCTCGTTCGGCAATGTGCTGTCGCTGCCGGCCGCTCCCGCCTATCCCTGGCGTCTCTGGCGCAAGATCGCCGAGCACGATCTGCTCGCGCTCCACGCCCCCTTCCCGCTCGCCGACCTCGTTTTCGCCTTCGGATTCGGCGCCAGGCGGCCTCTGGTGGTCCATTGGCATGCCGACATCGTCACCCATGCCGGCCTGCGCTGGTTCATCGAGCCGCTGATGCGGCGAACGCTGCGGCGCGCCAAGGCGATCATCGTCTCGGACCACGTGCTGGTCGAGAACACGCCGCTGCTGCGCGAATTCGAGGACAAATGCCACGTCGTGCCGTTCGGCATCGACACCACGACCTATGACTGGCCGAAGATCGAGCCGCATCATGTCAACGACCGCGGCCGGCTCGTGCTCGCCTGCGGCCGCCTCGTGCCCTACAAGGGTTTTGACGTCCTGCTCCGCGCGGCGGCAGCATACAATTTCGAGACCTGGATCATCGGCGAGGGGGCCGAGCGGCCGCGGCTCGAGCAACTGATCGAGGAGCTCGGGCTCGGCGAGCGCGTCCGCCTGCTCGGCTCGGTCAGCGACAGCGAGCGCATCAAGCTGATGTGCCTCGCCGACGTCTTCGTGATGCCGTCGGTGACCAATGCCGAGACCTTCGGCCTCGCCCAGCTCGAAGCCATGGCCGCCGGCCGCCCGGTCGTGAACACGGCGCTCGACACCGCCGTGCCGCGCGTCGCCCGCCACGGCATGGAGGCGATCACCGTGCCGCCTGGCGATGCCGAGAAGCTCGGTGAGGCCATCGACACCCTGATCCGCGATCCCGAGCGCCGCCGCCGCATGGGGCTTTCAGCCCGCACCCGCGCCCTCACCCGCTATTCGGCAACGGCCTTCAAGCAGGGCATGGAGACGGTCTACCGCGATGCTGTCACCGCCCCCAACGAGGAGCGATCGACGATCGCCGAGCCGCCGCAGGCAACCGGCTGGCTGGACACCGTCAAGATCGCCGCGGCGCTGGCCTGGTCCGACATGCGGCATCGCTACGTCCGCTCGCTGCTCGGCCCGTTCTGGATGTCGCTGCAGATGGCGATCGTGGTCGTGGTGCTCGGCTCGGTGATCGGCCAGATGTCGAACGCCGGCATGCTGTCGCGCCTGCCGATGCTGGCACTGTCGATGACGGCCTGGACCTTTCTCAACAGCGTCGTGCTCGACGCGACCACCGCGCTCCAGAATTCGGCCAGCCTGATCCGCGATCGCGCGCTGCCGCCGGTCATCTTCCTCCTGCAATGCACGTTCCGTCAGGCGCTGTTCGCGCTCCATAACGCCTGCGTGCCGCTCATTCTGTGGCTGCTCCTCTCGCCGCACGATCTCTCTCACGCGCTGGCGGCGCTGCCGGGCCTGCTGCTGTTCGTGACCTGCACCTTCGCCCTGAGCCTCGTCCTCGGCGCCATGGCAACACGCTATCGCGACCTCAAGCCGATCATCGAATCCACATTGATGCTCGCTTTCCTCGCCTCGCCCGTGATCTGGTCGTCGGACATGATCAACCACCGCTCGACGGTGATGCGGCTCAACCCGCTGACGCATCTGTTCGCGGTGTGGCGCGAGCCGCTGGCGGGCGGCCCCGTCGATCCC
>NZ_AKIY01000299.1 GCF_000282615.1 Bradyrhizobium sp. YR681 | reverse complement strand
TCGGAGGCGACGACGGCGAAGCCGCGGCCGGCTTCGCCGGCGCGCGCGGCCTCGATGGTGGCGTTGAGGGCGAGGAGGTTGGTCTGCGCCGCGATGCTGGAGATCAGCTCGGCGACGTGCTCGATCTGCTGGGCGCCGTCGGACAGCGCGCGCACGATGGTGTCGGTGCGGCGTGCGTTGTCGACGGCGCGGCCGGTCACCTCGGCCGACTGGGCGACCTGGCGGCTGATCTCGGTGATGGAGGAGGAGAGTTCCTCGGCGGCGGCGGCCACCGTCTGGACGCGCTGGCTGGCTTCCGTCGCGGCGGTACCGACCACGGCGGCACGGCGGTTGGTGCCCTCGGCCGTGGATGACATCGACTTGGCGGTGGTCTCGAGCTCGCCGGAGCCGGAAGCCATCAGGCCGACGAGCTGGCCGACCGAGGCGTCGAACCGGTCGGCGAGCGAGACCAGCGCGTCGCGCTTTTCCTGCTCGCTGCGGGTCTTGGTCGCGGCCTGCTCGGCCTCGAGCGTACGCGCCGTCAAAGCGGTCTGCCTGAGCACTTCGAGCGTCTCGGCCATGCGGCCGATCTCGTCGCCGCGATCGGTCTCCTCGACCGGCTTGTCGATGGCGCCTTCGGAAATCTCCTGCATGCGGGCCTTCTGACGGTCGAGCGCGCCGAGCACGTCGCGGGCGATCAGCCAGGACAGCGTCGCCATCAGCAGCATCAGGCCGACGCCGATTGCGGCGAGTTCCAGGGTCAGCGCGCGGACGTCGGCGTCGATGTCGTCGACATAGAGGCCGTAGCTGATGGTCACGTTCCAGGGCGCGAATTTGCGCGCGAATACGGTCTTGCGCACCGGCTCGGTCTGGCCGGGGCGGGGATAGAGATAGGAGGCCACGCCTCCGCTGTTCTGGTCGCCGGCCTTGAGGATCGCATCGGCGATGAGAACGCCGTTGGAGTCGATCGCGCCGGTGATCTTGCCTTCGAGCTGCTTATTGGCGCCGTTCACGAACAGCGAGGTGTCGGGATTGTAGACCACGGGATAGCCCTGGCCGCCGTTGAAGCTCATGCGCCGGCCGCGCTCATGGAAACGGGACTTCGCCTCCGGCAGCGCCAGTTTGCCTGCGGCGACGTCTTCCTGAAGCGATTGGGCGTAGTTGTAGAGCAGCTCCACCGCGGTCCGCATCTGCTGGACGCGGTCCTCCATCATGCGGCTCTTGCTGAGCACGGCCGATACGCCGATGATGGCCGTGACCGTGAGTGCCGCGAGACAGACCATGCTGGCGAGCTTGGTGCGGATCTTCAGGTGACTGAGCAGCTTCATCGCAGCCTCTACAGAATGGTTGTTATTGTCATCGTCCGTAACACGAAGTTCTTACCAATCATGAACATAGCCATGCGGCGGCCCGCCGCGCCGGACAGCGCTCGCAGCCTTATTCGCAACCGTGCAGGCAAATCGCCGTGCGCGGGCCGGTTCCGGTCCGTATCCCGGAGAAAATCGATCCTGGAATTCGTCTACAGAGCCCGGCCGGACCGGCAATGAATCGATTCGTTCATCGCATCATCATGTCCGTGCTGCTCGTCGCGGCCCTCGTTCTGATCTGGAACGTGCTGGGGGCGCGCTGAAACGGCACCGGCGATCTGCCGGTGCCGCGTCTTGTTTGCGAGGCGATCTGCGGGCGCGTCAGCGCCGCCGATCGAGCCGTTACTTCTTGCCCATCGCCGCGTCGACGCTGATCGGACCACCGCCGGCGGCCGAGAGGTAGAGGCAGGCGAAGCAGAACAGGATCGCCGCGGTGCCGCCATTGAGCAGCGGCAGCAGCACCGGCGTTTCGCCCTTGAGCATGTGGCCCATGAAATAGGCGAAGGCCATTTCACCCGAGAGGATGAACGCCGCGAGGCGTGTGAACAGGCCGATCATCAACAGCCCGCCAACCACCAGTTCAAGCGAGCCGGCCGCGCCGTAAAGTGACATAAGTTCGACTTTCGCGAACATCGGCAGAGGCGGAAACTTGAACAGCTTGGCGATGCCGTACTGGAACAGCAAGAGGCCGGTGATGAAGCGAAACAGGCTCAAGAGAACCGGTTGAAAGCGAGTGAGAAAAGGAAAGTCCATTGGTTTTGCCCTCCATCCAATGTTGCGACTTGGACCGCATTCGGTTCCGCCTCGCAAGCCACCCAGGATCAATTCCGCGCTGACATTTTTGTCATGTCGGACAAAACACCGCAGGCCGAGGTTTCAGCCGCACGCGATCTGCATTTTTTGCGCGTGTTCGCCTCGCGCGAATCCGTAATTTCCCGGTGGCGCGAATGCCCTTAGGTTACCTCTGCGACACCTAGCGCCGCAAGGCGGGCACGACCAGGAACGGGATCATCCCGAGCACCACACTCGCAAGTGCGAAGGCAAGCAGCGCGTTGTAGCCATGGGTCGCATCGTGGATCAGGCCGCCGCTCCACGAGCCGAACGCCGAACCCAATCCGCTGCCGATCGAGATGGTGCCGTAGATGGTGCCGACCCGCTTGCCCTGAAAGATCCGCATCGCGGTCGCGCTGATCAGCGGGCCGCGCGAGCCCATCATGCTGCCGAAGCAGACGACGAAGCCGGTGAGCACCAGGATGTTGGGAACGTACTGCAGCAGCCAGAGCAGGAAGATGCCGAGGATCGAGATCGCGTAGCTCAGCAGCACGGAGGGCCGGCGTCCGATCAGGCCATCGAGCGCGGAGACGCCGAGCATCCCGAACACGAGCACCACGCCCGAAAAACCCCAGGCGGTCGCGGCCTCGAGCGGCGGAAAGCCGGCATCGATCAGATAGGCCACGATCTGGGCTGCGATCGCATACATGCCGACGGCAGTGAAGAAGAAGGTCGAGAACAGCGCCCAGAAGGCGTGGTGTCGCATCGCGCCGAGCAGCGTCCAGCCGTTGTCGACGAAGTCAGGATCGGACTTCTTCACGACATGCGGGGAGCCCGCCGCGAACAATCGCCACGGCAGCAGCATCAGCGGCACCAGCAGGCCCAGTGCCGCAAAGCCGAACAGCTGGTAGGTGTCGCGCCAGCCGATGCGGTCGATCAGCAGCTGCGAGGCCGGGAGCAGCGCCAGCACACCGCCGCCCATCGCCGAATACACCACCGACATTGCCGTCGGCAGGCGCGGCCCGAACCAGCGTCCGAGCAGGATCGAGTTCGGCACGATGCCGATGAAGGCGACGCCGATCCCGACGCAGAGGCCGATCGAGAGCTGGAATTGCCAGAGCGCCTGCGCGTGCGCCGCAATCAGGAAGGCCGCGCCGAGCAGCAGCAGGCCGAGCGCATAGACTATACGCGGTCCGGAATGGTCGAACAGCCGTCCGACGAAGGGCGCGGTAAGACCGCTGGCGAGCCAGGTGAGCGAATAGACCGAGACGATCTGTGCGCGGTCCCAGCCGAAACTTTCCGAGATCGGCTTCAGGAACACCGTAAAGCTGTCGCCGAGTCCACGGCCGAGCACCGCGAGCGTAAAGCAGAGCGCGAGCACGGTGAGCGCGATACGAACGGCGCCCTGCGGTGTCACCGCGACGCCGCCCTTGCTCGTTTCCCTCGGCGTGTTCTGGTCCATTTCTCATCAGGGAGCGCGTTTCGGCGCGCCCTGACAAGCATCAAAAGCTCATACGCCTATGCAGGCCTGATGAGGACGTGCTTCTTCTTGCCGAACGACAGCTTGATCACGCCCTCCGGCGTGAGACTTGCGGGCGTCAGTGCCATCTTCTCGTCGGTGACCGGCTCGTCGTTGACGCGCAGGCCGCCGCCCTTGATCTGGCGCCGTGCTTCACCATTGGAGGCGACGAGACCCGCCTTGACGAAAGCGTTGAGCACGCCGAGGCCGGCGTCCAACTCGCCGCGCGGAATTTCCACGGTCGGGAGACTCTCCGCGAGCGCACCTTCCTCAAAGGTGCGGCGCGCGGTTTCGGCCGCTTCGTTTGCTGCGTCGCGGCCGTGCAGCAGCGCGGTCGCCTCGGTCGCGAGCACCTTCTTGGCCTCGTTGATCTCCGAGCCGCCGAGCGCTTCGAGCTTCCTGATCTCGGCGATCGGCAGCGTCGTGAACAGCTTCAGGAACTTGCCGACGTCGGCATCCTCGGTGTTGCGCCAGTACTGCCAGAAATCGTAAGGGCTGAACTGGTCGGCGTTGAGCCAGACCGCGCCTTGCGCGGTCTTGCCCATCTTGGCGCCGGACGCCGTCGTCAGCAGCGGCGTCGTCAGCGCGAACAGCTGATGCGTGCCCATGCGGCGGCCGAGATCGACGCCCATGATGATGTTGCCCCACTGGTCCGAGCCGCCCATCTGCAATTTGCAGCCGGTGCGCCTGGCGAGCTCGACGAAGTCGTAGGCCTGGCAGACCATGTAGTTGAACTCGATGAAGCTCATCTCGTGCTCCCGCTCGAGACGCAGCCGCACGGAGTCCATGGTCAGCATGCGGTTGACCGAGAAGTGACGGCCGACGTCGCGCAGCATCTCGATCCAGTTGAGCTTGGTCAGCCACTCCGCATTGTCGAGCATGATGGCGTCGCTCTTGCCGTCGCCATATTTGAGCACCTTGGCGAATACGCCGCGGATCGATTCCTTGTTGGACTCGATCTCGGCGACGGTCCGGATGGCGCGCGTCTCGTCCTTGCCGGAGGGATCGCCGACCATGGTGGTGCCGCCGCCCATCAGCGTGATCGGCTTGTTGCCGGACTGCTGGAGCCAGTGCAGCATCATCATGGTGAGGTAATTGCCGATATGCAGCGAGCGGGCAGTGCAATCGTAGCCGACATAGGCGGTCGCCTCGCCCTTGGCGGCGAGCGCGTCCAGCCCCTCGAAATCGGAGCACTGGTGGATGAATCCACGTTCCTGCAGGATATTGAGGAAATCCGATTTAAATGCAGTCATCTGTCGGCGAGCCTGACAATTCTTGGTTTACCGTTTTGGGGGCAATTTAAGAGTCTTGAGTTGGAACTCGATTGCCGCCCGCCACTTTGGCCTGTGGCATTATAAGATGTGTCCCTCTGGCACAAGATCGGCATGCCGGAGGGGGGCTTTTGAGGGCGCTGATCCATGATGTTGACGGCACTCGGTTTGATGAGCGGCACCTCGCTGGACGGGGTGGACATTGCGCTGATCGAAACCGACGGAAGGCAGGTGAAGGCGTTCGGACCGTCCGGTTACCGGGCCTACAGCCCGGCCGAGCGCAATCTGCTACGCCAGGCGCTGAGCGAGGCGGTGCACCTGCCGCAGCGCGATGCCCGGCCGGGGATTCTGGCCGAGGCCGAGCGCGCCGTGACGCAGGCGCATGCCGAGGCGGTGGCCGCTTTCATCGCCCAGAACCGGATGAAGCCGGAAGAGATCGATATCGTCGGTTTCCACGGCCAGACCGTGCTGCACCGCCCCGAGCGGCGCCTGACGGTCCAGATCGGCGACGCCGCCTCGCTGGCGCGGTCAATCCATATTCCCGTGATGCATGATTTCCGCGCCGCCGACGTCGAAGCCGGCGGGCAGGGGGCGCCGTTCGTGCCGGTCTACCACCGGGCGCTCGCCAACTCGCTGGAGCGCGAGGGGCCGATCGTCGTGGTCAATATCGGCGGCGTCTCCAACATCACCTATATCGACGGCAACGACACGCTGATCGCCTGCGACACCGGGCCCGGCAATGCGCTGCTCGACGATTTCATGTACCGCACCATGAACCAGGCGTTCGACGCGGAGGGCAAGTTCGCAGCGCTCGGCAAGGCGGATGAAGCCTGGATCGCGCGCGCGCTGGAGTTGCCATTCTTCGCAAGCCCGCCGCCGAAATCGCTCGACCGCAACGACTTTGCCGCGCTGAAGCTTGGTGACGTCCAGCCTGCCGATGGCGCCGCGACTCTCACCGCTTTCACCGCGGCGGCAATCGCCCGCATCATCCCGCTACTGCCGCGGCGGCCGCGCAGCTGGATCGTCTGCGGCGGCGGCGCCCGCAACCTCACCATGCTGCGGATGCTGCGGGAGCGGGTGGGCTCGGCCACCGTCGAGGCCGCGGAGACGCTCGGCTGGGCCTCCGACGCCATCGAGGCGCAGGCCTTCGGCTTCCTCGCCGCCCGCGGCCTCAAGGGGCTGCCGTTGTCCTATCCCGCCACCACGGGCGTGCCGATGCCGATGACGGGCGGGGTGATCGCGCGGCCCTGAAGTCAGGGGCGGTTAATGCATCTGCATTGATCTTGACGTGTGCATGCATTTGCATCTAAATTGGATGCAGTTGCATCGAACCGCCGGGATCATTGCCATGACGACTTCACTGAAACTCATCAGCCACAAGCTTTGCCCCTACGTGCAGCGCGCGGTGATCGCGCTGAAGGAGAAGGGCGTGCCGTTCGAGCGGGTCGACATCGATCTCGCCAACAAGCCAGATTGGTTCTTGAAACTCTCGCCGCTCGGCAAGGTGCCGGTGCTGGTCGTGACGACCGACAAGGGCGAGGTCGCGCTGTTCGAGAGCAACGTGATCTGCGAGTACATCGAGGAGACGCAAGGCGGCGCGAAGCTGCATCCGGCGGATGCGTTGAAGCGCGCCGAGCACCGCGCCTGGATGGAGTTCGGCTCGGCGATCCTGGGCGATCTCTGGGGGCTGGAGACGACGACGGATCCGGCAACGTTCGAGAGCAAGCGTCAGGCGCTTGTCGCGAAGTTCGCGCGTGTGGAAGTCGCGCTCGGCGCAGGTCCGTTCTTTGCCGGCGAACAGTTCAGCCTGGTCGACGCCGTGTTCGCACCGGTCTTCCGCTATTTCGATCTGTTCGATGAACTGACCGAGCACGGCATCTTCACGGATGTGCCGAAGGTGCGGGCGTGGCGCACAGAGCTTGCAAAGCGTCCGAGCGTCCGCACCGCGGTCGGCACGGACTATCCGCAATTGCTGCGCGCCTTCCTGGTGCGGCACGATGCGCACCTGCTCAAGCTCGCGGCTTGAGCCGCGCCTTGGTCTCGTAGCCCGGATGGAGCGAAGCGCAATCCGGGGCCGTGTATCCGCGGATGGAGCTTCCCGGATTTCGCTTCGCTCCATCCGGGCTACAAGCTCAGCTACGAGGCCTCAGCGCACGTTGGCGAGACGCATGTCCAGGTACGCCGTGATGGTCTCCATCAGCGGCTCGAGCTTGGCGTCGAAGAAATGGTTGGCGCCGGGGATGACCTGCTGGTCGATCACGATGCCCTTCTGCGTCTTGAGCTTCTCGACCAGCGTGTTGACGTCCTTGGGCGGCACCACCGCATCCTTCTCGCCATGCACGATCAGGCCCGAGGACGGGCAGGGCGCGAGGAACGAGAAGTCATAGAGATTGGCGGGCGGCGCGATCGAGATGAAGCCCTCGACTTCGGGGCGGCGCATCAGGAGCTGCATGCCGATCCAGGCGCCGAAGGAGAAGCCGGCGACCCAGCAGGCGCGCGCCTCGGGATTGATGGTCTGCGCCCAGTCGAGCGCTGCTGCCGCATCCGACAATTCGCCGGTGCCGTGGTCGAACGAGCCTTGGCTGCGGCCGACGCCGCGGAAATTGAAGCGCAGCACCGAGAAGCCGCGATGCGCGAAGGCGTAGTAGCACTGGTACACGATCTGATGGTTCATCGTGCCGTGGAACTGCGGATGCGGATGCAAGATCATCGCGATCGGCGCGTTCTTCTGCTTGGCCGGGTGATAGCGGCCTTCGAGACGGCCAGCGGGTCCGGCGAAAATAACTTCAGGCATCGGTGATCTCTTGATTGATTTGCTGGAGCGAGGTTTCTCGGCAATCAACCGATTATGGCCTCATCGACAGCGATGCCGACGAAAGCGCGAATGGAAGGGTGAGAAGGCGTGCGCCTCGCGGTGACGCGCAAACGGCGCGCGGTGACTTGACGGTGCGCGTTCTAACATGGGCCGAGGGGCAAAAAGCAAGCATCTTGAACATCAGCCAATCGGCTCAAGATGTTAGCGTGTCATGGCCGCGTCATCGCAAGACGCAGATCCGGAATCACGGTTGCCAAGCGCGCGGCCGGGGCCCATGTCGGTCGGGGGCGGCGGAAAGGCCCCCGAGGACAAGGTAATATAATACTCAATGCCGAGCCGCGTTTATCTCGACTGGAATGCGACCACGCCGCTCCGTGCCGAAGCGCGAAGCGCCATGCTTGCCGCCTGGGAGCTGATCGGCAACCCGTCCTCGGTTCATGCCGAGGGGCGGGAGGCGCGACGGCTGGTCGAGGAGGCCCGGGCGAATCTGGCGGCGGCGGTGGGTGCGTTGCCGCGGAATGTCGTCTTCACCTCGGCTGGAACCGAAGCCAATGCGCTGGCGCTGTCGCCCGGCCTGCGGGCCCCCTCCGGCGGCCCCGTGGAGCGGCTGCTGGTCTCGGCCGTCGAACACGCGTCGGTGCTGGCAGGCGGCCGGTTCGCAGCCGGCGGGGTCAGCCAGATCCGCGTCACGCGCTCAGGTGTGATCGACGTCGATCACCTCAAGGCGCTGCTCGGCGACGGTCCGCCGGCGCTGGTCTCCATCATGGCCGCCAACAACGAGACCGGTGCGCTCCAGCCGGTCACCGAGGCCGGACGGATGGTCCACGAGGCCGGCGGGCTTCTCCACGTCGACGCGATCCAGGCGCTTGGCAAAATTGCGTTCAATATTAACGCGTTAGGTGCCGACCTTGCGACCTTTTCTGCGCACAAGATCGGCGGCCCCAAGGGCGTCGGTGCATTGGTGGTGGCGGAAGGGCTGGCCGGCCTTGAACCGGTCTTGCGCGGCGGCGGGCAGGAGCTGAACCGCCGCGCCGGAACCGAGAATGTCGCTGGGATCGCCGGCTTCGGAGCGGCGGTGAAGGCCGCGCTTCAGGCTCTGCCGAAAGATGCGGAGCGCATGGTAACCCTCAGGGATCGCTTGGAAAATGGCCTTCGTGCTATTGCCGGGGCGGCCGTCTTCGCAGATGACGTGAACAGGCTGCCGAATACCACCCTGTTCACCGCGCCCGGCCTGAAGGCCGAGACTGCCGTGATCGGCTTCGACCTCGAAGGCGTGGCCGTGTCCTCAGGCTCAGCCTGTTCCTCAGGCAAGGTCCAGCCGTCGCATGTGTTGTCGGCGATGGGGTATGATGCCACCGTTGCCCAGGGAGCGGTGCGCCTCAGTCTGGGCTGGTCCACGGAACCGGATGACATCAAGAGGGCGTTAGAGGCTTGGCGAAAGCTCGGTAATACCCTACTTAAGGGCTAAGCGACGAAACACGGCTCGAACGGTTCTAAGCCCGTGCTTTCCGCCAAGAAACATCGTAATACTCGTCCGAGTTTGATCCACCGCGGTCCTTGAAACCGCGAGCGGAGGATAGAATGCCAGCCGTCCAAGAGACGGTCGATCGCGTCAAGCGCATCGACGTCGACCAGTATCGTTATGGGTTTGAGACCCTGATCGAGTCCGACAAGGCCCCCAAGGGCCTGTCGGAAGAGACCGTCAAGTTCATCTCCGAGAAGAAGAACGAACCCGCCTGGATGCTCCAGTGGCGGCTCGAGGCCTATCGGCGCTGGCTGACCATGACCGAGCCGACCTGGGCGCGCGTCGACTATCCCAAGATCGACTTCCAGGACCTCTATTACTATTCGGCGCCGAAGCCGAAGAAGACGATCACCTCGCTCGACGAGATCGATCCGGAGATCCTCAAGACCTACGAGAAGCTCGGCATTCCCTTGCGGGAAGTTGCCATGCTCGAAGGCGTCGAGCCGAAGCCCGGCGAGGAAGACCCCAACCGCCGCAAGATCGCGGTCGACGCTGTCTTCGATTCGGTCTCGGTGGCCACCACCTTCAAGGCGGAGCTGAAGAAGGCCGGCGTGATCTTCATGCCGATCTCGGAAGCGATCCGCGAGCATCCCGAGCTGGTGCAGAAGTATCTGGGCTCGGTGGTTCCGACCTCGGACAATTTCTACGCGACGCTTAACTCGGCGGTGTTCTCCGACGGCTCGTTCGTCTACGTGCCGCCGGGCGTGCGCTGCCCGATGGAGCTGTCGACCTATTTCCGCATCAACGAGCGCAACACCGGCCAGTTCGAGCGCACGCTGATCATCGCCGACAAGGGCTCCTACGTCTCCTATCTCGAAGGCTGCACCGCGCCGCAGCGCGACGAGAACCAGCTGCACGCCGCCGTGGTCGAGCTCGTCGCGCATGACGACGCCGAGATCAAATATTCGACGGTGCAGAACTGGTACCCCGGCAATTCGGAAGGCAAGGGCGGCATCTACAATTTCGTCACCAAGCGTGGCGACTGCCGCGGCGACCGCTCGAAGATTTCCTGGACCCAGGTCGAGACCGGCTCCGCCATCACGTGGAAGTATCCGAGCTGCATCCTGCGCGGCGACAATTCCAGCGGCGAGTTCTATTCGATCGCGATCTCGAACGGCTATCAGCAGGTCGACTCGGGCACCAAAATGATCCACCTCGGCAAGAACACGTCGAGCCGGATCATCTCGAAGGGCATCGCCGCCGGCAAGTCGCAGAACACCTATCGCGGTCTCGTCACCGCGCACCGGAAGGCAACCGGCGCGCGCAACTTCACGGCCTGCGACTCGCTGCTGATCGGCGACAAATGCGGCGCGCACACCGTGCCTTACATCGAGGCCAAGAACTCCTCGGCGACGTTCGAGCACGAGGCGACGACCTCGAAGATCTCCGAGGACGTGCTGTTCTACTGTATCCAGCGCGGTCTTTCGCAGGAAGAAGCCGTCGGCCTCGTCGTCAACGGCTTCGTCAAGGACGTGCTGCAGCAGCTGCCGATGGAATTCGCGGTGGAAGCGCAGAAGCTGATTTCGATCTCGCTTGAAGGGTCGGTCGGCTAACTCCGACCTCATCCTGAGGAGGCCGCGGAACGCGGCCGTCTCGAAGGATGGATACGGAAAAGATTGTTGGCCTCAATCCTTCGAGACGCGCCTTCGGCGCTCCTCAGGATGAGGAGATAGATGGAAAAACAAGATGGCTTTGCTTGAAGTGAAAGACCTGAAGGTTCGTGTCGAGGAGCGTGAGATCCTCCACGGGCTGACGCTGACCGTAAACGAGGGCGAGATCCACGCGATCATGGGGCCGAACGGCTCCGGCAAGTCGACGCTCTCGCATGTCATCGCCGGCAAGCCCGGCTATGAGGTCACCGACGGCCAGATCCTGTTCAAGGGCGAGGACCTGCTGGAGATGGCGCCCGAAGAGCGCGCCGCGAAGGGCGTGTTCCTGGCATTCCAGTATCCGGTCGAGATTCCCGGCGTCACCACCATGAACTTCCTGCGCACCGCGCTGAATGCGCAGCGCAAGGCGCGCGGCGAGAGCGAGCTGATGGTGCCGGACTTCCTGAAGAAGGTCCGCGAGGTTTCGAAGTCGCTGAACATCCCGCAGGACATGCTCAAGCGCGGCGTCAATGTCGGCTTCTCCGGCGGCGAGAAGAAGCGCAACGAGGTGCTCCAGATGGCGCTGTTCGAGCCGAGCCTGTGCATCCTCGACGAGATGGATTCGGGCCTGGACATCGACGCGCTGCGCATCGCGGCCGACGGCGTCAACGCGCTGCATTCGCCCAAGCGCGCCATGGTGGTCATCACCCATTACCAGCGGCTGCTCAACTACATCGTGCCCGATATCGTGCACGTGATGTCGAAGGGCCGCGTCGTGAAGAGCGGCGGCAAGGAATTGGCGCAGGAGCTGGAAGAGTCCGGTTACGCCCAGTTCGAGGACGCCGCGTAAGGAATCTTGTGATGAACGTTGCTGTGGCAAAGACCGGAAAGGGCCGCGCGGTGAGCGATCTCTTCACCAGCGCCGAAGGCCGCTTGCCGGGTTCGCCGTCCGTGATCGCGGCGCGCCGCGAGGCGTTTGAGACCTATGAGCGTCTCGGCCTGCCGCACCGCCGGATCGAGGAATGGAAATACACCGACCTGCGTGCGCTGGTCGGCGAGGTGCTGCCGCTGGCAGCTGCGCCCGATGCGGCTGCGCTGAAGCGTGCCGCGGAAGCGGTCAAGGCGCATGCGATCGACGGCGCCCGCAAGCTGGTGCTGGTTGACGGCGTGTTCGCGGCCGATCTGTCCGACGTGAAGGCACTGAGCTCCGAAGTGAGCTTCAAGACCTCGCGTGAGTCTCTGGAGAAGGATGCGGGTCTCCTGACGACCGCGTCCACAGATGCCGTGATTTCGCTGAACGCTGCGATGGCGACCGATGGCGTGGTGCTCTCGATCGCGGATGGCGCGCAGCTCTCCGCGCCGATCCAGATCATCCACATTGCGACCGCGGCTTCGGCGTCCAGCTTCACCCGTTCGCGCGTCGCGGTCGGGAAGGGCGTTCACGCCACCATCATCGAGAGTTTTGTCGCTGCTGGTGCCAAGGCCTACCAGATCAACGACGCTGTGCTCATGACGGTCGGTGACGATGCCGACGTTGCGCATATCCGCCTGATGGACGACGCGCCTGATGCGGTGAACATCACCTCGCAATTCGTCACCGTCGGCGCAAATACAAAACTCAACGTCTTCAACATGACCACCGGCGCGGCTGTGAGCCGCCTGCAAGGCTTCATCACGCTGGCGGGCGAGGGCAGCGAGCTCTCGGCCAACGGCGTCAACCTGTTGCAGAAGACCGAGCACGGCGACACCACGCTGGTGGTCGACCATGCCGTCCCGAACTGCGTCAGTCGCGAGGTGTTCCGCGCCGTGCTCGACGATCGCGCCCATTCGGTGTTCCAGGGCCGCATCATCGTCCGTCCCGACGCGCAGAAGACCGACGGCAAGATGATGATCCGGGCGCTGCTGCTCTCGGACGAAGCCGAGGCCGACAACAAGCCCGAGCTGGAGATCTTCGCCGACGACGTCTCCTGCGGCCACGGCGCCACCGCCGGCGCGCTGGACGAGAGCCTGCTGTTCTATTTGAAGGCGCGCGGCCTGCCCGAGAAGCAGGCCCAGGCACTGCTGATCCAGGCCTTCGTCGGCGAAGCGATCGAGCAGATCGCCGATGATAATCTGCGCGAGCACGTGATCGGTATTGCCGAGCGCTGGCTGGAGCGCCGCCAATGAGCACGCATCCCGCAGTCAAGAACGGCGCCTATGACGTCGCGCGGGTGCGCCAGGATTTTCCGGCGCTTAGCCTGCAGGTCTACGGCAAGCCGCTGGTGTATCTGGACAACGCGGCCTCCGCGCAGAAGCCGAGCGCCGTGCTCGACCGCATGACGCACGCCTATACGAGCGAATACGCCAACGTGCATCGCGGCCTGCACTACCTCGCCAATGCCGCGACCGAAGCCTATGAGGGCGGCCGCACCAAGGTCGCGCAGTTCATCAATGCTGCGCGGACCGAGGAAGTGATCTTCACCCGCAACGCGACCGAGGCGATCAACCTCGTCGCGTCTTCGTGGGGCGGGCCGAACGTCAAAGAAGGCGACGAGATCGTCATCTCGATCATGGAGCACCACTCCAACATCGTGCCCTGGCACTTCCTCAGGGAGCGCCAGGGGGCCGTGATCAAATGGGCGCCGGTCGATGACGAGGGCAATTTCCTCATCGACGAGTTCGAGAAGCTGCTGACGTCGAGGACCAAGCTGGTCGCGATCACGCAGATGTCGAACGCGCTCGGCACCATTGTGCCGATCAAGGAGGTCGTGAAGATCGCGCACGCGCGCGGCATTCCCGTGCTGGTCGACGGCAGCCAGGGCGCCGTGCATCTGCCCGTCGACGTCCAGGATCTCGGCTGCGACTTCTACGTCTTCACCGGCCACAAGGTGTACGGGCCGACCGGCATCGGCGTGCTCTGGGCCAAGTACGATCACCTCGTCGCGATGCGCCCCTATAATGGCGGTGGCGAGATGATCCGCGAGGTCTCGCGCGACATCGTCACCTATGGCGATCCCCCGCACAAGTTCGAGGCGGGCACGCCGGCAATCGTCGAGGCCGTCGGCCTTGGCGCCGCCATCGACTACGTCAACTCGATCGGCAAGGAGCGCATCGCCGCGCACGAGCACGATCTCACGACTTACGCCCAGGAGAAGCTGCGCGAGATCAACTCGCTGCGGCTGATCGGCACCGCCAGGGGCAAGGGCCCGGTGATCTCCTTCGAGCTGAAGGGCGCCCATGCCCATGACGTCGCCACCGTGATCGACCGTCAGGGCATCGCGGTACGCGCCGGGACCCATTGCGTGATGCCGCTTTTAGAGCGGTTCAACGTGACAGCCACATGCCGGGCCTCGTTCGGCATGTATAATACGCGGGAAGAAGTCGATCATCTGGCACAGGCGCTGTTGAAGGCGCGGGATTTGTTCGCATGAGTGACACGGCCGAAATCAAAGCCAACCCGATGGAAACCCAGTCGGCGCTGCCGCCTGAGGAGACCGAGCGTCTGACCACCGAGATCATCGCGGGCCTCAAGACTGTGTTCGACCCGGAAATCCCGGCGGACATCTACGAGCTCGGCCTGATCTACAAGGTCGAGATCAAGGACGACCGCTCGGTCGACGTCCAGATGACGCTGACGACGCCGAACTGCCCGGCCGCCGGCGAGCTGCCGACCATGGTCGAGAACGCGGTCGCCAGCGTCCCCGGCGTCGGCGTGGTCGACGTCAAGGTGGTATGGGAGCCCGCATGGTCCCCCGAACGCATGAGCGACGAGGCCCGCCTCGTGCTCAACATGTGGTGACGCGTAACGCCTGCTTTGACTCCTCGGCATTGAATTCGCGCCGCAACGGACCACATCATTGACATGACTCAGATTTCGTCAGGCTCGACCCCAGCATCCACCCCGAAGCCGCGTCGCCCACGCCCGCAGGTGATGCGGCTGACCGACGCCGCAGCCCAGCGCATCAGCGAACTGACCAACCGCGCCGATTCCGAGATCGTGGGACTGCGCGTCGGCGTCAAGAACGGCGGCTGCGCCGGCCAGTCCTACACGGTCGAATACGCCCACGATGTCCGCCCGACCGACGAGGTCGTCGAGGACAAGGGCGTCAAGATCCTGGTCGATCCCAAGGCCGTGCTGTTCCTGCTCGGCACCGAGATGGACTACAAGGCCGACAAGATGCAGGCCCAGTTCGTCTTCAACAACCCCAACCAGGTCTCCGCCTGCGGTTGCGGCGAGTCGGTCGAGCTGCGGCCGGCCAAGATCGACGGGTAACGCCTTCCCACGACTTTCGTGTCCCGGACGCGCTGCGGCGCGTTTGCGCCGCTGCGCAGAGCCGGCACCCACGCTATAGTTTCAGTCCGTAGAGCGACTGGGCCCCGGCCCAGCAGCGCCATAGCGAATCGAAGACGCGCGCAAACGCGCTTCTGACACGCTGCGCTGCGTCCGGGGCACGAGAGAGCGTGCCATGGACCGCGAATTCCTGATCGACCTGTTCGCCGATTTCGGCCCCGTCACCATCCGCAAGATGTTCTCCGGCCACGGCATCTCCGCCGATGGCATCAATTTCGCGCTGTCGCTGCGTGCCGGCCTGTTCTTCCGCGCCGACGAGGTGACCATCCCGGACTTCGAAGCGGAAGGCTCGAAGCCGTTCCAATATTCGACCCGCACCAAGACCGTGCTGGTGAACTCCTACTGGGAGCTGCCGGCGCGCCTGTTCGACGATTCCGCGGCGCTCGCGCAATGGGCGAGGGCGGCCCTTGCCGCCGCGCAGCGCGCCAAGGTGAAGAAGCGGCCGAAGGGGAAGAAGGCAGCGCCGAAAAAGACCGCTGCGAAGAAGGCACCTAAGAAAGCAGTGCGTAGGGTGGGCAACGCGAAGCGTGCCCAGGGTTCGAAATAATCATGCCGAGATCGTGGGCACGGCGCTTACGCGCCTTTGCCCACCCTACGAGACCTCGTGAAAATCTATGCCACCCGGCTGTGGCTCTCGATCGCGAATTCCGGATCGGCTTCGCAGATCACGCGGTTGCGGCCGTTGCGCTTGGCGGCGTAGAGGCAGGCATCCGCCCGCTCGATCAACGCGTCGGTGTCGTCGCCCTGCTTGAGCATGGAGACGCCGACCGAGATGGTGACCCGGCCGAGGATCTCGCCCGTGGATTTCTTCTTCAATTCCTTCGCCATCACCGCGCGGCGGATGTGATCGGCCACCGTGAGGGCCTGGCGCAGCGCGGTGTTGGGCAGCACGACCGCGAATTCCTCGCCGCCGTAGCGCGCGGTGATGTCCTGGCCCTTGATGGTCTGCTTCAGCGACAGGCCGACGAGCCGCAGCACCTGGTCGCCGGTGAGGTGGCCGTAGGAATCGTTGAACGACTTGAAGTGGTCGATGTCGAACAGCAGCAGCGAGAGCGGCTCGCCCGAGGCCAGTGCGGTCTGCACCGCCATGGCGATCATGCGATCGAAATATTTGCGGTTGCCAAGGCCGGTGAGCGGATCGGTCAGGCTCTCGGCACGGATCGCCTCGAGGCTCTGCTGGAGATTGCTGATCTCGTTCTTCGACAGCGTGAGCCGGTCTTCGAGCGCCTTGTTGGTCTCGCGCATCTCGCTGGTCGACCGCAGCAGCGTCTCGACGATCGACTTGATCTGGTCGCGGCTCTTGGCCGCCGAAAGTTTCTCGGTCGCGCCCGACAGGCTCGCGTCATAGGTGCCTGTCATGCCGAGCGCGTCGGTCAAGACCTTCATCACATCGTCGATCTCGCCGATGACGCGCGCGCCGACCTTGTCGATGCGGTCGGTGGTCTTGATGTGGGAGAGATAGGTCTCGTAGATCTGCTCGAGATCGGACTCGGTCAGCTTGCCGTGGCGGGCCAGCGTCTCGTTGATGATCTTGTTGAGCGGCGCGTTGTAGCCGGTGGCGTAGACGTACCAGATCTCGTAATTGCGGGGAATTGCGGTCTGTTTGAGCGATCGGATCTGACCGAGCGCCACTTCGGCGAACGCCATCGTGCGTTCGTGTTCGTCGAGAACCTTGACCACGGAACATACCCCACGGCGGTCGATGCGCCGTCGACCACAGCAATGCTTAAATTATGTTCGTAGGCTAACGGACGTTTGTGAACGGCCAGTAAATATACGGTGGCCAATGCATCATAAAACGTGTGGGGCGCCTCAGCTCAACCGAACCTGAGGCGCCTAGTTCCGTCCCTTGCGGAGCTTCAGGCGCCGGCGGGCGAAGAACGCACGGGCCGGAGCAGGAACGCGGGCAGGTGCGAGTGATCGCCCGGCTCGTTGTCAGCCTCGCGCTGGCGGCGCGGCTCGGGACGCCCGATCGAGGGCACATGCGATGCATTGGCTTGCGGACGCGCGCCGTTGCGCGGCTCGGACGATGACCTGGCTTCACGCGGAGGCCTTGCCTCGCGTGCAGGCCGCGCCTCGGGGGCGGGCCGAGCTTCGGCCGAAGGCCTTGCTTCAGAAGCGTGTCTTGCCTCGCCACGCGGTTCGCGCGGTTCGTGGCTGCGTTCACGGTCGCGTCCACCGCGCTGCGGCTTGCCGCGTCCGCCGCGGGAGCGTTCGCGATCCCGTCCACGCGACTCGCGCGGGCGCTCGCTCGCGTCGCCGGCTTCTGCATTGACTTCGTAATCGCCTTCGGCGCGCGGGATGCTCTGACCGATCAGCTTCTCGATTGCCACCATCGACTTCTGGTCGAGCGGCGTCACGAGCGAGATGGCCATGCCGGTGCGGCCGGCGCGGCCGGTGCGGCCGACGCGATGGACGTAATCGTCGGGATGATGGGGGACGTCGAAATTGAAGACGTGGCTGACCTCGGGAATGTCGAGGCCGCGGGCGGCGACGTCGGAGGCGACCAGCAGCGGCAGCTCGCCCTTGCGGAACTGCTCGAGCGCGGCAGTGCGAGCCGACTGGTCCATGTCGCCATGCAGGGCGCCGACGCTGAAGCCGTGCTTCTGGAGCGATTTGTGGACGATCGCGACCTCGCGCTTGCGATTGCAGAAGATGATCGCGTTCTTGAGATCCTTGGCCTCGCGCAGCAGGCGTCGCAGCAGCTCGCGCTTTTCATGGGCCTCGCGTCCGGCCGGGACCTGACACTGCGTGACGGTGACGGCGGTGGTGGCGGGCTTGGAAACCTCGACCTTCTGCGGATTGTGCAGGAAGGTCTCGGTGATGCGCCGGATTTCCGGCGGCATGGTCGCGGTGAAGAACAGGGTCTGCCGCGTGAAGGGGACGAGCTTGCAGACGCGCTCGATGTCGGGGATGAAGCCCATGTCCAGCATGCGGTCGGCTTCGTCGATGACCAGCAGCTCGACGCCGGTGAGCAGGAGGCCACCGCGCTCGGTGTGGTCGAGCAGGCGGCCGGGGGTGGCGATCAGCACGTCGACGCCGCGCGTCAGCTTGGCATCCTGGTCGCCGAAGGAGACGCCGCCGATCAGGAGAGCGACGTTGAGCTTCTGGCCGGCGCCGTAGCGGTCGAAGTTTTCCTTCACCTGCGCCGCGAGCTCGCGGGTCGGCTCCAGGATGAGCGTGCGCGGCATGCGCGCCCGGGCTCTGCCCTTTTCGAGGATGGTGAGCATCGGCAGCACGAAGGCCGCGGTCTTGCCGGTGCCGGTCTGGGCGATGCCGAGTACGTCCTTGCGTGCGAGGACGTGGGGGATCGCCTGTTCCTGAATGGGGGTGGGGGTGGTGTAACCGGTGGCCGCGACTGCGGCGAGGACTTTTTCGGATAGTCCGAGATCTGAAAAGGACATTGAGCCTCTGGTCGAAACCGCCGTTCGGAATCGAGGGTAATAAGGCTGGTCGCGTTCCACCCCGAAACGGCGCGCTCTCTAGGAAGCTGGGGGTGCTGACTCACGCGAACAAAGCGCAAGGCTCAGGAATCGCTCTTCGATCCGAGCCGCGTCGACCCGGAACATAGGCGGGAATTGGCCAAAGTCAATGGAGCAGGCGCGGGAAGACCCTAAAAACCCTGAGGTTTTTGCTCAAATCACGGGCGGGGCTCACGTTTTCCGCCTCGGCCCTTGGGCCGGGCGGCCGTGATGGGAGCGTCTCATGGCCCCCGGGCCCGGAAGTCGCCGGGGGCCATGCCGTAGGCGGCGTTGAAGACCCGGTAATAGGTCGCCAGGCTCTCGAAGCCGCAGGCGGTCGCGATATCGGCGATCAGGCGATCCGGCGCCTCGCGCATCAGGCGGCGGCTTCTCTTCAGGCGTTCGTCGGTCACGGTCTGCGAAAAACTCTTCGCGGCGTCCTCGAACAGCATATGCAGGTGACGCACGGAGACGCCGAGCTGGTTGGCCACCATGGTCGGCGTGAGGTCCGGGTCTTGCAAATTGTGCGCGATCAGCCGTCGCGCCTGCGACAGACGGGCGGTCCGCAGCGCACCTTGTCCGCGCCGGCTGCCGGGCCGCACGATGCCGCGCTCGATCAGCGCCAGATGGGCGAGAGCCTGGACGAGGGAGGTCGCGTCGGTCGCCCCGTCGTCGCCCGCGGCCGCCTCGCCGAGATCGGCAAAGCAGGCCCCGAGCAGAGGCGCCAAAGTGGGGTCGTCGAAGGTCCGCGGCGTCAGCTCGCGGACCCGCTTGTCCTGTGTGGGGAGGGCACCGACGGGGATCTTCAGGATCCGCAGGTGGAAGCCGCCGGCGCCCAGCGGAGCGGTGCGATAGGGCAGGTCGGTATGGCTGGTGGCGAAGCTGCCATTGGCAATCGCGAAGTCGCTTCCGCGCATGCCGCCGAACCAGCCGCCGCTGCCGAGCTGCTGGTAGACGCAGATGGCGTCGCCCGGCGCGTAGGCGATGTCGGAGGTGCTGCGCTCGACCGTGTAATGCGAGGCCTTCAGCTCGACGAGGCCGCCGCCGCCGAGCTGGCGCAGCGAGAATTCGCCGTAGAAATCCGCGCGCCGTTCGCGCTCGAGTTCGGCGGTGACGCCGAACAGGCCCTTGGACCGGACCTCGCGCCAATAGTCGAAGCGGTCATGCGGTTCGACTTCGTCGGTACACCAGCGATACACGGCAGCCCCCGCTTCCAGTGCAATTGCCAAGGACAAATGTCTAAGAGGACAATTGTCCAAGAAAAAGCAGATTCCGCTGGAATCTGCCATAGGCCAGACGATGGAATCGAACGCTTCGGCGTTGAACCGTCGATGTGGCTGGGCCGACTATCACATCAACGGCCGGGGTTCCAATGGACGGCTGTTCGAGGGACCCGAGGTGGGCCGTTCTGCAACGGGAATTTTTTCGATGACGCGTCGGCTTTTCAGGATTCTGGCGGCCCTTGGCCTGGCGGCGAGCCTCGGCGGCTTCGCGCTTCCTGCCCATGCCGAAAAGCGCGTCGCGCTCGTCGTCGGCAACAACGATTACAGGAATGTCCCGAAGCTGCTCAAGGCCGTGAACGACGCCCGTACCATGGGTGATACGCTCAAGCAGCTCGGCTTTGCGGTGATGGTCGCCGAGAACCAGAGCCGCCAGCAATTCTCCGAGACGCTGCTCGCCTTCGACAAGGCGATCGAGCCCGGCGACACCGCATTCTTCTTCTATGCCGGCCACGGCTTCGAGATCGCGGGCCAGAACTACCTGCTGCCGACCGATGTGCCGGCGGCAACCGAAGGGCAGGAAGAGCTGGTGCGTGACGCCTCGATCCTGGCCGATCGCATCGTCGAGCGCCTTCAGAACAAGAAGGCGCGGACCTCGATCCTGGTGTTCGACGCCTGCCGCAACAATCCGTTCGAGCGCAAAGGCACGCGCGCGGTCGCCGGCGGCGGCGGGCTGGCGCCGATGGTGCAGCTGCCCGAAGGCGTGTTCTCGGTATTCTCCGCAGGTCCCCGCCAGACCGCGCTCGATCGTCTCTCCAACGACGATGCCAATCCGAATTCGGTGTTCACCCGCACCTTCGCCAAGGAGCTGCTCGAGCCCGGCGAGAACCTCGTGCAGGTGGCGCAGCGCACCCGCCGTCTCGTCAGCGAGATGGCCGGCACCGTGAAGCACAGGCAGGTGCCGGTTTATTTCGACCAGATGGTCGACGACGTCTTCCTCAGCGGCACCGCCAAGGATTCGGCTGCGCGCCTGGCCGATCCGGCGCCGCAGAAGCTTGCGGCGCTGCCGCCGGTCTCGGTGCCGCGCGTGCCGAAGGAGGAGACTACCAACGCCCCGATCGCGAGCTTCTCGCGGCACAATGGCGGCTGGAGCGTGGTGTTCTCCTTCGCCGATCCGACGCTCGGCATTTCCTGGCGCATGGCCGGCACCGGCGATTTCCGCGAGACCGGTTTCATCGACACGCTCGATCCGCGCACGCGCAAGCGGATGCCGAACCCGTCGATCGAATTGCCGCCGGATGCCGCGGCCGGCACCATCGAGGTCCGCTATGTCGACCAGTCCGGCGACATGCAGGGGCCGTTCCCGATCAGGTTCGACCCTGAAGCCGCGCTGATCCGCGACCAGCGCAAGATCCTGGACATGACCGCGACGAGCTGGCTGTCGTTCCGTGAGTTCAACGGGCTGCTGGTCTATTACACGCATCTCGTCTCGTATCGCTGTGCGATCCGAGAGGTGCGCATCGGCATCGACAGCGCCGTGCCCAACCAGGTGCTGAAGATGCCGAATTGCGACATGCGCGACCCCAGCGCGATCAGCGCCGGCATGCCGCTCTACATGAAGCTCAACCCGGCCACGCAATTCGTTTCGGTGGAGCTGACCTATCGCGACGGCAGCGTGTCGGAGATCAAGAGTTTTCGCAGCGCCAACCGCAGCAACAATTGATGGCGGCGGCGGGAGGCTACCCGCGGCCCTTCCTGATGTAGCGCTTGATGGACTCGACGGCTTCGATCAACGGCGGAGCCAGCGAGAAGAACGCGCCCATCCCGATCGAGATGATGACATGGCGGAGCAGGAGCTTTTCCTGCTTCTCGAACGGATAGCCGTTCTGCTCGACATGCACCGGCGCAAGCGTGCCTGTCTGCCGCGGATCCGGCTTCCGCGGCCTGCGCGGCGGGATCATGATCACGACGAAAAGCACGTTGATCAGAATCCAGACGCCGAGCACTATGAGGATCGTCCGCACCGCAAGTTCCTGAAATCAACCGAAGTCTGCCGCGACGCTAATGGCCATTCACAACCGCGGCAAATGAATCCTGCTTGCTGCACTGCACAGAAAACTTGAGTCGTAAATGAGGACCCGGCCGTGAAATCCGACACGTCGCAGCCTCCAGGGGGTTCCCGAGTGAAAACCCGGTGCTGCATCGTCGGCGGCGGGCCCGCCGGCATGAT
>NZ_AKIY01000298.1 GCF_000282615.1 Bradyrhizobium sp. YR681 | reverse complement strand
CTGGATTGCTTCGCTGCGCTCGCAATGACGACGTGGATGCAGACGAGCAGGTCAGACACAGCTAAAGGAAGGGACAGCACATGCCAGCCATTCTCGGCACCGGCGAGCACCGCTATCGCGTCGTCGAAGATTTTGCAAAGCTGCCGAACGGCTGGCAGCTCACCGATGTCGCCTCGGTCGCGGTCGACAGCAAGGACCGCATCTACGTCTTCAACCGCGGCGAACATCCGATGGTGGTGCTGGACCGCGAGGGCAATTTCCTGCGCAGTTTTGGCGAGGGCCTGTTCTCACGTGCGCACGGCCTGCATATCGATGCCGACGACAATCTCTACTGCACCGACGACGGCGACCACACCGTGCGCAAATGCACCACCGACGGCAAGGTGCTGCTGACGATCGGAATCCCCGCAAAGCCTGCGCCGTTCATGAGCGGCGAGCCGTTTCACCGGTGCACCCACACCGCGCTGTCGCCGAAAGGCGAGATTTACGTCTCCGACGGCTATGGCAATGCGCGCGTGCACAAATACACGCCCGACGGCAAGCTGATCAAAAGCTGGGGCGAGCCCGGCACCGATCCCGGCCAGTTCAACATCGTGCACAATATCGCCACCGACGCCGACGGCTGGGTCTATGTCGCCGATCGCGAAAACCATCGCGTGCAGGTGTTCAACGGCGAGGGCAAGTACGAGACCCAGTGGAACAATCTGCACCGCCCCTGCGCGCTGTGCTGCTGCAGCGGGGCCAAGAACCCGACCTTCGTGATCGGCGAGCTCGGTCCCGGCCTCGACATCAACCGCAAAGTACCCAATCTTGGCCCGCGGCTATCGATCGTCGATGCGCAAGGCAAACGCATCGCGCGACTCGGCGGCGAGGAAGGCCCGGGCATTGCCAGCGGCAAATTCCTGGCGCCGCACGGCATCGCACTGGATTCGAAGGGCGACATCTACGTGGGCGAGGTCGGCGTCACCAACTGGACAACGAGTTTCCCGGGCGAGGAGATGCCGGCCGTCGTCCGCGCGACGCGGTGCTTGCAGAAGCTGGAGCGGGTGCGGGAATGACAGTTACTCCACCTTCACTCCCGACGCCCTGATGATCGGCCACCAGCGCTCGGCCTCTTCCTGCTGATAGTTGCGCAGGGCGTCCGGCGACTGCTGCACGAGCGGCGAGACCTGGATGCCGAGTTCGGCGAAGCGCTGCGTCACCTGCGGGCTTGCCAAAATCTGCACCATGGCGGCGTTGAGCTTTGCGGTGATGTCCTTCGACGTCCCCTTCGGCACCCACAATCCGTACCAGAGCGAGGCGGAATAGCCTGATAGGCCCGCTTCATCCGCGGTCGGAATGTCCGGCCAGGATGGCGAACGTGCCTTGCTGGTGACTGCAAACGTCTTGATGTTGCCTGCGCCGACCAACGCCTTGAAGTTCGAGGCCGGCTCGATCATCGCATCGATCTGGCCGGCGACAAGGTCCTGCATCGCAGGACCGTTGCCGCGATACGGCACGAACTGGAATTGCGTACCGGTCTCCTTCTGGAGCGCGATGCCGGCGAGATGGCCGGTGGCGCCGACGCCGGCGATGCCGACCGATGCCTTGTCCGGATTGGCCTTCAGCCACGCGATCAATTGTTTGAGATCATCAGCGGGAAGATCCTTGCGGCCGACGATCAAAAGCGGCTCGCTGCCGATCAGGATGACCGGCTCGAGATCGCGGAGCAGATCGAACGGCAGCGCGTAGAGCCCGCCGGTCAGCATGTGCGTTGTCGAGGTTCCGATCGACAGCGTGTAGCCGTCGGGGCTGGCGCGCACGGCGCGGCCGACGCCGAGCGAGCCGGCCGCGCCGCCGACATTCTCGATCACCACCGGCTGCTTCAGCACAGCGTTGAGGCGCTCGCCGAGGAACCGCGCCAGGGTATCGGTGGCGCCGCCCGCCGGGAATGGCACGATCATGGTGACGGGTCGCGTCGGATAATCCTCAGCCGCAGCAAGGCAAATCGGCGCCGCGCCGAGCATGGCCGCGAGCAGCGCGGCGAGCCAGCCTCGCATGGTCTCCTCCCCTGACCGCGGCGTTTTTGAGCGTTTTGCCACCCCGCCGCCGCATTGCCTGCGCCTGAATAAGTCGCTCAACGGGCTTCACAATCCCGTCACGCTGCATGTAGTATGTCAACACATGCTGCTTCGCAGCGTATATTGGAGGCCGGGAGCGTTACTTGAACGCACATGTCTCGCAAGGCAGTTGGCCGGTGCTGGTCCTGAACGCGGACTTCCGGCCGCTGAGTTACTACCCACTGTCTCTGTGGTCGTGGCAGGACGCGATCAAGGCGGTGTTTCTCGATCGCGTCAACATCGTCGCGCACTACGATCAGGCGGTCCACAGCCCCACGCTGCAAATGCAGCTGCCGAGCGTCGTCTCGCTCAAATCCTTCGTCAAGCCGACCACGCACCCTGCCTTCACCCGGTTCAACGTCTTCCTGCGCGATCGCTTCGCCTGCCAATATTGCGGCTCGCCCGAAGACCTCACCTTCGATCACATCATCCCGCGCAGCAAGGGCGGCCAGACCACCTGGGAGAACGTGGTCGCGGCGTGCTCGCCCTGTAATCTGCGCAAGGGCAATCTCACGCCGGCACAGGCAAAAATGTTCCCGCGCCAGAGCGCGTTCGCGCCGACCGTGCACCAGCTCCACCGCAACGGCCGCCTGTTCCCGCCGAACTATCTGCACGATAGCTGGCTGGACTATCTGTACTGGGATACGGAGCTGGATCCGTAGGGCGGAAGCCAGCGATGCGGTTCGACGTTCCTCGTAGCATTCGACCAGCCATCTTGCTTGCCGCTTTGGGAATTGGGTGGCCGGTCACTGTCCATGGATTGGATTGTGGGCTTCCGTATCCCGCTTTTTTCGAATCAATCAACGAGAACGTCGATCCAGCCAAGAGAGCCGTTGATCTCGAAGCGCGTGTCGCTCTTGAAACTCTGAGCCCGATTGTCTTCAGTGGCCGCCTCGTCAGCCTCCGTCCCGTTTCCGGGGCAGATACGGGGATCGAGCTGCTTGGATTCAAGGACGTCACAGTCCTGAAGGGTGCTCTTCGTCGCAGCAAAATCGATCGGCAAGCGACGGTCGCGTACTATAGATGGTGTGATAGTGGTTGCGCTCACCGGCCGCTGGAGTGGGCTCCCGGCGCGTTGCTCACGATCGGGGTTTCGCCCAGCCCCGACAAAGTCATAAGCGACGGCAAGACACTGTATCGAGGGCGGGTCGATGGCCAGTTCGGACCTTGCCGTGGAGGCCCGCTTTCGCCGCTCAAGTTGCTGCTGCTGACAGCGCCGCCGGAGGAAATCTCTCGCCTCGAGCGCGACTACCCGCCGCGCAAGCGTCCCTGAGCGGAGCCTCACACCCCGATCGCATTTCGCATCACCACATCCCGATAGAACGCCGCGCTCAGCTTCGGCACGCGCGCTTGCGTCTCGAAGTCGACCCGGTAGAGCCCGAACCGCTTGCCGTAGCCGAAGATCCATTCAAAGTTGTCCATCAGGCTCCAGAGGAAATAGCCACGGATCGGGACGCCCTCGGCGGTGGCGCGCTGCATTTGGGTCAGATAGTTGCGCAGGAACATGATGCGGTCGAGGTCGTAGACCTGGCCGTCGGCGGCGATCTTGTCGTCCGACGAGGTGCCGTTCTCGCTGATGTAGATGGTCTCGATATTCCAGATCTTTGCCGCAAGGCGCGGCGCCCAGTAGATCACCTCGGGCCCGACCCGCAGCCATTCCGAATTCATGTGCGGAAACGAAGTCGGGAACGGCAGCACGTGGAAGCCGGGCGCACGGTCGGAGGCGGTGACGTAGAACTGCGGCGCGTAGATGTTGAGGCCGACAAAATCGTTCGGCGCGCCGATGATCTTCAGCTCATCAGGCGTGAACTTCGGCGCGTCCGCGCCGGCATAGGCAAGATAGCCGTCGGTGTACTTGCCTTCCAGCACCACGCCGAGGAAGCCGGCGTTGAGCTCGCGCGTCGCGATCTCGGCGGCGCGGATGTTTTCCGGCGTTGCGATCGCCGGCACGCAGGCCGCGATGTTCTCGGCCGCACCGACGCGGGTGCCGGCACGCCCGGACGCACGGATCGCCTGCACGGCGAGCCCATGCGCCAGCGCCACGTGATGCCGCGCCTGGTTGAGCTGCGCGGTCGGCAGCTTGAGGCCGGGCGCGTCGATGCCCCAGCCATAGCCGAAATTCAGGAAGCGCCCGACCTCGTTCACGGTGAAGATGGTCTTGACGCGATCGGTCAGGCGCGTGGCCACATGGGCGGCATAATCGGCAAACGCCTTTGACGTATCGCTCGACTGCCAGCCGCCGACGCGGTCCTGAAGCGCCTGCGGCAGGTCCCAATGATAGAGCGTCGCACAGGGCTCGATGCCGTTCGCAAGCAGCTCGTCGACGAGACGGTCATAGAAATCGAGCCCTTTGGGATTGGGCTGGCCTGTTCCTTCCGGAAACACCCGCGGCCACGCAATCGAGAACCGATAGGCCCTGACGCCGAGTGCCTTGATCAGCGCGACGTCTTCCCTGTAGCGACGATAATGCTCGTTGGCCCGGTCGCCGGTCGAGCCGTCCTCGATCTTGCCGGGCGTGTGGCTAAAAGTGTCCCAGATCGATTTGCCGCGTCCGTCCTCATTGACGGCGCCCTCGATCTGGTAGGACGAGGTCGCCGTGCCCCAGAGAAAGTCCTTCGGAAAGGCCGCGGGCGCGTGGCGGTCGGCCGCAGCGTCCGCCGCAGCTCTCGCGCCCGACGCGGCGCCAAGCGCGGCGAGGCCCGCGAATCTGGCAAAATCGCGCCGTGAGAATTTTGCGAACATGCCTATCTCCGCGCCTGCTCCATGTCGATCTGATAGACGGAAATCCGGTCGATCTCGAACGCGACGCTCGGCGGCGATTCTGCATCGACCGGGCTGACGCCGGGAAAGAATTTCGACCCGATCGCGAGATTGACGATCATGTACATGGGATCGTCGAAGCCGATCGGCACCTTGATGTCGGACACCGGCCTGCGGTCGATGAAATAGACCAAGCGGTCCTCCTCCCACAGCACACCGTAATTGTGAAATGCACTCGAAGCATCGCCGACCGCGAAGTCGAAGCCGCAGGACTGGATCTTCTGGGTCGACGGAATCCGCCAATGCGTCGTCATCACGAGATCGCCGGGCCGCTCGCCGCGGCCCTCCAGCACGTCGACCTCGGGCGGCCAGCCGCCATCGTCCGCCAGCATCCAGAACGCCGGCCACACGGCATGGCCGACCGGCACCTTGGCACGGATTTCGAAGTAGCCGTGCTTCTGCGCGAACGTGCCCTGCGTGGTCAGGATTCCCGAGATGTACTCGTTGTTGAACAGCACGGGCTTCAATTCCGGCGGCGTGCGGCTGGCGACGATCGAGAGCACGCCATCCCTCACCCTGAACGGATCGAGCCCGAGCGGCGTCCCCGCACGCCCCGCGTAGCGCGGGTCGACATAGATCTGCTGCTCGCCATTGGCGCTGGTCTTGCGCTTGAAGTCGGAGCCGTCGCCGCCCCAGTAGCGCGCCTCCGGCCACGCCGCGCCGCCGGCGTAGTGCGGCACCCAGCGCCCTCCGGCGAGCGGATGCTCGTTGAAGTCGTCGTTGAATGTCCGGCGCAGCGGCAGGAACGCGAGCGAGGCCGGATTGACCGCCTCCAGCTTGCGGCATTCGATCATGGACGGATCGGTCGTCACCTGCAGCGACATCATGCCGGGCGCGCCACCGAGATCGTCCTGCGCGACGCCCGATGCAGGCGTGGCGGACAGGCCGATTGCGACCAGAGCGCTCCTCGTCCAACGGTCGATCATCACCGCACATCGAAGGTGCCGGGAAACGGTTGAGGCTAACTCGCCCGCATCGGAGCGAGCAAGGGCAGCCATCCCGCGGACCCCGCATTTGCGGAGGCCGACCGCTCACGCGAGCCATATTTTCGTGCGCTTCCACAAACTGGGACCCCTGCCCCGATCCTTGTCCTTTCCTGATCGTGCTTTGCGCCTTGGACGGGCAATCTCGGCGGCGGCGACACCGATCATGGAAACGACCGGGAACCCGAGCCGCGGGCGGCCGTTCACAGTGAAGGCCCAACGCTCTCGAAGACGCAGTGAGAGCCGTATCCGGCCCGCCACAACATAAGGGGAGACGCACCATGCCCACAGCCGAGAAGGATCACGTCTACAAGATCCTCGAACTGGTCGGATCATCCGAAACCTCGATCGAGGATGCGATCAAGAACGCGATCAGCCGCGCCGCCAAGACCATCCGCGAAATGAAATGGTTCGAGGTGGTGCAGACGCGCGGCCACGTCGAGAACAACGCCGTACGCCACTATCAGGTGACGCTGCGCGTCGGATTTACACTGGAGGAGTGAGGCGGGAACGCCGCCGCGCCGGCCCGTGAGACCGGCGTGGTTAACGCGCTCCGACGATAACCCTCGGAAACATCGAGCACCGGTTCCGGCTGAATACGGGATTCGCGCAATCTGCCGGGATGACGCAACAGGCCGTTAAGGCCAAAGTGAAAGGTTTGCGCCGAAATGGAGCAAGCCTGATGCATACGGGCCGCGAATTCGGAAAGACGCGTCTTCCGCTCTGGGCGGCGAGTTTCGTGGCGCTGGCCTGCTTCGCCATCCTTGGCTTGAGCGGCTGGCGCGAATGGGAAACGCGCAACGCCGACCTCAGAACCGCCGAAGTCGACGTCGCCAATCTCGCGCATTCGCTGGTCCAGCATGCAGACGACACGTTCGAACTCGTGGATACCATCCTGGTCGGGCTGGTCCACCGGCTCGAGATCGATGGAACGGGTCCGGACACGATCGCAAAACTCCAGGCCTATCTGCCGACCCGGAAATCGTCGGACCGCATCCGCGGCATCTTCATCTATGACGCCACGGGCCGGTGGCTTGCCACGACCGAGCGCGTGGACTTCTCCAGGCTGAACAACAGCGACCGCGAATACTTCCAGCACCATCGGGACTCGACGGATCCCGGCACGCTGATCGGAAGCCCGGTCAAGAGCCGCGCCGGGGGTCAATGGATCATCACCGCGTCCCGCCGGATCAATGATCCCGACGGCGGCTTCGCCGGCGTTGCCCTGATCACGATCGACGTCGGCTATTTCGTCAAGTTCTACGAGCGCTTCGATTTCGGCCCGAACGGCTCGACCTCGCTGCTCAGCAATGCCGGCATCATGCTGGCGCGCAGCCGCGACGAGAGTGGCGCCTTCGTCGGGCGCGACTTGTCCAACACGCCATTGTTCAAGGGATGGGACAGCCGGCCGGCCGCGGCGGTCTACTATTTCAAGTCGCCACTCGACGGCGTGCAGCGGCTCAGCTACTACCAGCGCAGCAGCCACTATCCCCTGATGGTGCTGGCGAGCAAGTCGCAGGACGACGTGCTGGCTCCCTGGCGACGCGCGGCGACGATGCGCATGGCCTTCGTCCTCGGACTCGTCCTGCTGATCGCCGTGATCGGCTATTACCTGGTCCGCCAGCTCTCGCAGCGGCAGCGGATGGCGCACGCTTTGGTCGCCAAGGAAGCCCATTTCCGCATGTTGGCCGAGCAGTCCAGCGACATGGTGACCCGGATCGGACTGGACAACCGGCTGCTCTACGCCTCGCCGTCATGCGCGCGCATCATCGGCTGGTCTGCCGAACAACTGCTGGGCACGTCGGCGGTAGCCGGCATTCACGCCGAGGACATGGGGCGGGTCGAGCAGGCCATCGTGGCGCTGAAGAACGGCGAGGCCGAGGAGGCGCGGCTCGTCTATCGCCAGCGCCATCGCGAGAAGGGCGAGATCTGGGCCGAGGCGGCCTTGCACGTGACGCGGGACTCCGGCAGCGGCGAGGTCGACGGCGTCGTCGCGGTTGTGCGCGACATGACCGAGCAGAAGGACCTCCAGGACAAGCTCGCCTCGCTCGCAACCACCGACGGCCTGACCGGGCTCGCCAACCGGCGGACATTCGACGAGCGCCTCGCGGACGAATGGGCGCGCGCCCGACGTGACGGCACGCAACTCTCGCTGCTGCTGATCGACGTCGATCATTTCAAGGCGTTCAACGACCATTACGGGCACGTGGCCGGCGACGGCTGCTTGCGTGCGCTGGGCCGGATTCTGTCCGCCCATGCGAGGCGCCCGGCCGACCTCGCGGCGCGCTATGGCGGCGAGGAATTCGCCATCCTGTTGCCGAACACCGATGCGAACGGCTGTGCCGGGGTCGGCGAGGAGATCCGCGAGGCGCTGCACGATCTGGCCATGCTGCACGCCCAGAATCCGCCCTCGCGGCTCGTCACGGCGAGCCTCGGCGCCGCAACGGGTCTCCCGTCCCAGACCACGACGGACTGCAGCGCCCTGGTGACGGCCGCCGATCGTGCGCTCTACGCCGCAAAGGACAGCGGCCGCGACCGGCTGGTGATGTCGGGGCAGGTCGTCCCCTGGCCCGCGAAGAGCGCGTGACGAAGTCACCGGCCGGCGGCTTCGCGAGATCGCGGCGTCCGGCCTCATGCCGGGATTTGTCGCCGACATTCTCTCGGGATATGACAGCGATCATGGCCGGATGTTCGGCCAATCCGCGAGTGTTGCTGTGACTGACGGGATCAAGCTTGTCCTCTTCGACATGGACAATGTCCTCTGCGACTACGACAGGGGAAAGCGTGTCGCATGGCTGGCGGAACTTGCGGGGACGACCAGCGAGTTCGTCCACGAGGCGATCTGGGAGAGCGGCTTCGAGCTGCTCGGCGATTCCGGCACGCTCGATGCCGCCGATTATCTGCGCGGCTTCGGCGAACGCATCCGCTATCCCCTGTCGCTCGACGAGTGGGTGGAGGCGCGGCGCCGTGCGATGCAGATCGATCGCGCGATGCTGGAGATCGCCCGCCGCCTGCGTGATACCGTCGATATTGCCGTCCTGACCAACAACACCACGCTGGTCGCCGACCATATCGACACGCTGCTGCCGGAATTGCGTCCGGTGTTCGGCACCAAAATCTACACCTCGGCCCAGTTCAAGGCGGCGAAGCCGGACCCGCACTGCTATCGTCTCTGCCTGTCGGAGCTCGACGCGAAGCCCGAAACCGTCCTGTTCGTCGACGATCTCGCCGACAATGTTGCGGGAGCGCGCGAGGCGGGCCTGTTCGCGCATCACCACAATTCGGTGGAGGCCTTCAGGCGAGCCCTTCTAGAGCATGGTCTGCTTCACCACGAATGAACCGTGCGCCGCCTCAGTCGATCTCAGGCGAGATGACACGCCACGAAGTGGCCGCCCGCCCCTTCCCTCAGCTCCGGCGCGCTTTCCGCACAGCGCGGCTGGGCGATCGGGCAACGGGTGTGGAAGTGGCAGCCGGACGGCGGCTTCATCGGGCTCGGAACGTCGCCCTTGAGACGGATGCGCTCGCGCTTGAGTTTCGGATCGGGTACCGGCACCGCCGACAACAGCGCCCTGGTGTAGGGATGCTGCGGGTTGCGGTAGAGGTCGTTGGCTTTCGCGAGCTCGACGATGCGGCCGAGATACATCACCGCGACGCGGTCGGAGATGTGCTCGACCACCGAGAGATCGTGCGCGACGAAGAGATAAGTGAGGTTCAGCTCGGCCTGGAGATCCTCCAGCAGGTTGATGACCTGGGCCTGGATCGACACGTCGAGCGCGGAGACCGGCTCGTCGCAGACGATCAGCTTCGGCTCGACCGCGAGCGCGCGCGCGATCACGATGCGCTGGCGCTGGCCGCCGGAGAATTCGTGGGGGTAGCGGCGCATGTGCTCGGCCTTGAGTCCGACCTTCACGAGCAGGCTCGCGACACGATCCTCACGTTCCCTGGCCGATGATCCGAGCTTGTGAATAACAAGGGCTTCGCCGAGGATGGCGCCGATCGTCATGCGTGGATTGAGCGAGGCGAACGGGTCCTGGAACACCAACTGCATGTTCCGCCGCATCGCGCGCAGATCGTTGCCGCTGAGCTGGCGTACGTCCTGGCCGTCGAACGTAACCTCGCCGTCGGTCGGCTCGATCAGACGCAGCACGCAACGGCCCGTGGTGGACTTGCCGCAGCCGGATTCGCCGACGAGACCGAGCGTCTCGCCGCGATTGACCGAGAACGACACGCCGTCGACCGCATAGACGCTGCCGACCTGGCGCGACAGCAGGCCGCCGAGCACGGGAAAATGTTTCTTCAGGCCGCTGACGCGGAGCAAGGGTTCGCTCATGACGCGGCTCCCAACTGCGTATCTCCCAGGTGACAGGCCATGCGGTGGCCGGGCGAGACCTCGCGAAGCAGCGGCTCCTTCTCGGTGCAGACGTTCATGGCAAACTTGCAGCGCGGCGCAAACCGGCAGCCGACCGGCGGATTGATCAGGATCGGCACCGAGCCGCCGATCGCCTCGAGCCGCGTCTTGTGCTCGCTGTCGAGGTCGATGCGCGGGATCGAGCGGATCAGGCCTTGCGTATAGGGATGGCGGGGATCGCCGAACAGGTCGTCGACGGGCGCCTCCTCCACCACCTTGCCGGCATACATGACGACGACGCGCTGCGCGGTCTCGGCGACGACGCCCATGGCATGGGTGATCAGCATCACCGCCATGCCGAAGCGTTCCTTCATGTCCTGGAGCAGGTCGAGGATCTGCGCCTGGATGGTGACGTCGAGCGCAGTGGTGGGCTCGTCGGCGATGATCAGCTTCGGCTTGCAGGCCAGCGCCATCGCGATCATCACGCGCTGGCGCATGCCGCCGGAGAATTGGTGCGGATAATTGTGCACGCGGCCTTCGGCGTTGGGGATCTGCACCAGCTTCAGCATCTCGATGGTGCGCTCGAGCGCTTGCTTCCTGGTGACGTTCTCATGGCGGCGCAGGCTCTCGGCGATCTGCTCGCCGACCGTGAGCACCGGATTGAGCGAGGTCATCGGCTCCTGGAAGATGAAGCCGATTTCCTTGGCGCGGATCTCGTCGAGCTGGTTGCTCGTCAGCGGCACGAGATCGCGGCCTTCGAAGATGATCTGGCCGGCCGCGATCCGGCCCGGCGGCATCGCGATCAGCTTGAGGATCGACATCGCGGTGACGGTTTTGCCGCAGCCGGACTCGCCGACGACGCAGAGCGTCTCGCCCTTGTTGATGGTGATGTCGACGCCGTCGACGGCCTGCAGGATGCCGTCGTCGGTGGAGAAGTGGGTTTTCAGGCCCTTGATTTCGAGCAGCGGCGCCATCAGATCACCCGCCGCGCGTCGAGCGCGTCACGCAGGCCGTCGCCGATGAAGTTGATGGCGACCACCGCGATGAAGATCGCGCCACCTGGAAACAGCGCCCAGTGCGGTCCGATATCGAGGAAGTCCTTGGCATCGTACAGCAGCCGCCCCCAAGTCGGGGTATCCGGCGGGAAGCCGAGGCCGAGGAACGACAGCGTCGATTCCGCGATGATGGCGGCGGCGACGTCGATGGTGCCGGCGATGATCACCGGACCGAGCGCATTGGGCAGGATGTGGCGCACGACCTGCCGCACCGGACTGGCGCCGAGCGCACGCGCGGCTTCGACGAATTCCTTTTCGCGAATCGACAGGAACTGCGCACGCACGAGGCGCGCCACCGGCATCCAGCGCAGGCCCCCGATCACGAGCACGATCAGGATGAAGATGCCGCCCTCGGGGCCAAACGCGACCTTCAGCCCGTCGCGGAAGAGATAGATGAGCAGCAGCAGCAGCGGCAGTTGCGGCAGCGACAGGAACAGGTCGGTGAGCCACATCAATCCATGACCGAGTGCACCGCGCGACATGCCGGCGAGCGCGCCGATCAGCACACCGATAATGACCGAGACCAGCATTGCGGCGAGGCCGACCGCAAGCGAGATGCGCCCGCCATAGATCATGCGGGCCAGGATGTCCTGTCCGAGATCGTCGGTGCCGAAGGGATGGGCAAGCGACGGCCCCTGCATGCCGGCCACGATATCGATGTCGTCGATCTTGACCCGCCACAGGAAGGGGCCGGCGACCACCGCCAGGACCAGAACGAGGAGCAGGAACGCGCTGACCACGGCAAGCTTGTGGCGGCTATAGCGCCGCCACGTCTCGCGCCAGGGCGAGTAGACGCGCCGCTCAGCGGAGGGAGATGCGAGGGTCAAGCCAGCCATACAGGACGTCCGCGATGAGATTGAACAGGACCACAAGGCACGCGAAGACGAAGGTGACGGCCATCACGACCGGCGTGTCGTTGGAAAGGATGGAGGAGATCAGCAGCGAGCCGATGCCGGGAATGCGGAAGATCTGCTCCGTGACGATGGCGCCGCCGAACACGGCAGGCATCTGCAACGCGATCAGCGTGACCACCGGGATCATGGCGTTACGCATCACGTGCTTGACGATCACCTTCGCCTGCCCGAGGCCCTTGGCCCGCGCCGTGGTGACGTAGTCGAGCCTGATGACGTCGAGCATGGCCGAACGCACGAAGCGCGTCATCGACGCCGCCTGGAACAGGCCGAGCACCGCCACCGGCATGATCGCCTGACGGATCATCTCGAGCACCCAGCGGATGCCGGTGCCCTTGACGTCGGTGGTGTAGACGAAGGGCAGCCAGTCCAGCGTGACCGAGAAGATCAGGATGAACAGGATGCCGGTGAAGAAGGTCGGCAGCGAGAAGCCGACGAAGGCGAGCGTGTTCGCGATCTGGTCGAACAGCGAGTAGGGCTTCGTCGCCGCATAGACGCCGACGGGAATCGCGATCAGCAGCGCCAGGAGCTGCGCCGAGCCGATCACATAGAGTGTGGCCGGCAGGCGCTGAAGGATGAGCGTATCGACGTTCATCCGGCTGACGAAGGAGAAGCCCCAATCGCCATGCGCCATGGCGGAGAGCCAGTGCAGGTAACGCAGATAGATCGGATCGTCGAGGCCGAACCTCGCCCGAAGCGCAGCAGCGACTTCGGGCGGCACGTTCGGATTGGTCGCCAGTTCCGAGAATGGATCGCCGGGGGCAAGCGCCAGCACGACGAACAGCACCAGGGAGATTCCGAGCAAGCTCGGAATCGCGATCAAAAGACGACGCAGGACATACTGACTCATGAGGGAGAAACCCGTCTAGGCCTGCGTGATCATTCCTCCCGGTACCAGTCGAACAGGTTGTCCGTTTCGTTGGCCCAGCCCGAGATCACCGGGCGCAGCGTGTTGGCGGCCGCCTCCACCTTCAAGCGATGCTGCGCCGGGATGAAGACGGTGTCGTTGAACAGCAGATCATTGGCCTTGATGTAGAGCGCCGTACGCTTGACCGGATCCATCTCGCCGTCGGCGGCGTCGATGGCCGCGTCATAGTCCCTGTTGACCCAGCGCGGGAAATTGGTGCCCTGCCACTTGTTCTCCTTGGTCGCCACATTGCTCGAATGATAGCGGCGCATGTGCTGGGCGGGATCCGGCTGGCTCATCGGGATCTGGAACATCTCGATGTCGGCGTAGAACTTGGCGTAGGTGTCGGGGTTGGCCACGTCCGAGGAGAAGAACACCGAAGCCACGACGGACTTCAATTCCACGTCGATGCCGGCCTTCTGACAGGCCTGCTTGACGATCGCCTGGGTCTTCTGGCGCGGGCCGTTGATCGAGGTCTGGTACAGCAGCTTCAGCTTCTTGCCGTCCTTCTCGCGAATGCCGTCCGCACCCGGCTTCCAGCCGGCATCGTCCAGGATCTTCGAGGCCTTCTCGATGCTGAACTCCCAGGAGGTGTTCTTGGAGACGAACTTCTCCGGGCCGTTGAGGAAGTTCGCCGTGGTGCGGCCGGCACGGCCGTAGATGGCCTTCTTGATCGATTCGCGATCGACCAGGAACGAGAGCGCCTTGCGCACCGCCGGATCGGAGAACAGCGGATGCTTGGTCTTCATCGAGGAGCGCTCGCCGTCGACCTCGGTATTGGGATCGGTGAAGTTCAGCGCGATGAACTCGGTATCGCCGCCGACGGCGTAGATGGTTTTACCCTTGCCGCCCTTCTCCAGACGAAGCAGCACGTCGTCCTCGACCTGGATGTTCCAGCCGAAATCATATTCGCCGGTCTGGATCACCGCGCGCGCCGCCGAGACGGCATCGCCGCCACCCTTCATCTCGATCGTATCGAAATGAGGACGGTTCGCCATGTGATAGTCGGGATTGATCACGCCCCGGATGAGATCGCCGGGCTTGAACTCGACGAACTTGTACGGGCCGGTGCCGACCGGGGCGAGGTTGGTCGGGGCCTCGCGGGACTTCGAACCCTTGAACTCGGCAAACAGGTGCTTGGGCAGAATCTGTCCGGTCGCGCCGACGAAGGCGTCGGCCCAGAACGGCGTCGGCTTCTTGAAGTTGAGGCGGATCGTCAGATCATCCACCTTCTCGACCGTGATGTCGCGGTAGGTCGCGACGGTGACCGCCGCGGTCGCGGGATCGATGATGTATTCCCAGGTGAAGACCACGTCATCAGCGGTGAAGGGCTTGCCGTCGTGCCATTTGACGCCGGGCTTCAGCTTCCAGGTCACCGATTTGCCGTCGGCGGCGAGCAGGCCGTTCTGGGTCGACGGAATTTCGGTCGCCAGAACCAGCTTCATGTTGCCATCGGGATCCCAACAGGCGAGCGGCTCATAGAACAGGCGCGAGCCGTCCTGGTCCTTGGTGCCGGTGGCGAAATGCGGATTGAGCAGGGTCGGGCCCTGCCACCACAGCAGCTTCAGCGCACCGCCGCCGCCACGCTTGGTCGGCTTGTACGGCGAGGCCCCCTCGGCCATCGCGACGCCGCCGAGCGCGAGGATCTGGTTGGCCAGGGGCGCGGTGAGGCCGACAGCGGCCAGGCGCTGGATGAAGGCACGGCGATCCATCCGCCCGCCCTTCACGTCACCGATCATCGAACGCAGTTCTTTATCCAGCATGGTTGTCCCCCGTCTGGTTCCCGTATGGATGCAGGCGGCCGCGAGGCGACCGCCGGGTTTGGCTGGCGGTAGATGGCACACTGAATAGGCCGCCCGTCAACTGCGACCGTATGTATGCAAACAGTGTTCTGGCTGTCTGTTGGGCAAAACGACGTTCCACAGCCCAAGCGTTCGGCAATCCGGCGTCAAAACACGCCGGATTCCGCGTTGCACTGCGGAAAATTTGTTCGCCGGATCAGACGAAGTATCGAGACGAAATTCTACGCCACGGACATCGTCAGCGGGGGCGCGACGTGGTCGGGCAGCGGGCAAACATAAGGAGTCTTGGCGGTCCGCCTCACCAGGTCCGCCTTCGCGGCCTCGATCAGCTTCGGCTCTGTCAGGGCCTTGATGCCGAGCCCCGCCATGGCCTTGGCCGCCTGCACCATCGCCTTGTGCGCGTGTGCGCTCTTGCCCTGCGCCACCACCTGCCAAGTGTGGAACGGCGTGCCGATTGCAACCGTTGGTGCGTGAACCTGCACGGTCGGCACCACCCAGCTCACGTCGCCGACGTCGGTCGAGCCGACCAGCGGATTGCGCTTGGCATCGAGCGGCACCAGGAAGTCGGCCAGCGGCCGATCGGTCGGCTCCATGCCGATCGCGTAGTAGACCGAGGCGATGTCCTTGTCGCTCAGCGTCGCGCGGATCTGGCTGGCAAAGCCCTTGTCCGCATCGTCGAAATGCGGCGGCCCGAGCTCTTCCATGACCCGGTGCAGCGCCTGCTCCAGCGGCGTATTCGGCAGGATGTTGGAGACCGCCGAGATGATCTTCATCTCGACCTTGGTCTCGGTCATCAGCGCCGCACCCTCTGCAATCTTGCTCACGCGTCCGACCAGTTCGTTCATGCCGGGAAGATCACGGGCGCGAATCGAATAGCGCACGCGCGCATGCGCCTGCACCACGTTCGGCGCGATGCCGCCGGTGTCGAGCACCGCGTAATGCACGCGCGCGTCGCTCGGCATGTGCTCCCGCATGTAGTTGACGCCGACATTCATCAGTTCCACCGCGTCGAGCGCGGAGCGGCCGAGATGGGGCGAAGCCGCCGCATGCGAGGTGCGGCCGGTGAAGATGAAGTCGGCGCGGGTGTTGGCGAGCGACGGCGTCACCGCGACTTCCCAGAAACTGTGCGGATGCCAGGTGATGGCGATGTCGGCATCTTCGAATGCGCCGGAGCGCACCATGAACGCCTTTGCCGCGCCGCCCTCTTCGGCCGGGCAGCCGTAATAGCGCACACGGCCCGGCACCTTGTTCTGGGCCAGCCAGTCCTTCACCGCGGTCGCGGCGAGCAGCGCCGCAGAACCAAGCAGATTGTGGCCGCAGCCATGGCCATGGCCGCCGGTTTCGACCGGACGAGGCTCGGCGACGCCGGCCTCCTGGCTGAGGCCCGGCAGCGCGTCATATTCACCCATGAAGGCGATGACCGGTCCGCCCTCGCCCCATTCGCCCATCACCGCGGTCGGGATACCGGCGACGGTCTCGGTGATGCGGAAACCCTGGTGGCGCAGCTCGGCGAGATGCTCGGCGGCGGACCGCGCCTCGGTGTAGCAGACCTCCGGCATGCCCCAGACCTTGTCGCTGAGGTCGATGAAACGCGCCTTGATCGTGTCGACGCCACGCCAGATGTCGCTGCGGTTATCCATTGCTTCGGTCCGTGATCCCTTGGTCAAACGAAGCGGCAATGGTTAGCAGCTTCATTGCGGGTCGCCTAGCACCTCGCGGGACACCAGCCATGCGGCCGATGCCTGATGGAGCACCGCCTGCCACCTATGCAGGCATTGCCGTGCCTTCTCGGGATTTCGCGCTGTGTTCTCAGGAATAGTTGGGGACCAAGGCTTTCAAGACGGCCTGCTCCGGCCTAAATTATGCGTGCTTCGCGCGTCGTTCCGCCAGCCGCGGCGGCGTGATGCACTCAGCCAGGAGAACTCCATGCCCGCCCTGACCGAATGGAGAGTGCCGCCGGCCAATCAGCCGCGGGCGAGCGATTACGGTTTCGATCTCGACCGCGCGCTCGGATCCGTCGTCGGCCTGCACGCCATCATCCCGCCTGACGCCTTCAGCGCCGAGACGCTGGGCACCGAACGCGCCGGCAACGGCGTCGTGATCGACGACGGGCTGGTGCTCACCATCGGCTATCTCATCACCGAGGCGGAATCGGTGTGGCTGCATCTCGCCGACGGGCGCGTCGTCGAGGGGCATGCCCTCGGTTTCGATTCCGTCACCGGCTTCGGCCTGGTGCAGGCACTCGGCGAGCTCGACGTCGAACCACTGCCGCTCGGCAAGTCGGCAGACACGAGGCTCGGCGACCGCGTCGTGGTCGGCGGCGCCGGCGGCCGCACGCGCTCCGTCGCGAGCCAGATCGTGGCCAAGCAGGAATTCGCCGGCTATTGGGAATATCTGCTGGACGAAGCCCTGTTCACCTATCCCGCCCACCCGAACTGGGGCGGCACCGCACTGCTCAACGAGCGCGGCGAATTGATCGGCATCGGCTCGCTCCAGCTCGAGCGTGAGCGCGACGGCAAGGCCGAGCACGTCAACATGATCGTGCCGATCGATCTGTTGAAGCCGATCCTCGACGACCTCCGCAAGTTCGGCCGCGTCAACAAACCGTCGCGCCCGTGGCTCGGGCTTTATTCGACCGAGATCGACAACCGCGTGGTGGTGATCGGGATCTCCGCCAATGGTCCGGCCGCGCGCGCCGAGCTCAAGACCGGCGACGTCATCCTCGCGGTCGACGGCGACAAGGTCACGAGCCAGACCGCCTTCTACAAGAAGATGTGGGGGCTCGGCGCCGCCGGCGTCGACGTGCCGCTCACCGTGCATCATGAAGGCGTCACCTTCGACGTCACGGTGACGTCGACCGATCGCTTCAAGCTGCTCAAGGCGCCGAAGCTGCACTGACAAAACCGAACTGACCCAAGGAAGCGGCGATGACCGAGGCCGTCGTTGACGACATCGTGACCGTGCTGCCGCCGCTGCTGAACGCGCTGGAGGCGCTCGGCTTCTTCCAGCGGAATTTGCACCCGCCAGCGTTCGCCTCCGTGATGAATGAAATCGGGGCGCCGGACGAGACGCTTCAATCCGCACGCGCGGCGATCGGCGAGTGGCCCGAACAATTCGCCGGCTTGCGCAGCCGGCTCGATGCGGCCTGCAACGAGACGCTCGCGGCCTTTGCGGGGATTCGCGAGGTCGAGCGCGGCAACGGCGACCTCGTCGCCGTCTTCCGCGCGCTGCGCCATCTACCGCGCGCGCAGGAGGCCCTCTATCCGCTGGCCGTGCAGTTTCCGCCGGTGAGCAGCTTCTTCCTCAACACCGCCAATCGCGAGAACGAGGACCTGCTGGCGCGGCTGGGGACAGGTGCAAGCGAGGACACCGGTATCTTCCACGACCACAACGAGCCTGGCAGCCGCGGCGGCTTCTCGATTTACGTCCCCGAATATTACACGCACGATCGCGCCATGCCGCTGGTGATGGCGCTGCACGGCGGCAGCGGCAACGGGCGCGGCTTCCTGTGGAGCTGGCTGCGCGATGCCCGCAGTCTTGGCGCGATCCTGGTGGCGCCGACTGCGACCGGATCGACCTGGGCGCTGATGGGCGACGATGCCGACACGCCCAACCTCATGCGCATCCTGGAGACCGTGCGCAACCGCTGGACGATTGATGTCTCGCGCGTGCTGCTGACCGGCATGAGTGACGGCGGCACCTTCAGCTACGTCACCGGGCTCGACGGCGCCTCACCCTTTACGCATCTCGCCCCGGTGTCGGCGACCTTCCATCCGTTGATGGCCGAGATGGCGGATGCCTCGCGCCTGCAGGGCCTGCCTATCTTCATCACCCACGGCAAGCTCGACTGGATGTTTCCGGTGCAGACCGCGCGGCAGACGCAAGCAGCGCTCTCCGCCGCCGGCGCCGACGTCAATTATCGCGAGATCGACGATCTCAGCCACACCTATCCGCGCGAGATCAATGCGGAGCTGCTGGCGTGGCTGAACGGAAAATGAACAACCTCTCCTTAGATGCGCCGCATGGCCGCGGAACCATCACCCCGGGCCGACGTTATCGCCCGTCACCGGAGGTTGCTATGCGGACTTTTTTTGGAATGATCTTGGGCGCGCTGCTTCTTGCTGGCGGCGTCTATGTCTATGACTCCATGCAGACCTCGTCCGTCGCCAACGGCGAAGTTGCGACCAGCAATCGCACCATCGTGAACTGGGACGTGGCCAAGGCCGACTGGGATGCACTGCGCGATCGCGCGCACAAGGACTGGGTCCGGATCTCGTCGAAGTAATTTCGAAGTATTCTCGACCTGCCAGACATGAACAGGGCGCCGTCGCGGGTTCGCGGCGGCGTCCTTGTGTTGGCTGTGATCTCATACGGCCAGCGTCAGTTCATCTTGGCCTTGCGTGCATCGGCGATGACCTGCTCGAACTCGTTCATGCTGAGCACGCCCGGCACGCGGTACTTGCCGACGATGAAAGCCGGGGTGCCGCGGAAGCCGAAGGCTTCAGCCTGCTCGTTGTTGCGCTTGAGGATGGCGTCGATGTCCTTGGCGCGATCGGCGAGATCGCGCTTGAGGCGATCCATGTCGACGCCGGCGGCCGCGAGCAGCTCGTCGATGCGCGGCTCGGTCAGGCGCGAGCTGACCCCCATCATGGCATCATGGGCCTGGTGATACTTGTCCTGGAATTTCGCCGCGAGCGCGATCCGCGCCGCGGTGACCGAGACCGGCCCGAGGATCGGCCAGTCCTTCATCACCAGCCTGACCTTGCCGTCGTCCTGCACGACCTGGCGCAGTTCGGGCTCGAGCTTGCGGCAATAGGGACAATTGTAGTCCGACCATTCGACGATGGTGATATTGCCGTCGGGATTGCCCGCGACAGGCGTATCGGGATCTCGCAGCACCTTGCTTTCGGTCAGCACCTCGTCGTTGTCAGCGGCAGCCGGCACCGAAGCGAGGCCGCCCGCTGCGAGGGCGCCTGCCCCGATCAGCGTCAACGCCCTACGGCGCGTCGGCACGAGGCCCTTGTTGCCAGATCCAGCCATATCTCGTCCTGTTTCGGTCCCATCTTCGCAAATACGGCTCGGAACCGGGAATTGTTACCGATCATATAGAGGGTCGCAGCCGCAATGTCATCGCACCAGCAGCGTGACCGCCAAGGGGACCAGGAAGGAGGTCACCAAGGCGTTCAGGCTCATGGCGATGCCGGAGAACACGCCGGCGATCTCGTCGACCTGGAACGCGCGGGCGGTGCCGATGCCGTGCGCGGCAAGGCCGGCGGCAAAGCCGCGCGCGCGGTAGTCGGTAACGCCGGTCCGGTTCATCAGCGGCGTCACGATGATCGCGCCCATGATGCCGGTGAGGATGACCGCGACCGCCGCCAGCGACGGATCGGCATGCAGCGATTCGGCGATACCCATGGCGACGCCCGCCGTGACCGATTTCGGCGCCAGCGAGAGCACGACGTCGCGCGGCAGCCCGGCGAGCTCGGCGAGCAGCACGACTGAGACGATGGCCGTCACCGAACCCGCGACCAGTGCCACCAGCATCGGCACGATCGAGACAACCACGCGCTTGCGGTTCTCGTAGAGCGGCACGGCGAGCGCGACGGTGGCGGGTCCCAGCAGGAAGTGCACGAACTGCGCGCCGGCGAAATAGGTGGTGTAGGACGTACCGGTTAGAAGCAGGAACGCGCCGATGATCCACATCGCGTGCAGCACGGGATTGGCAAACGGATGCCGCCGCGTCGCCAGCGACACCGCATCGGTGCTCGCATAGACCAGCAGCGTCACGGTCAGCCAGAGCAGCGGCGACTGCGAGAGATAGACCCAGAGCGAGAATGGATTGTCCTTCATCGCGCGTCCTGTTGCTTCAACAGGCGGCTGACGAGACGGAAGGTGAGCACGGTCGCGAGCAGGGTGACGACCACCGAGAGCGCCAGCACGAGGACGATGGCAATGCCGTGCTCCGCGAGCAGATCGAGCTTCTGCACGACGCCGACGCCGGCCGGCACGAACAACAGCGACAAATGCGCGAGCAGGCCCTTGCCGGCCGTCTCCACGCCATCATTGCGCAGCGGTCCGCGCGCGAGCAGCGCAAAACGTTCGCGGGCGAGCAGCAGCATCAAAAGCAGCAACAGGCCGAGCACGGGACCCGGCAATGGCAGGCCGAGACCGCGCACGACCACTTCGCCGATCAATTGGCAGAGCAGAATGAGACCGAGACTTGCGAGCATGACCGCCGCATCAAGGGATGCGCCGGCAGGCTTGTCAATCGCCGTGCAAGGCCCGGGACATGCCCGACGGCTGCGGCGCCTGGCGCGGCAGCATCGCCATCAACGTTCCGGTCATGGTCGCGATCAGCGTGGTCTTCCCATCGTGCTCGGCAAAGGCCCTGGCCTCGCAGAAAGTGAGCGTACGACCCGGCTTGACCACCTCCGCCTTGAACACGAAACGCTCGCCGCGGGCGGGGGCCAGCAGCGTGGTCTTGAACTCCACGGTGAGGATATCGGCCTCGCGCGGCATCAGGGTGAAGGCGGCAACGCCGCAGGCGTTGTCGAGCCCCGCCGTGATGATGCCGGCATGGACAAAGCCGTTCTGCTGCGTGAATTCAGCCGAATGCAGCATGGACAGCTCGACCTCGCCCGGCGCAAGGCGGACGATCACGATGCCGAGCCTATGCATCGCCGGCTGGCGGTCGAACAAGGCGATGGCCGCGGCGCGATAGCCCGGGTTTTTCGGTTCGAACGCAGCCATGGCTCAGGCCTCGGCCGGCTCGGCAAGATGCCTGCGCGCGATCTCGCGGACCACATCTTCGAATGGCACCGATTTGCGCTGGCTGCGGTCCACGTGCACGCCCGTGATCTCGCAGGTTGCGGCGATCTCGCCGGTCTCGGCATTGACCATATCGTGCCGGAAGCGGATCGATTTTTCGCGGACCTCGAGCAGATGGCTGCGGATCTCGACGATGTCGCCGGCGAGCAGCTCGCGCTTGTAGGTGATGTTCTGCTGGACGGCGGCCATGCCGCGGCCGGAGGAGCGCAAATAGCTCGGCGTCAGCCCGAGACGGGCGAACAGATTCCAGTTGGCCTCGTCGAATTTGCCGACATACCACATGATGTTCATGTGACCGACGTGATCGCACTGCCACGGATACACCGTGCCGCGATAGGTCGCCGCCTGCTCCATCGCCATTCCCCGCCCTGTCGATTGATTCTGATACGGTAGCGTATCAGGCATGAGACGCGTTAGCAATACGGCACCGTATCAAGAACCGGTGAGGCTTCCTTCATGAGCGACGGCAAGGGCGATGTCTGGGTCGAGGCAGGGTTTACCGAGCTCGCCCGGGCGGGCGTCGAGGGCATCAGGGTCGAGGTGCTCGCAAAGAATCTCGGCGTCACCAAGGGCGGCTTCTATCGCCGCTTCGCCGACCGCGCCGCGCTGCTCGATGCGATGCTGGTGCGCTGGCGCGAGGGACGCGCGGCGTCCATCGCGCAGCAGACGAGCCTCGATGGCGAGCCCCCCCGCGAGCGGCTGAAGGCCGTGATCCAGCTCTATTCCGAGCGGCTCAATCCGGAGGGCATGGCGATCGAGCTTGCGATCCGGCAATGGGCCCGCTCGGACGAGAACGCAGCGGCGGCGGTGGCGAGCGTCGATGCGGCGCGGCTCAAGCATGTCGCCGAACTCTATCGCGCGACCGGCCTCGAGGCCGAGGCGGCCGAGGCGCAGGCCTTTCTGTTCTACTGCTTCATCTTCGGCCAGAGCCTGCTGTTCGTCGAACGCGGTCCGCGCAAACGATCGCAGCTGGTGGCGAAATCGGCCGAAAAGCTGCTGGACTGAAACGCAAGAGGCCGGAGCCAGGCTCCGGCCTCTGCATCGTATCGAAGCCTCAGGCGGCGCCCTTCAGCTTCTTGTTGCATTCGCTGTAGTAGCCGCCGCCCTTCTCGATCCACTTCATGCCGCCATTGCCGTTGGTGGTCTTGTTGGCATTGTACTGGTCGACGCAGGTATGGAGGCGTGCCTTGCCGGCGGTCTCCTTGGAATATTTCGGATCGACCGCGTTCGGGTAGATCGCGGGGCCGGCCGGCAGGGTCGGCGCGGCAGCGGGGGCGGCCTCCTTCTTCGCCTGCTTCGGCTCGGCGGGGGCCGCCGGAGCGGCCGCAGTCGGCGCAGCAGCCGGCGTCGCGTCCGCGCCGCACTGGGCCTTGCGGAAGTCATTCCACTTCGTCGTGCCGAGCGAGCCGTCCTTCTTGGCAGCCTGATATTTCGCGCTGCACTCCTGCGAAGTCAGCGCCTGGGCCGGCGCGCTCGCCACCAGCGCGGCAAAACCCGACAGCGCAACAGCACACAGCAATTTCGATTGAATGGTCATCCTGAGGTCTCCTCCTTGGTCTTTCCCGAGCTTGATCTTCCGGGGGAAGTGAAACGAGGATTGCTATCCTAGCGTGCCGGCCATCGGCGACAAGGAAGTGATGGCTCCTGCCGCCAAAATATAGTGATCCCACCGGTTCGGATTATTCATGTCGCGTTCAGCAAGACGGGCCGACGTTCCCAACCCTTCGCAATTCTCCCAAGAGTGCAACATCATGACCTTCACGTCTCGCCTCGCCGTCGTCGCCCTCGCCTCCCTGCTCGCCGCCGGCCCGGCCTTCGCGCAGACCGCCGCGCCGGCGGCCAAGACCGACACGGCTGCCACAGCCGACAAGAAGGTTACCAAGGAGCGATCGGCCGAGTCGCTCGAGTGCTCCAAGCAGGCGGACGCCAAGGGACTGAAGGGCAAGGAGCGCAAGAAATTCCGTCGCGACTGCAAGAAGGAAGCGAAGGCCGGCAATCCCGCTCCCGCCGCCGACAAGAAGTAAATCCGGCGCGATCCTTCGCGCGCCTTGGCGAGACGCGTACGCATTGCGGCATGACGAGCCAGCAATTGTGCGCCTCTCGCTGATTTGCGATAAGGTGGCGTGAAGCAAATCACCGCCTCCCTGCCGTTCGAATGGCCCAGCCGTGCCGAGATCTTGAGCACGGTGGAGACGCTCGTCATCGGCGCCGCCGGCGGCCTCGTGTTTCTGCTCGCCGGCCTTCCCGGCGGGCTGATCTCGGGCTCGATGATCGCGGTCGGTATCGCCGCGATCGCCGGACGCAAGCTCACGCTGCCGCCGATACTGACCCAGACCGTGCTGGTGCTGCTCGGCATTTCGCTGGGCTCGGTCGTCTCGCGCCACCTGATCCAGCAGGTCAGCGCCTATCCCCTCACCATCGGCCTGCTTGCGCTCGCCACCTTCTGCTCGACCTTCGGCTCGAGCTACTATCTCCAGCGCATCCATGGCTGGGATCGCACCTCGGCCTTCCTTGCCGGCAGCCCCGGCGCGCTGTCGCAGATCACCATTTTGGCGGTCGAGCGCGGCGCCGACCTGCCCGGCATCGCGGTGGTGCAGACCATGCGCGTCATCATCCTCACCGCGGCGCTGCCGATGGTGCTGGCGATCGCGGGCATCGCACCTTCCACGGCGCCGACGCTGACGACCGCGATCGCCTCGCCGCTCGACCTCGTCGAACTGGTCGCGGCCTCGCTCGCCGCGGCGCTGCTGCTGCGGCTGATCAAGTTTCCGGCAAGCTGGATGTTCGGCGCGATGATCGCCTCCAGCGTCCTGCATGGCGCAGGCTGGGTCGAGGGCGGATTGCCGGATTGGGTACGCGGCGTGGCGCTGATCGGCATCGGCGCCCTGATCGGCAGCCGCTTCGCGCGGATGCGGATCAAGACGCTGGCGGGCCACATCAATGCGGCGCTGGGCTCGTTCGCCGTGGCGATTGCCGTCTCCGCGATCTTCGTCGTCATCGTCGCGCTCACCACGCAGGTGAAGTTTTCCGACGTCGTGGTCGCCTTCGCGCCGGGCGCGATGGACGCCATGCTGGCGCTGGCCCTGACGCTGCACATCGACCCGATCTTCGTCGGCGCCCATCATCTGTCGCGCTTCGTGTTCGTGACGATCGCAACGCCGGGCATCGTGCACCTGTTCGGGCGCACGCAGGACGATGTGGACGATTAGCTAGCGCTTCGCCGTCGCCACAAATCCCGACGCCGAAATCGCGGCCATCAAGAGCGAGATCAGGACGTTGTAGCCGGCGAGCGAGAGGCCGAGGAAGCGCCATTGCACCTCGTCGCAGCGCACCACCTTCACGGTGTCGAGCTTGGACAGCAGATCGGCGGCGCTGCCGAGATTGACGACGGGACCGGAGCAATCGGTCGGCCCCTTCCAGAACCCCCATTCGACGCCGGAGTGGTAAGCGCCGAGGCCGGCATTGGCGAGCGTTGCCAGCGCGAGGATCGCGAGCCCCGCCAGCAGCAGCGGCCGCGGCGCGCCGCTCCTGGCCGCAAGCGCGGTGAGCGCACCAAGCGGGACCGCGAGGTAATAGGCGTAGCGCTGCTCGAGGCAGAGCGGACAGGGCACGATCCCGAGCACGAGCTGGAAGAACCAGGCGCCAGCGATGGTCGCCGCGGCGATCAGCGTGACGAGCAGCGCGGCAGTCAGGGCAGGGCTCGCGGCCGCCGGTTTGAATGCAGGTATTGCGGCACTCTGGGTCGTCACGGCAGCCTCTTTTCGATGGGTCGCTTCGTTAGGCTCTAACCCCGGGCCATGCAGCTGTCGAGAACGGCGGGGATCACTTTGGCGCGGGTTGACCCCGCTTTGTCCATGGCTATAGTCCCCCGGCTTCGCGACGCCCGCTTTGGGGGGCCGACCGAGGGCCCCTGTGGCGGAACTGGTAGACGCGCTCGACTCAAAATCGAGTTCCGCAAGGAGTGCTGGTTCGATTCCGGCCAGGGGCACCACGCTTCGCCCTTTGGGCTTCGCGTCGCGCAGCCGCGCTGAGCCGAAAAGGCGAGGCGTGTCCGGCGAAGCCTCTTGGCGAAGACTGACTGTCTCAGCAATCCCCTCCCCTTCCAATCTTCACATCCCGCCTGTATAAACCGGTAGCTTCTTCCGCAATTCGAAGGAGCTCATATGAACGACCTGCACGCGTGGCTTTCAGAGCAGCACCACGGCCTGCGCACCTTCCGGACATTCCAGCAAAAGCTCGAGACGCTCGGCCGGGACGATCCCGCCCAGCGCGGCCTCTGTCGCCTGCTCAGCGGTCTCATCGGCAGCTATGTCGAAGCCTTTGACGAGGCCCCGCTGCCAGTCGACATCGCCGAGGGCGCCTATCACCGCCTGCTGACGCTGGTCGAAAGCATCGACCTGACCGCCGACGCCGATCGCCGGCTCGCCGACATCAACCGCGTGGCGGAGAGCCGCCTCTGGCAGTGAAACGCGGCACGGACGTCACCATCGCGCCGGCTTGATCACGCGAGGGGCGTATAGGTCGTGTTCATCGTGTAGTCCTTGCCTGGACCCGACACCACGTGACGGATGGCAAACGTCCCATCCGGCAGGAACATGTAGGCCGACTGATACTCGTCGCGCTTGCAGAGATGTCGCGCGCACCCGCGCAGCTCTCCTCCCAAGGAGGCGGACAGCGAAATCTCGTGAAACAGCCGCGGTGGATCTTCCCTGAAGAAGACCTTGAATCCACCGGCGCTGCTGCTGAAGATGTATTCGCGTTCAGCCTGCACTGTGGTGCCGTTCGCAAGCTTCAGATCTCCCTGCTCGCGATAGGCCAGCCGCTCCCCGTCCAGTGGCGTGAAAGTCGCAAGACCCTGCATCGTCGCCTGGTTTTCGATGACCCGGCTGAGGGACCACGAGCCGATCAGCTTTTTCGTGACGTCCGAAGCGTCACCCCAGCCAACGATCCCGGCTTCGTCCATATCTTCAGGCCTGTACATTAACCAACCGGTCGAGCCCCTACAGGATCGGCAGCCGGGAGTTCGACTTCAGCGAGCCGATACCTATATCCTACCGCAACGGATAGCGATGCAGCGAGCAGCTTTGATGGCCAGGAGACGCACGACGGAAGCCGACGCCGACGACCTCCCCCGCTATTTCGTCTGGGTCCGGGGCCTCGAAGGCCCCGAGCCGCAGAAATGGACCGCGATGGATTTCGGCATCGGGGACTGGAAGCGGCCGCAAGTGCTGGCCTTCCTGGAGCTGCCGGAGGGCGAGCGGCATCTGCCGCTGTCGGCGCTGGCGCGGCGCTATCCGCCGCCGCGGGCGGATGTTTCGTCTTGATCACTCACTTCCCGCGCGCCGCGGTCGGCGTCAACCCGAACCGCCTGCGGAAGCAGCGGTTGAAATAAGAGAGATCGTTGAAGCCGCAGGCAAACGCGATGTCGCTGATGCGACCCTCGCGGTGTGCGAGCAGGTCGGCGGCCTTGCGCAGGCGCAGTTCGTTGAGGCGTGTGGTGAAGCTGGCGCCGGCCTCGAACAACAGCTCGTTGACATAGCGTTCGGACAGACCGGCGGCGACGGCGAGCTTTTGCGCGGAAAAATCCGGCTCGTGGAAGCGCATCTCCAGGATCGACAGGACGGCCTTGAGCCGCACGGCGCGCAGGCCCCGGCGCCGCGCAGCGGCGGCGATATCGCTGCGGGCGCCGAGACCGATCGCGGCGAGATCGAGCAGATGGGCGGCGATCGCCATGCCGGCCTCGTCGGCGGCGGCGGGATGGTGGAGCAGGAGATCGCTGTAATCCATCGCCAGCGACAGCGCGCCGCCGGGCTCGAGCTCGCAGCCGACGAGATCGTCGACATCGGGCACCATCGCCCGCAGCGTATCGACCGGCAGATGCACATTGGTGAAGCGCTTGTGGCTGGCACCGTCGGCGGCGAAGAACGGCTCGTCGAGCTTGAGCAGCACCATCGCGCCCGGCCGCATGGTGAATTCGCGGCCGCGATGGATCACTTGCGAGGGAAGATCACCGGTGTTGCGCGCGAGGCAAAAGCGGTCGTCGCCGGTCTCGATCACCTGGCGCTTCTCCCGCCGCACCGTGACGAAGCTGCCGTCGCAACGTCCGAGCATGGTGGTGCCGACATGGATCGAGTTCATCGCGGCGCGGAACGGAACGTCGGAGGCCGGATCGAGCTCGCCGGTGTTGGAGAAGTGCTCGAACAGTTCGGCGAAGCGGATGAAGCGCTGCCGGTCGGACAAGCCTTGCGGCAACATGTCGGTCGAGAGCGTTTTCCTGATGACGGACATCGCAAGGACTTCCAGAAAAGGCTTTTTCGAAAAATGTCGCGCGCGAAATCGGCCGAAGCTCGCAGGCCAAAGATGCATCCGTGCCGAAGGCCGTCACCACAGGCTATCAGCACGCCAACGTGAATCAAGCTGCGCCGGTCAGTCCAAACCCTCGCCCCGTCAGCGCCGGACAGTCCAAGACGCTCCGCACAAGCGGGCCCTATGCAGGCTGCGGAGGCAGCATCCCGCCACAGAGCGGACTGCATCCGGGCAAACGGGCCGCCTGACGCCCGCTGGAGGAGACAAAGACATGCGAACCTCTCTATCCCGCAGCCTCGTGCTCGGCGGCGCCATCGCGACCAGCCTCTGCATCGGTTACGCGCTGGGCGCGCAGCCGCACATGGACGAAGCCATCGCGATCCTGCAATCGGCCCACGCCGAGCTCGGCAAGGCCGAGCCGAACAAGGGCGGTCATCGCGAGAAGGCGATCGGGCTGATCGACCAGGCGATCGCAGAAGTGCGCGCCGGCATCGCCTTCGCCGCGGGCCATTGAAGCAACCCCGTTCGGGAGAACACCACATGATGCGCACTCTGTTTGCCGCGGCTCTCGCGCTCGGCGCGGTCACCGGCGCTGCCGAGGCCATGCCGCTCGCCTCGCTCGACACAAACGCGAATGGCGACGTCATCGCGATTGCCGGCGGCTGCGGCCCCGGCTGGCATCGCGGCCCCAATGGCGGCTGCCTGAGAAACTACGCCAACCCCGCCGCGCATGCCTGCCCGCGCGGCTACCATATCGGCCCCGGCGGCGCGTGCCGCGGTAATGGCAGATAGAAGCCGAACATCCCGCCTCTCCCCGTCCAACGGGAGAGGCGTCCGCCGTCACGGCTTTCTCCGAGCCCCCAGCCACACCGAGCTGCAAGACGGTTGTCTTCCGCGACCCGTCATCCCGCGGCGACCGGCCACGGCGGACCGGCGCGCTCCCGCTTGCTACCTCAGCGGGTTTGTGCACAAACTGCATCTGTATTTCATGACGCAATCATTGAGTGAATCGGGAGAGTGCTGCCCGGCTCGAGCCTGAAGCGCTTGCCCGTCAAATTGCCGGAGGGGCCCCATGTCGCACGATGATGGTGCGCGGAACGCGGATGTGCGTAGCGCGGATTCCGCCGCCAGGCCGGAGGATGCGCATGTCGCTGCGATCGCTGGCGGGACGACGGCCGCAGCACCGGCGGGACGCAAGCTGGTGCTGTTCGCCGACGGCACGGGCAACGCATTCACCACCCAGGAATCCAGCGTCTGGCGCCTCTACGAGACGCTGGACCATACCCAGCCGGACCAGATCGCGCATTACATCAAGGGTGTCGGCACCGCCGGCTGGGCACCGCTCGCCGCGCTCGACGGCGCCACCGGCATCGGCGTCCCGTCCAACGTCCGCAAGCTGTATCGCTTCCTGTGCTGGAATTGGCGTCCCGGCGACCAGATCTACATCTTCGGCTTCAGCCGCGGCGCCTTCACCGCGCGCACGCTCGCGGCGCTGATCTCGAACCAGGGCCTCGTGCCTGCGGTGATCGACAACACGCCGGTGTCGCACGCCGAGATGGAACGCAATGTCATGGCCGCCTGGCGCGAATACCGGCGCCACACCGTGCCATGGACCAGGAGCCTGCCGACGATCTGGATCACGCGCTGGATCCGCGACTTCCTGCTCTTCGTCTATCACTGGCGCCACCGCCCCTATGCCGAAGTGCGCCGCCACATGGGCGAGCGCCAGGACGTCAAGATCGAGTTCCTCGGACTGTTCGACACCGTCGAGGCGTTCGGCGTTCCGATCGAGGAGCTCCGTCGTGCCATCGACCTCGCGATCTGGCCAATCTCGTTCCGCAATCACCGGCTGTCGCCCAAGGTGAAGCAGGCCTATCACGCGCTCGCGCTGGACGATGAACGCACAACCTTCCATCCGCTGCGGATCGACCAGAGCGCTTTGGCCGAGGGTCAGGTCGTCAAGGAGGTGTGGTTCGCGGGCGTTCATTCCGACATCGGCGGCGGCTATCCGGAATCCACACTGTCTTTCGTGCCTCTGGTCTGGATGGTCGAGCAGCTCGGCGACCGGCTGCGCTTCCAGGACGGCGAGATCGACCACTTCAAGGACTATCAATCCGCCATCGGGCCGAGGCATGATTCACGCGGCGGCGCGGCGGTGCTGTACCGCTACGGACCGCGTCCGATCCTTTCGAACGCCGAGGATGGTGGCCGGCCCGTCGTCCACTTCGCCGTCATCGAGCGCATGCTGTTCGGCTGCGACGACTATGCACCGATCATGCTTCCGGCCGACTGCCTCGTGCTGCTGCCGAACGAAACGACGCTTCCGGACGAAACGGTACTGCCGGAGGGAACGGTGTTGCCCGACGGAACGACGCTACCCGACGGAACGGTGCTACCCGGCGGAACGGTGCCGCCCGACGGAGCGACCTTTCCCCGCGGAACCGTGCTGCCCGGCGGAACGCGGCTGCCGCTGCAATCGAAGAAAGAGGACGCGAACGAGAAGGAACTCGAGGAACAGGCTGCCCGCGCAATCATGAAGGTCGCCTATCTCACAAAGGCCACGGGCCCGCGCCGCGAGCTGGAGGCCAGGGCCTTCACCACGATGAGCACGCCCGACCCAGCGATGTCGACACTGACGCGCGATACCGTGTGGTGGCGGCGCGTGGCATATTTCTTTCTCCTGTTCATGGTCGCCTTCATCGCCGTGTTTCCCTGGGTCGCGCGCGGCCTGGTCGGCTCGTCCGAGGACAATGGTCTGCAGGGCACCTGGTTCTTGAGACTTATCACCGACGCCGATTGGCTGCTCAGCGCGGTCGTAGCACCGCTCACCAACATCCTGAGGAACGTGCTGCCCTCATATGCGACGCCCTGGCTCGACATCGCCACCTATTATCCCGTCCTGACATCGGCCGTACTGCTGGTCACACTTTTGGCATGGAGCAGGAATTCGGCGCTGCGCGACAACATCCAGGAACGCGCGCGGCTCGCCTGGAACACACCACGTCGCAAAGCGAGCCGGGAGCACGTTGCAACATCCAGTCGCGCGCTCACCTTCGCCAACTGGATGCGGCACCACGCCATGCCGGCCCGCAACCTGTTCGCCAGATGGGTGCTGCCGTTCGCTTTCCTCTTCATCATCTTCAGCTCGGTCTTGCTGATGGTGTCCACCAGCTACTTCACCGGCCGCGTCGCGCTCGGCAAAGTCTGTTCGCCGCCGGAGATCAAGGGCGGCAGCGGCATTCGCCTCGAACGCGGCAAGCCGGTGCTCGACGAGCCCTTGCCTGCCGGCAGCATATTCGAGACCAGGGACTTCTGCTGGTGGAGCGGATTGGCCGTCGAGAAAGGCCGCAAATACCGCGTCTGGCTCGACATCGAGGACCCCTGGTTCGACCGCACCATCATGACCGGGGTCAACGGCTTCCAGACCGACTTGCCGCGCTACATCTTCCTGCCGATGCGCCGGCTCTACGGCGCCGACTGGTTCCAGCCGGTGGTGCGCGTCGGCTCGAAAGGCGTGAACGACATTCCGCTCACAGCCGTCAACGTGACGCCGGCAGATGAACTGCCGCGCCGGAAGAATCCGACACTGCCGGCGGAGGACGACCTGACCAAGGATAGCGACCACCGGTATCCCGTTCGCGTCGAGCAGGACCCCAGGGTCGTCGATCCGCTCAAGCAGAGGCTGATCGACTTCGGAGGTTTCCAGCCGATTCCGGTGGATGACCTGCCTGCTGCCCAGGATGTGTGGAAGAAGCAGAATCTGACCGGCCGCCTCGTCGCCGAGTTCGTCGCGCCCGATTCCGGCGAGCTGTTCTTCTATGTCAACGACGCCGTCCAGATCTTTCCGACCGTGCTGCCCTGCTGCATCACTCCATGGTGGCTCGCTCCCTTCCAGGGGCGAACCGAGAAATTCTATGACAACAACAGCGGCACGGCGCGGATCAGGGTGCAACGGCTCCCGGTGCCCGGGGCGCCGCCGAAACCCGTGGAAGCACAGAAGGCAGCCGAGACGAAACCATAGTTGATGGGGAGACGAGCAAGTCGGCACGACCCGTCCAGACCGCGGGATTTTCTGCCCCATGATTATGGGTGTCGCGGCGCCCCCGCCGCGGCTAAGCTTGGCCTTGCGCCGCGGGGGACACGCGGTGCGGGACGATGATCATGAGCAAACAGGGCGAGACGGGTGAATCCATCACCATCCTCCTCGTCGAGGACGACGCACCGACCTGCTGGCGGCTCCAGGACGCGCTGGTCAAGGCCGGCTACGAGGTGCGCAGCGCGGCTACGCTTGGCGAGGCGCGTCAGGCCCTGGCCGCCGGCGCGCCACGCGTGCTGTTGACCGACCTCCGGCTGCCCGACGGCCACGGCATCGAGCTGATCCGCGAGATGAGGCAGCGCTTTCCCGACACCGAGATCATGGTGATCTCGGCGCTCGGCGACGAGGAGAGCGTGATCTCGGCGATCACGGTCGGCGCCACCGGCTATCTGCTCAAGGATGCCTTCCCGACCGACATCGCCACCACCGTCCGCGACCTGGTCGCCGGCCATTCGCCGATCTCGGCCTCGATCGCCCGCTTCATCGTACGCAGGACGCAAGGCGCCGCACAGAACGCGGCGGAGCCGCCGCCGGGCCCCGCCCTCAACACGGCAAGATTGACTCCCCGCGAGATCGACATCCTCTGGGGCATCGCAAAAGGCTTCAGCTACGCCGAGATCGCGAGCCATCTCGGCCTCTCCAAGCAGACCGTGCCCGGCCACATCAAGAACATCTATCGCAAGCTCGAGGTGCATACGCGCAGCGAGGCGGTGTTCGAGGCGGTTCAGCAGGGCCTGATCAAACTGTGAGCGAGATCGCGGCGAAGGCACCTGCACGTCCGCGGCGCCGGCTGATCGTGTCGCGCCTCGTGCCTTATCTGCTGCTCCAGGCGCTGATCGCGATCGCCACCATCCTCGGGCTGCGGCTGCTCCAGCCCAGCGACCCCGAAGACTTTGCGCTGAGCGGATTTTCGCTGCGCGAGGACGGCACGACGCGCGCGGTGACGCTGCCGCATTTCACGTCGTCGCGCTATTCGCTCGCCGACCCGCCGCTCTACGCCGGAGCCTTCACGTTCCGGCGCGCCGACGCGGCGGCGGGATGGTCGGTGTACCTGCCACGCTTCAGCAACGCGGTCGAAGTTGCCGTCAACGGCGTCGTCGTGCTCGACTCCCGCCGCGATTTCAACGCCAACCGGCCGGACCGCAACACGCCGCAGATCGCGCTCATCCCGGCCTCGCTGCTGCATGACGGCAGCAACGAGATCACGGTGCGGCTGTTCGTGTGGGGCCCGCTGAAGGGATTTCTCGACAACGTCTATGTCGGACCGGACACCGCGCTGCGTCCGTCCTACGAAACGCGCACGCTGCTGTTCGTCACGCTGCCCGTGGCGTTCTCCGCCTGGCAATCGATTCTCGCCGTCATCCTCGCGATCATGTGGCTGATGCGGCGGCGAGAGCCGGTTTATGGCGTGCTGGCCGTGGCAATGGTGCTCGGCGTCGTGCAGGCATTCTCGCCGCCGCCGGTGCCGCCGGCCACCGTGTCCCGGCTCGCCGCTGTTCTGCTCGCATCCGCGCCGATCGAGAGCGCGCTGGTCGTGGTGTTCGGCGTTCTGTTCTTCGGCTGGCGCTGGCCGCGCTACGGCGCGCTGCTGTTCGTGCCGGGGCTGGTCGTGTTCGTGGTGGGACTGATCGCGGGCCCGCCGCTGCCGCGTATTCTGTTTCTTGTTCTTGGCATCCCCACGGTCGGAATCTGCCTGTTCCTGATGGCAGGCGTCACCGCGGCCGCGGTAGTGCGGCGGCAGGACGCGGCAAGCTTTACGATCGGCTGCGCGGTGACCATCGTGTTCGTCTGCTGGGTCCATGACATGCTGGCGGCGTTCGAGATCATGACCAATGAGCGCATCTTCGTTTCGCGTCTGTCCTATTCGGCGATGCTGGTCGCGATCGGCGCGGGGCTGACCTGGCGTTTTGCGCGCGCGCTGAACCAGGTGGACAGCTTCGCCGGCCAGTTGGTGGCGCGCGTGCGCGAGGCCGAGGAGCGGTTGAAGGCGAGCTTTGCCCGCGAGGAGGAGCGCGCCCGCGCCGCCGCGCTCGCCAACGAGCGCACCCGGCTAATGCGCGACCTGCATGACGGCCTCGGCGGCCAGCTCGTCAGCATCGTCGCGCTCTCCGAGCGCGGTCATGAGGGCGCGACCATCACGGACGCCGCCCGCGCCGCGCTGAAGGATCTCCGCCTCGTCATCGATTCCATGGACGACATCGGCGGCGACCTCATGCTGGCGCTCGGCTCCTGGCGCGAGCGCGCAGCGATGCAATTGCGGCCACACGACATCGCGCTCGACTGGCGCGTGGCGACGCCGCAGGGCCTGCCGCTGCATCCGGAGCTGCGGCCCTGGCACGTGGTCCAGATTGTGCGCATCCTCGACGAGGCCGTGACCAATGCCGTCAAGCACGCGCAGGCCCGCAATATCGCGGTTGCCATCGAGACAGTGGACGGAGACCGGGGGCCGTACGGCGTGATCAGCGTGACCGACGACGGCCGTGGTTTTACGCCGACCGGCAATGACGCGGCCGGCAGCGCGGGCCAGACCGCGCGGGGCTTGCGCAACATGAGAAGCCGGGCCGCGCGCTGTGGCGCGATGCTCGATCTCAGCTCGGATGCCTCCGGCACCCGGGTGCGGCTGCAATTGCCGCAAGTGTTTCCCGACAGCGACGCGGCTGCGGGCTGAAAAGCCCCCTCCCCGAACGCGTGGGACGTACGGAGAGAGGGAACGGGCCGGATTGTTTGCCCGCGGAGGACGGGGGGTTCGTCCGCATGGCTCCTGCGCCCGAAGCGATGCAATCAACTCAATCGAACGAAATCGTCAGCGCACGCCGACGCGATTGACCGGACCGCCGCGATTCATCGGCGTGCCCGCGCGCACGCCGACGCCGGACGCACCGACGCCAGGCGTGGCGACCGCGGCCGCTGCGACCGGCGCTCCCGGCGCAACCACCACTGCCGCGGTCGGCCGCACCACGCAGCCCTTGGGCACGCCGACCGTCTTGCAATAAACCACCGCCTGCGCCGGGCTCGTGCCCAGCGACACCATCGCCGCACCTGCCAGCACCATGATCGTCAGCCCGGCGCTCAGCGCTCCCGCTTTTTTCGACATCTTGCTCTCCTGCTTCCCGTTCGGCGGCCCGATGCAATCACCGGGTTTCGCAGCCGACGTGCAGCTGTGAATGGCAAAAGACGGCGCGTGGATACATGCCATGAAGATGGGGGTGCAGCGTCCCGACAGTACGAGCCGATGCCATGAACATGGCATGGACCGGCACCGGGCCTTTGCGAGATGGTCCGGCCTGCTCGATCCCGAACGGGACCACCGACATTCCCAAAGAGGTGCTTTATGAAGATTTCGGTTCTTGCCGCGCTGCTGCTCGCCGCCACCGTCCTGCCCGCCGCAGCGCAATCCGGTCCGACGCTGCAGGAACAGATGGCCTGCCGCGGCGACGCCAGCAAATTCTGCGCCGAGCATGTGGGCAAGCCGCCGCAGATGAACGCCTGCCTGCGTGAGAACAAGTCAAAACTCTCGGACGCCTGCCGCAAGGTCGTGGAGTCGCACGGCGGCTGAGCTGGCACATGCTTCACGCTCTCCTGGAGGCCCCCTCCGGGAGAGGGTGAAGCAACGGACGACCATTCCAAAAGCACAGATCTTGCAAGCAATCCGCTGCGTAAATTTCTCGGCGGAGTGCTCCTCAATGTACGACACGATCATCGTCGGCGCCGGCTCGGCCGGCTGCGTCCTGGCCAACCGGCTGTCGGCCGATCCGCACCGCAAGGTGCTGGTGCTGGAAGCGGGCCGGGCCGCGCCGCTCGCATCCGACATTCCCTCGGATTGGCCGACCATGTTCAACACGTCGGTCGACTGGGGCTATTACACCGAGCCGCAAGCCGGCTGCCGCGGCCGGCGCATCTTCTGGCCGCGCGGCAAGATGGTCGGCGGCTCCGGCGCGATGAACGCCATGATCTATATCCGCGGCCTTCCTTCCGACTACGACGGCTGGGAGAGGGCGGGCTGCGCAGGCTGGGCCTGGCGCGACGTGCTGCCGAAATTCATCGCCTTCGAGAACAATGCGCGCTTCATCGACGATCCCCTGCACGGGAGCAGCGGCCCGCTGCACGTCGCCGACGTCCCCCATGTCGACCCGAACGAATTGAAATGGCTGGAGGCGGCACAGGCGGCGGGGCTTCCGCACAATCCCGATTTCAACGGCACCACCCAGGAAGGCGCGGGCTTCTTCCAGTTCGTGATCAGGGATGGCGAGCGCTTCGGCACCGGCAAGGCCTATCTGCGCCCGGCGCTGACGCGCGCCAACCTCACGCTGAAGACGGGCGTGCGCGTCACCCGCGTCATCATCGAGCGCGGCCGTGCGATCGGCGTCGAATATCTCGAGAACGGGCAGCCGAAGAGCGCCTTTGCCACCAGCGAAGTCGTGCTCGCCTCCGGCGCCATCGGCTCGGCGCAGCAGCTGCTGCTTTCAGGGGTCGGACCAGCTGACGAATTGAGGGCGGTCGGCGTGGACGTCGTGCACGACCTGCCGGGCGTCGGCAGGGATCTCCAGGATCACATCAACATTCCCATCACCTTTTATACCAGGGAGAAGATCGGCGTCGGCGCCTGGACGGAGGAGAGCCTGGCCGCGAGCCTTGCCGAGTGGGAAACCAGCCGCAGCGGTCCGCGCAGCTCGCCCTGGGTCGCCGCCGGCGCGCATGTGAGGAGCCGCCCGGACGTCGAACCGGACCTGCAGCTTTACGGCGCGATCAGCCCGCATCGCGACTACGTCCGCTTCCTGTCGTCGAAATCCGGCATCACCCTGCATGCGACATTGCAGCGGCCGAACAACCGCGGCCGGATCACGCTGCGTTCCGCCGACCCGATCGAGCATCCCGCGATCGACCCCGGCTATTTCATATCCGATACAGGCGGGGACGACATCGCGACCATGATCGAGGGCGTGCGCATCAACCGCCGCATCGCCGCGCAATCGCCGCTGAAGGAGATGATCGAGGGCGAGGTCACGCCGAGCGCGGAAGCGAACAGCGATGCCGAGATCGCCGATTATATTCGGGGACACTGCACCACGCTCTATCACGCCGCCGCGACCTGCCGGATGGGTACAGACGACCTCGCCGTCGTTGATCCGCAGCGGTTGCAGGTGCGCGGCGTCGACGGCCTGCACGTCGCCGACGCCTCGGTGATCCCGGTCATGATCTCAGGCAACATCCAAACGCCGACAATCCTGATTGCGGAATGTGCCGCCGCCGCGATCCTTGGCTAAGGGCTAGTCGTCGTCAGGTCCGAACAACATGATCCGCGCGCCGCGCGGACGGCTGGCAACATCCCGAGACTCGGAATCTTCGCGGACGTTACGCGCAACGTCGTCCCAATCGGTGTGGTTGCGCGTGCCGCGTTGCTCGCGGGGATCGTAGCGGCGACGGTCGGCCCAATGCTCGCGGCGATCGATCCGGCGCCGTTCGGACGCGGCACGCTTCACGTCGGAACTCCTCGCCTTGGCATAGGCGTTGTCAGGTGAGGAGGATGGCTCTGTCGCAGCCTGCTGCTCGGCTGGTTTGGCGACTGGCGCAGGAGGCGGCGCCTGTTTCGGCGGCTCGACCGCGGCCGCTTGCGATGGCTGCGGGGCTGGCGGTTCAGCGTTCGCCTGCGTGCTCTGAGCGTCGGGCTTTGCCTCGCCCTGCGCCTGCGCAGGCGCGGCGATCATCGCGCCGAAGGTTTGCGAGCCGGTGAGATATTGCACGCGCTCGGACGGCGCATTCGTGGTCGCCGGTGTGGCGGCGGCTTCGGCGCGCTGCGCCATCTTGCTGGTATCCGGCCCGTGCTTGGCCGCGATCGGATTCATGATGTTGCCGGCGACGATGCCGCCGCCAAGACCAATGGCGATGGCCGCGACGATGGTTCCGGCACCGACGAAATAGGCTGTCGAGGCGCGCATTGATCCGCTCCCTGTTTGGGGCGGGCAACGCCTGAGGATTGCCGGATGTTCCTGATATCTGCGGTTCCCTAGCGTGCTCGGGAACCACGCATCAGATCTGCTGCGCGACCTTTTCCAACCCGATGATGCGGGCGAGCTTGCGCACTTCTTCCTTCTGGTCCTCACGCAGCTGGAACAGCAACGGCATCGCCGCCGACTTCAGCTGCTGGACCTCGTCGCAATTCGGGTCGATCGGCACGCCCGGCGCATTGGGATTGGAGAGCTTGTTGGCCGAGATCTTGCGGACGACGTTGCGCAGAGCGGTTTCGACCTCAGGCCAGTAATATTCCTGCGACGATGACAGCTTCAGGCGATCCCTGATGCCCGCGATCTGCACGTCGGACAGCAGCGAATAGTTTTTCTGCGGCTGCGGCTTGGCCGTGACCTTTGGCTTGGCCGGAGCCTCCGCGGCAGCGGGCGCCTCGTTGACATTCGCCTTCGGCATCGGGAAATCGGACGGCGTGGCCGCGGCGAAGGCTTGGCGCAGCGGCTCGGTCAGAACCGGCATCTGCGACAGCTTGTCGGCCGGCACCTGGACCGGCTCGATCGCGGCCGAAGCCAGCGCCAGAGTCGGAACCAGACGGTCGGCCTTGGCGGCGCGGTTGGTGGCGAGCGGTTTCGACGGGGCCTGGGTGATCATCTCCGGGGAGACGCTGGGCACGCTGTCGCGTCCGAGAATGGCAGTGGTGGCAGCGCCGAGGACGAGGAAACAGGTCAGCACGACGATGGTGATGGCTCTGGACAAACGTCTCTCCGAAGGGGCCGGTTCACGATGTTGTCAACGGTGCCCGGGAAAATGGAACGAATTAAGGCTTGAGTGTGCTTTTGCGGCGACAATCACCATGCCTGTGGCGACGCAGCTGAAAAGCCAAGTAAAATCAAGCAGCTGAGGCCAGGTCGTAGGCATCCTGGATGTCCGCAACGATCTCGGAGGCCTCCCAGACCGCGCGCGGCTCGACCGATTGCAGCGTCACCGTCCAGTTGCCGCCCCGGCGGGTGCGGGGGACGCTGAGGATGTCGAAACGGACATTGCGGCACAGCGGGTGGCGGGCCAGCGCATGGGCCACGCGGACGCGGATTTCGTCCAGCGTCGCGGCTGTCTTGCTGTTGAGAAAGTCGAAATCCATCGCCTGTCCCTCTCGGTCCTGATTGGCGGCCGTGAGGGGATTCTTGGCGGGCGTTGGTTAATCTGCCGTTAAATGAGGGGCCTCGGAGCCATGCGGGATTAACTGTGATCGATGCGGCGCGTCTCCTCTCCTCCCCGTTCTTACGGGGTGAAGGGGTAGATTCCGCCTACCGCCTCCCTGCCTCGCGGTACTCCGCGACGGTCCGTGCAACGAGATCGTCGACTGCCAGCACATCGGTCACGCCGGACGTCGAGTGCCCGCCGCTCCAGATATCGCGCCAGCGCTTTGGCCGGTTCTCGCGCGCGGCGACGTCGATATCCTCAGCGATGTCGATCGCCCCGCGCGCCGGCAGGTCGTCGGGATCGAGGCCCGCGGCCACGATCGACGGCTTCAGCATGTTGGTCTGAAGTCCCGTGAACGCGGTGGTCAGCAGGATGTCGTCGGCGCTGCTTTCGACCAGCATCCGCTTGTAACGGACATCCGCCATGCTCTCGCGTGTCGCGATGAACTTCGTGCCCATGTAGCCGAGATCGCAGCCGAGCATCTCGGCGGCACGCAGCGCATGGCCGTCGCTGATGCCGCCCGCAAGCACGATGATGCCGTCGTAGAACGCACGCACCGCGCGGACGAAGGCGAATGGATTGAGCCAGCCGGTCTGGCCGCCCGCGCCGGCCGTGAGCAGCACGAGCCCGTCGGCCCCCGCTTCCGCGGCGCGTTCGGCGTGGCGGATCGAGGCGACGTCCGCCAGCACTAGTGCGCCGGCATCACGCAGCGGCTTGAGCACCGGTGCGGGCGAGCCGACCGAAGTGATGACGATCTCGGGCTTGTGCTGCAGCAGCACGGCGAGATCCTGCTCCAGCCGAACGTTGGAGCGATGCACGATCAGGTTCGGGCAGAGCGGCGCGGCCTTGCGGCCGGTCTGGCCTTCGTGCTGCCGCAGCCGCGCGTCGATGTCGGTGAGCCATTCGTCGAGCTGTTCCGTGCTGCGGCAATTCGCGGTGGGGAAGCTGCCGATCACGCCGCTCCGGCAGGCTGCAACCATGAGCTCGACGCCCGACACCAGAAACATCGGCGCGGCGATCAGCGGCAGGGTGAGACGATCGCAGAAAGGTTGCAGTCGATCAGACGTCACGCAAACCTCCCTGTCACGCACGCCTCCTTCGCGCGGGCTTTGGCATTCCATCCCGCATTCCCTGTGCTAGCGTTACGGCAAACATTGGCACGCCAGAAGCCGATGAGAAAGCAACGAGGAAACATATGTCCGATCCGCTCCACGCATCGTCCCCGACTTGCGCGCAGGCGCTGCGGGCACTGTCGCGCTATCCCGACCGCACCGCTTTCGCGTGGCCCGGGGGATCGCTGAGCTATCAGGGCACCATCGACCTGATCGGACGCATCCAGGCCGTGTTCATACGGCTGGGATTGCAGCCCGGTGCGCGCGTTGCCTTCCTCACCGCGAACCGCGCCGACACCTGGTGCGCCGGCGTCGCCGCGCAATTGTCGCGGCTCTGCGTCACCTGGCTGCATCCGTTGGGATCGCGGGCGGACCAGCTGTTTCAGCTCGAGGATTCCGGGGCCGAGCTGCTGGTGGTCGATGCGGCCGCCTTCCGCGATCGTGGCGGCGAGCTCGCCGCGCAGGCGGACTGGCTCAAGGCGGTCTTCACCATGGGGCCGGCCGGCTATGGCATCGACCTGTTGCAGGCGATCGAGATCGAAGGCCATGCCAGCCCGCTATGCCTTGCCGGCCCCGACGATCTCTCCACGCTGAACTACACCGGCGGCACGACCGGCAAATCCAAGGGTGCGCTGCGCTACCACCGCGAAAATGCCGGGGCCGCGGCCGCGATCCTCGCCGACTTCGAAATTCCTGATGCTGCGCGCTTTCTCGCGGTCGCGCCGATCAGCCATGTCGCCGGCACGAAGGTGCTGCCGACGCTGATGCGCGGCGGCACCGTGCACATGCTGAAGGGTTTCGATCCGGAGGCCGTGCTGGCGACGATTGCGCGCGAGCGCATCAACTTCACGCTGTTCGTGCCGACCATGATCTACGTGCTGCTCGACTATCCCGCATTGAGCAGGACCGACCTGTCCGCGCTCGAGCTGGTGCTCTATGGCGCCTCCGCGATGTCGCCGAGCCGGCTGGTCGAGGGCATTGAACGGATCGGGCCGGTGTTCTCGCAGCTCTACGGCCAGACCGAATGCTATCCGATCTCGGTGCTGCGCAAGGCGGATCACGATCCCAGAACGCCCGAACTGTTCCTGTCCTGCGGCTTTCCGATCGCGGCCTGCGAGGTGCGGATCCTCGACGACAACGACCAGGAGGTGAAGACGGGCGAAGCCGGAGAAATCTGCGTGCGTGCTCCGCATGTGATGGCGGAGTACTGGAAGCGGCCCGACGTCACCGCCGAAACGCTGAAGAACGGCTGGGTCCACACCGGCGACATCGCGCGCAAGGACGAGCGCGGCTACATGTTCATCCTCGATCGCAAGAAGGACATGATCGTCACCGGCGGCTTCAACATCTTTCCGCGCGAGATCGAGGACGTGCTGTCGCAGCACGCGGACGTGGCGATGGTCGCGGTCGTCGGCATCGCCGACGAGAAATGGGGCGAAGCCGTCACCGCCATCGTCGTGCCGCGCGAGGGCGCAAAGCCTGATCCAGACGAGCTGATCGACCTGGTGAAGACGCGAAAGGGTTCGGCGCATGCGCCGAAGCAGATCCGGTTCGTCAAGCAATTGCCGATGACCGGCGTCGGCAAGGTCGACAAGAAGGTGCTGCGCGCGGGCTTCTGGAGCGGACGAGACCGGATGGTGGGGTAAAGCCCCGGAATTCTACGGGGCCGCTGTGGCACCGGCACCACAGCGCGCGACGGAGTGCCTGCCCGGGCCGGCCAGGCGATTGCCCGCGAATCGGGGAATCAATTAGACCGCTGACGGGGCTGGGAAGCGGAGTAGGACATGAGAGTCGCTTCCCTGGAAAGTGCAGTCGCCGCGGTCACGTTGATCACGGCCATCATCGTGATGCTGTGGGAGATCAAGATCTTCTACGGCATTTGAACAGGCAGGATGCCTGCGTCGAACAAGAGACCTCGGGGCAAGACGAGGCTCGCGCCCTGGCATCCCTTCCGCGGCGGCGGAAGCCTGCCGTTCGAGCCGACGAACATCGTAGTGAAGGCACTGCCAGCAAGTGCGGCACCGCCGGTGATGTGGAACGTTCGCAGCGGGTCATTCTCGTGGCCACTCAGCCAAGCATCTGGTCGAGGCGATCGCGGAGCTGATCCTGGTGGTAGGGCTTGGCCAGCCTCGGCAGATCGAGTTGAGACCCCTCGGGCAGCTCGGCATATCCGGTGGCCAGCAGAATCGGCAATGACGGTCGCAACTGACGCGAGGCAGCCGCGAGTTCGAGCCCGGTCATGCCGGGCATGACGTGGTCGGTGACCATGAGATCGATCGGCTGCTCGCTTCGGATGACGTCGAGGGCGTGGCGCGCCGAGCTGACGCCGATCACGCGATGCCCGAGATCCTCGAGCATTTCCGTGGTCGACATCGCGATCAAGGGATCGTCGTCGACAAAAAGTATGACGGCGGATCGACCGGCCTGCCG
>NZ_AKIY01000297.1 GCF_000282615.1 Bradyrhizobium sp. YR681 | reverse complement strand
CCTCACCCGTCTCGCCGCTGCGCGGCGAGCCACCCTCTCCCACAAGGGGAGAGGGAATGAGAGAGCTGCGCTCCCCTCACTCGATCGGCAAAAACCTGGAGTCCCGGCCGCGTCGCGCGCCATCACGCCTCACCCCTTCGCCATCGCGCGATAATCGAGGCGGCGGTGGAACCAGTATTGGTAGCCGCTGATGTTCTTCTGCATCGCGACGTTGACGAAGGGCTGGTACAGCGGGATGCGCGGGACGTCGGCGTAGGCGAGGTCGACAAAGCCCTTCACGTCGGTGTCGTACGTCGCCATGTCGCCGGTCGCGGCAGCGTTGCGGGCGCCGTCGATCAGCTTGTCCATCTCCGCCGACTTGTAGCTCATGGTGTTGAAGACGGAATTGTTGCCGTGATAGCACCAGTAGAAGAAGTATTCGGGGTAATCGAGCCAGCCCGAGAACACGTTGGTGAAGAGCGGCATCTCCTTCTTGTTCAACTCGGTGCGCCAGTTGGCGCCGGGCACCTTGTTGATAGTGGTCTTGATGCCGAGCTGGGCGAGGCTCTCCTGCACCAGCACGCAGAGCGGCTCATTGACGCCGGCGAAGTTGAGGTCGAACGAGATCGTGGTCTCGAAGCCGTTGGCGTAGCCGGCCTCGGCGAGCAGCGCCTTCGCCTTCTCCATGTCGGTGTTGTATTTGTGCTGCTGCGGCCAGGCCACTTCGGTGGCCTTGTCCTTGGCGGCGCCGAACATGGGATTGCCGAGGCCGAACAGCACCGCGTCCATGATCTTCTGGTAGGGCAGCGCATAGGCGATGGCCTGCCGCACCTTGACATTGTCGAACGGCGGCCTGGTGACGTTCATGCCGATATACTGGATGCCGTTGGAGAACGGCAGCGACACCACGTTGAGCTTGCCGCTCGCCTTCATCTCCTGGAAATCCTTGAACGGCAGCTCATAGGAAATGTCGGCATCGCCGCGCTCCAGCAGCGCGCGGCGGTTGCCGGCCTGCGGCACCATGCGCCAGATCACGCGCTTGATCTTCGGCAAGGGGCCGCCGACCCAATCCTCGTTGCGCTCCATGACGACTTCGGTGCCGGCGGTCCACTTCGTCACCTTGTAGGCGCCGGAGCCCGCGGTCTGTTGCTTGGTGTATTCCAGACCCCAGGGATCCTTCTCGCTGGCGTTCTTCTTCACGAGTTCGGAATTGATGACGCAAGGCACGATCACGGCGAGATCGGGAATCGTGAGCCGGTCCTTTTTCGCGAAATCGACGCGCACGGTGCCGTCGTCGACCACGACGAACTGCTCCGGCTTGGTCAGCGAGCCCGCGCTCATCTGGAAGGTCGGAAAGCCGCCGACGGTGACGGAGCGATCGAGCGACCACTTCACGTCCTTGGCGGTCACAGGCGTGCCGTCGTGGAATTTGGCGTTCTTCTTCAGCTTGAAGGTGACCGACATGTCGTCGATCTTGATGTCGTCGGCGAGCTCGCCCTTGAACTTGTCGCGGTCGTAATAGGGCACGCCGCCGGGGCCGCTCTTCATCTCGTGGCTGATCAGGCGGTCGTAGCAATTCCACGACACTTCGTAGCCGGGCACGTTGGTGCCGACGCCGTGGATGTCGAGATTGTTGGGGCCGCCCTCCGAGACGATCAGCAGCGTCTCCGAGCGGGCATCGGCCTTGGCCGAGGAGATCACGGACGGCATGGCCGGAAGCGCCGCGCCAGCGGCCAATCCGGAAACGGACTTGAGGAAATCGCGGCGCTTCATGAAACGGCTCCAACACAAAAGTTTCTGGTTGGAACTGGATTCGCAAGGTTCGTGCCAGAGCTTAACGGAAACTTACTTCCGGGCTAATATGCTGACATTACGAACTAATTTCTGAAATCGAGTGCCGTGAAGCTTTCGGCCGGCCTCAAGCCATTGCATACAAAGCAAGGCATTTGCTCATGAAATAAGCTTCATTGAGTGCCGGCTTATTTGGTAGGCGGGCTATCGCAGGAGCGCTCACGACGCCCAGATCAGCTCCTGCAACTCGACGAGATCGTTCGCCTTCTCCTGCCAGCCCGCGATGCAGATGTGGCTGTTGAGATCGCTGGCCTGGTGCAGCAGCATCAGGGCCATCAGCCGCCGCTTCAGCGTGAAATCCGGCTTCGCATAGCCAAACCCTTCGAGCAGGTTGCGCACCCTGCCCGGCCGGCCCGCCGCCATGAAGGCGCTGGCGCCGAGCAGATCATAGTCGCGAAAACCCGCGCGGACATCGCCGAAATCGAACAGTCCCTTGAGCGACCATTCGCCGTCATCGCAAGCGAGCAGGAAGTTTTCCGGAATGTATTCGCCGGTCAGGATCACCGGCGGCGCGTCCATCGGGATGAGTCCGGCTGCCGCCTCGCGCAGGAGATCGTCGAGGCCGACGAGGAACTTCGGCGCGAGGCCGAGACGCTCGTGCCTGGCGCGGCAACCCTGCATCTGCTGGCGCATGAACGCGTCCCAGCGCGGCTCGATGCTGGCGAGAGGGCCGAGAGGCGCGCGCTGCACGGAGGCGATGGTCTCGCCGATCTGGCGCAGCACACGCTCCTTCTGGTCTTCCGGCAGGGACGGCCAGACCTCCGAGCCGAGCGTGCCTGTTAGCCGCGTGATGACGAGATAGGGCCAGCCGTCGCGTGCCCCCTCCGCGACGATCTCAGGGATCGGCAGGGACAGCCGGCCCGCGAGCTGGGTCAGCGAGCCGCTCTCGGAGACGAATTGCGCGCGGAGCTGCGGCGGAAAAATCTTCAGGATCAGGCGCTCGCCGAGACCGACCACGAGATTGGTGCCTGTTGAAAACACATGCGGCGAGCTGATGTCCAGGCCATGGCCGCGCGCGATGTCGAGCGCAACCGGCAGCCATCGCGCCCGGTCGGCGCGCAGGGCACGATAGGCTTCAAGGCTCGTCGACGCGGATGCGCCCCAGGCGCCCCAAGAAGCCGAAGAATCCGGCGGCAGTGTTTGCTCCATCACAGTGCCAGCCGCGCCCTAATCCAGGACATCCTTGACGCTGTTCCTGATGGTCGAGGGCACCGCATGTTCGGGGACTTCGATGGTCCTGGCACCGCGCGTGATCCGGTAACTGAACGCATCGGCCTGGCCGGGATGCGCAGCAGGGACCTTGGTCGGATCGGCAAACAACGATTCCACAGTCTTCTGATCGGCGTCCGACAGATCCGACACCGCCACTTCACCGCGACTTTTGAGGTGAGGGCCGCCAAATCCGGCGAACCCTCCGACGCGCTCGATCTTCAAGCGATCCACGCTTTCTTCCTTTCATGACGCGCTTTACGTCGCGCGCTTTAGAGCCCGACCTTCTTCCAGCCGGTATCGACGGCGGCGAGGACGGCGGCATCGCCGGGATACAACGTGTGAGCACCCTGCCGGGTTCGCGCCGCAAACGCCTTCATCGTCATATTCGGCGTCGGCCCGAAGCCGGTCAGCGAATGGTACCACACCTGGCCGATCTTGGCCCAACTGTATCCGCCAAGCGTCGTGCACGCCGTATAGAAGGCAAGGTTCGGCGGCCCGCTGGAGTAATGCGGGTCCATGCCGGGGGTGATCTGCGAATATTTGGTCGGTTGCGGCGCCAGGCAGTGCTTGGCCGCGGGATCGGCCATGTCGCGCAGGCAGGTGAAGCCCTTCTTCTTGGCGGCGGGACCCATGATGTCCTTGCCGATCAGCCAGTCGGCCTTCTTGACGTCCTGCTTGGCTTCCCACTGCCGGAACATCGAGCCGAAACAGTCGGAGACGCTCTCGTTGAGGCCGCCGGCATCGCCGCTATAGGCGAGCTGGAGGCTGTGCTGGGTCACGCCATGGGTCAGCTCGTGGCCGATGACGTCATTGCCCCTGGTGAAGTCGACGAAGATGCTGCCGTCGCCGTCGCCATAGATCATCTGCGAGCCGTTCCACATCGCGTTGTTGTACTTGTCGCCGAAATGGACCGACGACATCATGGTCATGCCGTGATCGTCGATCGAGTTGCGGTTGAAGACCTGCTGGTAGAACTTGGCCACCTTGCCGGTCTGGTTGAAGGTGCGCTTGACCGAGCCGTCCGAGGACGTCTTCGGCTTCGGGACCGGCGTTCCCGGCAGCGTCTGCGTGTGCTTGCAGTCGTAGACCGTGACGGAGGGCGCCGCGGCCAGCGTGACCAGGCCGGCGGCGCGCGCCGCCACGACGTTGGTCAATTTCGCCGTCTGCGTCCGCAATTCGCGCAGTTCATGAGTGACCTGGACAGTGTCGACCAACTGCTTGCGAACCACGGCAGACAGCTTCTTGTCCTGGGAGAGCCTGGTCAGAACGTCATTCGGGATGATGCAACATGTGCAGGGCATTGATGATCTCCGTGAGCTGAAAATGGATGGATCAAACAATTTCGAGATGATTCCTGCCGGCGAGCGGCAAGCGCCGGCACCGACTCGGGCGTCACGCACTCGGGATTATCGCAGGGACGAGACCCGTTGCGTGTGAGCTCGCACACACTTCCGGGTTGCGCGATCTTCGGCCGCAGTGATCGCAGGGCTGTCGCATGCGCCTCTCGGCGACACCTGGCGAACGCCTCGTCCTTCGAGACGACCGCTTCGCGGACTCCTGAGGATGAGGCTAAGCAGCGACTCTGCCTGTTGAAATTGTCGCCACGCACACCGTCCTCATCCTGAGGGCCCGCCGGAGGCGGGCGTCTCGAAGGATGGCCGCAAGCGAGCTTCCCCGCCACGTTCAGCCGGGATGCGATAGCCCTTGCAGTAGCCGGCTTTATCGCTCCGGGCTGGCGCGCTCGAACTGGCGCAGCAGCTTGTTGCCGCGCTCGACCGCGGAATCCAGCGCCGATTGCGCGCTCTTCTGGCCGGCAAAGGCCTGCTCGAGCTCGTCCTCGATCACGCCGCGGATCAGGACGAAGGAGCCGAGCCGAACGCCCTTCGAATTCTCGGTCGGCGGATGCAGCGTGATCTCCTCGAACGAGATCGCCGAGCCCGGGTTGCGCTCGTAAAAACCCTGGGCGCGCGTCAGCTCGAAGGCGGCGCGGGTCACAGGCAGATATCCGGTGTTCTGGTGCCAGGCGGCCTGCACGCCGGGTTGCGACAGATAGGCGAAGAAGCGCGCCACGCCCTTGTATTCGTCGCGCGGGCGATCGCGCAGCACCCACAGCGTGGCGCCGCCGATGATCGAGTTCTGCGGCGCGCCCGCGACGTCGGGCCAATACGGCATCATGCCGTAGCCGATGTCGAATTTCGAATTCGCCTTGATGTCGGCGCGCGTCGCCGAGGAGCCGATGAAGATGCCGCATTCGCCGTTCTGGAAGCGCGGCTCGGCCGACTGGCCGCGGCCGGCATAGTCGAACAGTTTTGTCTTTTGCCACTCGGCGAGCTGGGCGACGTGCCTGACCACGAGCGGAGTGTTGATGGTCAGCCCGGCATCCAGCCCGGCAAAGCCATTCGCGCGGGTGGCCAGAGGCAGATTGTGGAACGCCGAAAAATTCTCGACGTGAATCCAGGACGGCCAGGACGTGGTGAAGCCGCACGCAACGCCGCGGTCGCGCAGGCGTTTTGCAGCGGCAGCGAGCTCGGGCCATGTCTTCGGCGGCGTCTCCGGATCGAGACCGGCGTCGCGGAACATGGTCTTGTTGTAGTAGAGGATCGGCGTCGAGGAGTTGAACGGGAACGACAGCAGATTGCCGGCCGCGTCGGTGTAGTAGCCGGAAACGGCGGGAAGGTAGTCGTTGAGCGAGAACGGCTCGCCCATATCGCGCATCAGGCTGTACACCGGATAGATCGCGCCCTTGGCCGCGGTCATGGTCGCGGTGGCGACCTCGTTGACCTGGACGATCGCGGGCTGGCTGCGCGAGCGGAAGGCGAAGATCGCGGCCGTCACCGTCTCGGTGTAATTGCCCTTGTAGGCGGGCACGATCCGGTAATCGGACTGCGAGGCGTTGAAGTCGGAGGCGAGTTTTTCCAGTTGCCGGCCGAGCTCGCCGGACATGGCATGCCACAGCGCAATGTCCGTGGCGGCGCGCGCCTCGGAGCTCAAGGCCAGAGCCGCCGCGACGGCGACGACCCGCAAAAGGCGCAAGACTGACATCACGATGGATATTCCCGTGTCGCGCGGCAAAAGACGACCGCATCCTGCTTACGGCGGAGCATTGGCGGTTTCAACCGGAATGAGGCCCAGCCGCGCCGCACAATTCCCCCGTGGGGGCGGACAGGATGGCCTTCCCTTAACCATCTGCTAGATTGCATTGAACCTTTTGGTCCTGCCATAGACTCCACCACTGAGGGGTTGAGTGTGCCAGTGTTGAACCGTGCCGAACTCTCGCGGACCGGGGTGATCTTCGTCGCGCTTCTGCTCGCCATCTGCGCGACGAGCGCCGTTGCGCGTGAGTTTCGCGCCGCCGATACCCAGACCGAGGATTATCCGACCGTCCAGGCGTTGCGCTACATGGGCGCGCTGATCGCCGAACGCACCGGCGGCCGGCACGAGATCAAGGTGTTCCACTCCCGCCAGCTCGGCGAGGAAAAGGAGACCATCGAGCAGACCCGGGCCGGCGCGATCGATCTCAACCGCACCAACGTGGCGTTGATCGGCAATTTCGTTCCGGCGATGAACGTGCTCGCCATGCCGTTCCTGTTCCGGTCCATCGAGCACATGCAGAAGGTGCTGGACGGGCCCGTTGGCAGCGAGATCCTGAACAGTTTCGAGCCTTACGGCTTCGTCGGGCTCTGCTTCTACGATTCCGGCGCGCGGTCGATCTACAATGGCGTCCGCCCCGTCAGAAGCATTGCCGACCTCCGGGGCTTGCGGATCCGGGTGCAGCAATCGGAGTTGATGAGCCAGATGATCCGCGCACTCGGCGCCGAGCCGGTCGAAATGCCCTATGGGCAGGTGCTTGCCGGGCTCGCCAACCATCTGATCGACGGCGCCGAAAACAACTGGCCATCTTTCGTGACGACAGACCATTACAAACACGCCGGCTACCTCGCGCTCACCGAGCACACGATGAGCCCCGAAGTGCTGGTGATCTCGCTCAAGGCCTGGCGCAGCCTCTCGGCTGACGACCAGCAGATTTTCCGCGAGGCCGCCGCCCGCTCCAGCCGCTTCATGCGCGAGAAATGGCGCGACCTCGAGGAGCAGTCGCAGCTCAAGGCACGGGCGGCCGGCGTCACCATCGTCAAGGACGTCGACCGCAAGCCGTTCGAGGACGCGATGGCCGCGATCTATGCCAAAGCCGGCAGCGATCCCGCCGCGGCCGCGCTGATCGAACGCATTCGCAAGGTGGAGTGACGCGTCGTGATCGCGACCGGACACAGCGAGCACGCGGACAGGCCGCCCGGCCCGATCGGGCGGCTGCGCGCGCGGCTGGTCGGCGTGCTGCGCGCGGTGCCGATCCGCTGGCGCATCCTGTCGATCGCAGCGCTGAACTCCGCCGTGGTGGTGGTGCTGGTGGCGCTGATCTGGAACGGCTCGCAGGTGCTGGGCTCGGCCTGGGACGACGTACGCCAGGTCCGCGAATCCGACCGCATCCTGGCGCTGCTCGAAAGCGAGACCGGACGCCTGCACAATCTGATCCACCGCTACATCAACCAGCCGAGCCCGGACCTGTTCGCCGAAATCCTGCTGCTGCGCGAGGCGGTGCTGGGCACGCTGAGCAACCGCGCCGCCAAAGACCCGATGCTGTCGGGCTCGGTCGAGGAGCTGGAGCGCACCACCGACCGCTTCCTCAACGGCTTCGGCGAGCTGCGCAGCGTGCAGGCGACCATCGCCAGCACCTATGAGGACCAGGTGCAGGGCCCGGCCCGGGACATGGCGGGCCTGTATTCCATCATCGAAGGCGCCACCGGCCATCGCGACGCGCTGATCTGGCCCTCGCTCGGAAAATCCCGCGAGGCTTTTACAGCGATGCTGGTCGCGGCCAATTCCTATTATCTGTCGCTGTCGCCGGGCGCCGCAGACGATGCGCGGCGCAACACCGAGACGATCGAGAAGACCATTCCGGTCATGATCGATCTTGCCGACAACGATCTCCAGCGCATGGCGCTGCAACGGCTCGCGACCCGGACCACGGCGCTGCGCGAGGGTTTTGCAAGGCTCTCCGAGCAGCTGACGAGCCGCACCGAGCTGCTCCGCAACACCATCGACGCCAGCCAGGCCGAGGCGATCGGCGCCATCGACGACCTCTCCACGAAAATGCGCCAGCGCGAGCAGAAGGCGCAGGAGACGTTTGACCGCACGCTGGCCGCGATCTCGCGGCGGGTGCTGACGATCGCGGTGATCTTCCTCGGCATCATCCTCACGGCCGGCGTCCTGATCGCACTGTCGATCCGCCTGCCGCTGCAACAGATCATGGCCGCGATGCGCGCGATCACGCTCGGCGACCTCGGCCGCGAGGTGCAGGGCACCAAGGCCCGCGACGAGGTCGGGGCCATGGCGCGCGCGGTGGAAGTGTTCCGCGAGAACGCCATCGCGAAACGCCAGACCGAGGATGAGCTGCGCGCGTCCAAGGAGAAGGCCGAGAGCGCGCTGCTCGAGCTCAATACTGCGCAGCAGAATTTGATCGATGCCGAACGGCTCGCAGCGCTGGGCGGCCTCGTTGCCGGCGTCGCCCACGAGGTCAACAACCCCATCGGCATCAGCTTGACGGTGGCCTCCAGCTTTGCCCGGCGCACCGAGATCTTCGAGGCCCAGCTCAAGGGCGAGGGCGGCCTGCGCCGCTCGCAGCTGGAGGAATTCGTGCAGTCCTCGCGCGACGCCTCGCAGCAGCTGGTCGGCAACCTCACCCGCGCCGGCGAGCTGATCCAGTCGTTCAAGCAGGTCGCGGTCGACCGCTCCCATGCCGAGCGGCGGCAATTCTCACTCAGCGAAGCCACCGACCAGATCATCGCCAGCCTGCGCCCGGTGCTGAAGCGCGCGCCGATCACGCTCCAGGTCGACGTGCCCGAGGGGCTGCTGCTGGACGGCTATCCCGGCTCCTATGGCCAGATCCTGACCAATCTGTTCCTCAACGCCGCCAACCACGCCTTTGCCGACGGGCGCGCCGGCACCATCACCATCTCGGCGCGGCCGCGCGGGGCCGACGATATCGAGATCATCTTCACCGACGACGGGGCCGGCATGACCCCCGACGTGCAGCGCCAGGCCTTTGACCCATTCTTTACCACCAGGCGCAACGAAGGTGGCACGGGACTGGGCTTGCATATCGTCTATAACCTTGTCACCCAGCAGCTGGGTGGGCGGATGATGCTGGAATCCAAGCTGGGACAAGGCACCACTTTTCGCATTATCATGCCCCGGGTCGCCAGGGGCGGCGCGCAAAGCACAGAGACTGACGGGACTTCTCAATGGCCGAACAGGACGATGTCCTCCACCTGATCGACGACACCGGTACCGCGTCGGAGGACACGGACACACGGAAATGGAAGATCGCCGTCATCGACGACGATCCGGCCGTGCATGACGGCACGCGCTTCGCGCTCTCGGACTATTCCCTCAACGGCCAGGGCCTGGAGATCCTCTCCGCCCATTCCGCGGCCGAAGGTCGCAAGCTGATGGCCGCGCACAACGACATCGCCGCGGTGCTGCTCGACGTCATCATGGAGACGGACGTCGCCGGCCTCGAGCTGGTCGAGTTCATCCGCAACGAGCTCAAGAACGAGACCGTGCGCATCATCCTGCGCACCGGACAGCCCGGCCAGGCGCCCGAGCGGCGCGTGATCGTGCAGTACGACATCAACGACTACAAGGCCAAGACCGAGCTGACCGCCGACAAGCTGTTCACCTCGCTGACCGCGGCGCTGCGTTCCTATCAGCAGCTCGAGCGCATGGTGCAGACAAGGCGCGGGCTCGAGATCATCATCGACGCGGCGTCCACGCTGTACGACTTCAAGTCGATGCAGCGGCTCGCCGAGGGCGTGCTGACCCAGCTCGCCTCGCTGCTCAATGTCGATTGCGCCGGTATACTGGTTTTGCGCGACAATGGCGGTATCGATCCGGAACTCTCGGTGCTCGCCGGCAGCGGCTGG
>NZ_AKIY01000296.1 GCF_000282615.1 Bradyrhizobium sp. YR681 | reverse complement strand
GGGGGGGGGGGGGGGGGGGAGCCAGGGCCGAGGATGCAGACTTGGTGCTGTGGCTGGTAGAGAGCGAGCGCACCGTCGATTTCGAGGCGGTGCGTTTGCTTCGGGAATCCGGGGACGGTGGCGATCGGTCCGCCGGCCCGGTCTGGATCGTCCGGAACAAGGTTGATCTCGGCAGCGGCCAGAGTGCGGCGTCGGCTGGCGCGTTCGCTATCTCGGCGAGCCGGGGCGATGGCATTCCTGAGCTCGTCGAGAACCTCGTGAAATTCGCGGCCGAGTTTTTCGGAACCGGCGAGGGCGCCATGGTCACCCGGGCACGCCAACGGGATTTGTTACGCCGGGCATCTGACAGCTTGCGTCGGAGCCTGGAGCTTGTAGAAGACGGCGAAGAGCTTGCCGCCGAAGAGCTTCGCGCCGCGGCCTATGCCCTGGGCCGGCTTTTGGGCCGGGTGGACGTCGAGGACGTCCTTGGAGCCATCTTCCAAAAGTTTTGCATCGGAAAGTAGCGCTAGTTCTTCATTGTAGAACTATCACTTGCTCCGCTGCTTGGTGTTTCACGTGAAACAGGAGCCTGTCTCGTAGCCCGGATGAAGCGCAGCGCAATCCGGGACACCTTGATCAGGCAAGGAATTTGGCGAAGGGGAACCAGAATTTCGGTCCGTCCCAGCTACAAGCCTCTCGCTGTTTCACGTGAAACGCCCGGAACTCCAGCCCCGTCATTGCGAGGAGCGCTTGCGACGAAGCAATCCAGGCTGTCAACCGCGGAAGGATTCTGAATTGCTTCGCTATGCTCGCAATGACGGCACTCTGAGCGGGCACATCGACCTCGGCTCCAGTCCTAGCGAGCGGTGCCCCGTCCGTTTCACGTGAAACAGCAGTCCGAACAACATCCTCTCTACTGTGCATGGGGTTGTTTTCGCGAAATCGCCCTAGCTCCCTCAGGCCGCGCCTGTTTCACGTGAAACACCCGCCTCCCCCAGTTTCCACTTCCGGCTTTTCCGCCTCTGGGATAGAAGTCCGCTCATGCGAACAGAGCGAGAGAGTTTCGACGTCATCGTGATTGGCGGCGGCCACGCCGGCTGTGAAGCCGCGGCTGCGTCGGCCCGAATGGGCGCCGTGACCGCTCTGGTGACGCATCGTTTCTCCACCATCGGCGCGATGTCCTGCAATCCCGCCATCGGCGGTCTCGGCAAGGGCCATCTGGTCCGCGAAGTCGACGCGCTCGACGGTCTGATGGGCCGGGTGGGCGATGCCGGTGGCATCCAGTTTCGTGTCCTCAACCGCCGCAAGGGTCCCGCTGTCCGCGGTCCCCGGGCCCAGGCCGACCGAAAGCTCTATGCGGCTGCGATGCAGGCCGCGATCCGGGAGACCGAGGGTCTCTCCGTCATCGAGGGCGAGGCCGACGAGCTGATCGTGGTCGAGGGACGGGTGACCGGACTGCGCCTGGCCGATGGCCGGGAGCTCCGGGCAGGGGCTGTCGTCGTCACCACCGGCACCTTCCTGCGCGGTCTGATCCATCTCGGCGAGAAGAATTGGCCCGCCGGCCGGGTCGGCGAAGCTCCGGCGATGGCTCTTTCGGCCTCCTTCGAGCGTGCCGGCTTCACTCTCGGGCGGCTCAAGACGGGGACTCCGCCGCGTCTGGACGGCACCACGATCGACTGGTCCGCGGTCGAGATGCAGCCCGGCGACGAGCCGCCTGAGCCATTCTCGGTCATGACCGAGCGGATCACGACCCCGCAGATCCAGTGCGGCATCACCCGCACGACCCCCGTCACCCATGAGGTGATCCGGGCCAACGTCCATCGCTCCCCGATGTACTCCGGCCAGATCAAGAGCTCCGGACCGCGCTACTGTCCCTCGATCGAGGACAAGATCGTCCGCTTCGGCGATCGTGACGGCCACCAGATCTTCCTGGAGCCGGAAGGTCTCGACGACAGCACGGTCTATCCCAACGGCATCTCCACCTCGCTCCCGGAGGAGGTCCAGCTCGCGATCCTGGCCACCATTCCCGGCCTCGAGCAGGTCAAGATGGTCCGCCCGGGCTACGCCATCGAGTACGACCACATCGATCCCCGCGAGCTCGATCCGACCCTCCAGACCAAGCGTCTGCGTGGTCTGTTCCTGGCCGGACAGATCAACGGCACCACCGGATACGAAGAAGCCGCCGGGCAGGGCATCGTGGCGGGCCTGAACGCCGCGCTCTCCGCCAGCGGGGCCGCACTGACCGTTTTCGACCGTGCAGACGGCTATCTCGGGGTGATGATCGACGACCTCGTCACCCGCGGGATCAGCGAACCTTATCGGATGTTCACCTCCAGGGCCGAGTACCGGCTGACGCTGCGGGCGGACAATGCCGATCAGCGCCTGACCGAGAAGGGGATCGCGTTCGGATGCGTCGGCAATGCCCGGATCCGGCATCACCGCGCCAAAATGGACGCCCTGAACGCCGCCCGGACGCTCTCGAAGTCCCTCACCATCACCCCGAATGAGGCGATCAAGCACGGTCTGTCGCTCAATCGCGACGGCCAGCGCCGCTCGGCGTTCGAGCTGATGGCTTATCCTGATATCGGCTGGACGCAGGTCCGCGCCATCTGGCCGGAGCTGTCGGCGATCGATCCAGTCATCGCCACCCATCTCGAGATCGACGCCAAATACGATGTCTATCTCGAGCGCCAGAGTGCCGACGTCGAAGCCTTCCGGCGCGACGAGGGCATGGTGCTGTCGGAGGTCGACTACAGCCTCGTCCCCGGTCTCTCCAATGAGGTCCGCGCCAAGCTGGAGAAGGCACGGCCGTTCACGGTTGGCCAGGCCGGCCGCATCGATGGCATGACGCCCGCGGCGCTCGGCATCCTCGCCGCCTATCTGCGGCGCGAGGCGCGGAAAACTTCCAAAGCAATCGCATAGGCGTTTCACGTGAAACAGCGCGGATCGGGCGGAGACAGACCGCTATCGCGACGACCCGCAGCGGGTGAGGGCGCCGGCGGGCAATCCGAGCCGGCGCCGGCTCGGCCGAAGATCGACAAGGCGAGCGCGAACGATCGGTCGCTGGACGCGATCATCGCCGCCGACAAGATCGCGGCGCTCAAGCTCGCGCCCGTTTCACGTGAAACCGAGGACCGGCTCGATAGCTACATCGCGCTGCTCCGGGAGTGGCAGGCCAAGACCAATCTGGTCGCGCCGTCGACCCTGCCGCACCTCTGGACCCGCCACATCGCCGATTCGCTACAGCTCGTCGATCTCGCGCCGACGGCAAAACGCTGGGCCGACCTCGGCAGCGGCGGCGGCTTTCCTGGCGTCGTGCTCGCCTGCGCCATGGCCGGCACGCCGGACGCGCGCGTCCATCTCGTCGAGCGCATTGCCAAGAAAGCCGCGTTTTTGCGCGAAGCGATCCGCATCACCACATCTCCGGGAGTCGTACATCTCGCTGAGATCGGGGATAATGTGGATAGAATCACCGGCCCCGTCGATTGCGTCACCGCCCGAGCGCTGGCTCCGCTACATCAACTCATCGGCTTTGCGGAGCCGCTTCTGCGCCAGGGCGCAAAGGCGCTGTTTCCGAAGGGTCAAGATGTAGAGGCTGAATTGACCGAAGCCGCTAAATATTGGAATATTCAGCCGCAGCTCCACCGAAGCCGCACCGGCGACGGCTGGATCGTCGAGCTGACTTCAGTTGAACGGCGCGGGTGAGACGTTCAGGGGTCGAGTGGGGATTTGCGATGAGCGTGATTGACGAGCCGCAGCAACAACAGACCGCTGAGGTCCCGCAGGGCCACCCGCGCATCCTCGCGCTGGCGAATCAAAAGGGCGGTGTGGGAAAGACAACCACAGCGATCAACCTCGGCACCGCGCTCGCGGCGATTGGCGAGCGTGTCCTGATCGTCGATCTCGATCCGCAGGGCAACGCCTCGACCGGCCTCGGCATCGATCGCCGCAACCGCTCGTGCTCGACCTATGACGTCCTGATCGGCGAATCGAGCTTGCGCGAAGCCGTGGTCTCGACCGCGGTGCCACGGCTGCACATCGCGCCCTCGACCATGGATCTCTCCGGCCTCGAGCTCGAGCTCGGCACCACGCCGGGCCGCGCCTTCAAGCTGCGCGACGCGATCGGCGCGCTCAACAACAACGTCTCGCCGGATGCCGACTACACCTATGTGCTGATCGACTGCCCGCCCTCGCTCAACCTGCTCACGGTCAATGCGATGGCAGCATCCGACGCGATCCTGGTGCCGCTGCAGTGCGAATTCTTCGCGCTCGAAGGTCTGTCGCAATTGCTGCAGACGGTGGAGCAGGTGCGCTCGACGCTCAATCCGAACCTGTCGATACACGGCATCGTGCTGACCATGTTCGACTCGCGCAACAACCTCTCCAACCAGGTCGTCGCCGACGTCCGCCAGTTCATGGGCGAGAAGGTCTACAAGACCATGATCCCGCGCAACGTGCGCATCTCGGAGGCGCCGTCCTACGGCAAGCCGGTGCTGGTCTACGATCTCAAATGCGTCGGCAGCGAAGCCTATCTGCGGCTCGCCACCGAAGTGATCCAGCGCGAGCGCGAGCTGCGCGTCACGCATTGAGGATGCCGTAGGGTGGGCAAAGGCGCCTTCGCCGTGCCCACCATCCTCCGCACATAGATAATCGGTGGGTACGCTTCGCTTTGCCCACCCTACGAAAATTCAGTTCTGGAGTGCTGCACCGTGAATCCAAGGGAGCTGGCGATGGCCGACGAAGCGCGTTCGCGACTGGGCCGGGGTCTTGCAAGTCTGATCGGTGACGTCGGCGGCGAGGCTCAGCACGTCGATCGTCCGCGCGCGCAGCGCAAGGTGCCGATCGAATTCATCAAGCCCAACCCGCGCAATCCGCGCCGTACCTTTTCGGATGCCGAGCTGAAGGAGCTCAGCGAGTCCATCAAGCAGCACGGCGTGATCCAGCCGATCGTGGTGCGTCCGGTGAAGGGCGCGCAGGACCGCTTCGAGATCATCGCCGGCGAGCGGCGCTGGCGCGCCTCGCAGATCGCGGGCCTGCATGAAGTGCCGATCGTGCCGATCGACATCAGCGACAGCGATGCGCTGGAATTCGCGATCGTCGAGAACGTGCAGCGCGAAGACCTCAATCCGATGGAAGAGGCGCTCGGCTATCACGCGCTCGCCAACGAGTTCAAGCGCAGCCAGGACGACATCGCCAAGGCCGTCGGCAAGAGCCGCAGCCATGTCGCCAACATGATGCGGCTGACGAAACTGCCGGCCGAGGTGCAGGCCCTGATCACCAGCGGCGATCTGTCGGCGGGCCATGCGCGCGCGCTGATCGGCGTGCCCGATCCGCTCGCCTCCGCCAAGCGCATCGTCGACGAGCGCCTCAACGTCCGCCAAGCCGAGGCGCTCGCGCATGAAGAGGGCGTGCCGGAGCGCAAGCCGCAGAAGGCGCGCAGCACCGGCGGCAAGGAGAAGGATCCCGATACGATCGATCTCGAGAAGCGCGTCAGCGACGCGCTCGGCCTCAAGGTCACGGTCAATCACCGCGATCCCGGCGGCTCCGTCCAGATCAGCTACCGCAATCTCGACCAGCTCGACGAGGTGATGAAGCGGCTGGCGAAGGGCGCGCTGTAAACGAATCAACTCTCTCTCCGTCACCCTGAGGTGGCCGCTTCTTCAGCGGCCCTCGGAGGGCGACGGCCCGGCCGCATCGGGGGCCGTTCATCCTTCGAGGCTCCCCGCGCGCCGCGTTGCGCCGCACGGCGAGCACCTCAGGCTGACGGATTTGCCTCCTCGTCCGTCGTTGTAAGCGCATCTGTCTCCACATCGTCATTGCGAGCGCAGCGAAGCAATCCAGGATCTTTCCGCGGAGAGACTCTGGATTGCTTCGTCGCTTGCGCTCCTCGCAATGACGTGGAGAGAACGGGGCTTATCCCCGCCGCTTCGCATTCGCGGCGATCGCCATCAGCGTGCGCTGGGCGATGGCGGCGGCGAGGGTGGATTGCTTGCGGGTGTCGAGCGCGGCGGTGGCGAGCTGCTCGATGATGGCGGCGAGCCGCGCCACGCTGAAATTGCGCAGCGCGGTTTCGACCATCGGCTTTCGTGAAAAATGCAGGCGTGGATAGCCGCCCTCGAGCACGGCGGAGGCAGGCTGACCGTCGGCGATCGCCAGCGCCGATTTGTGCAGCCATGCGGCCTGGCGCTGTGCGGCGGAGATGATCACGCCGGGATAGGTCCCGGCGATCATGGCTTTCGCAAATTCCGTCTCGACGATATCGGGCCGGCCGGCGAAGGCGCCGTCGACGATCGGATCGAGTTTCAGCTCCGATGCATCGGCGACCACGGACATGACGTCGTCCAGCGTGATCTCGCCCTTGCCATGCGCATAGAGCGTTAGCTTGCGCAGCTCGTTGCGCGAGGCCTGGCGGTCGCCACCGAGGAAGGACATCAGCGCAGCGCGGGCATCCTGCGCGATGCGCAAGTTTGCGATGCGCAGCTCGTCGTCCATCAGCTTGGCCAGATCGCGCTCGGTGTCGGGATAGCAGCCGATCGCGACGGCGGTCTTGGCCTTCTCGCAGGCCTTGCGCAGCGGCGATTCCGGGCGCAGCTCGCCGGCCTCGATCACGATGCGGCAATCCCTGACATTCATCTCGGCCAGCGTTTCGACGCCGCTGGCGAAGCTGCGCGAGCCGGCTCGGATGCGGATGGCGCGACGGCCGCCGAACAGGGGCACCGTCATGGCCTCGTCGACGAGGCGCGACGGCTCGGCCGAGAGCTCGTCGCCGTCGAGCTTGACCAGCGAGAAGGGATCATTGGGATCGTCGACGCCGGAGGCGATCAGCGCATCCGCGCGTTCGCGGACGAGGCCGGCATCGGGACCGTAGAGCAGGATGATGGGCCGGCCCGCATCGGGGCGGGCGAGGAAGGCGTCGATCTCTTTTCCGCGCAGCGCGACCATGACCTAGATCGTCATGACAGGAAGCAACCCTAGCTGCCCGCGGTGAAGAACGAGGCGAGCCGGGTATTGATGTTCTCGGCGATCTCGTTGGCGGCGCGATCCTCGGCATCGCGCACCGCGCGGTTGCGGGAGAAGCGCTGATAGGAGCCGGGCATGTCATAGGACACGCGCGAGAACGTCGTGCCGGTCATCACCGATTTGCCGCTGGCGACCTCGATCAGATTGTACTGGCAGTCGATGCCGTAATTCTCGCTGCTCGGCAGGCCGGTATTGGCATCCACGATCAGGGACGAGCGGCTGGACGAGAAGCGGATATCGAGCCGGTGGGTCGGCGGCATCCCCGTCGCCGTGCCGTAGAGCTTGAAGGCGAGGGCGTTGCGGACCTCGACGCCGACGCGGGCCTCGCGGGAGGCGTTCGCCTTGTTGATCGGGGGCAGCTCGACCCCCATCAGCTTCTCGCGCAGGCCCGGGGTGCCGTCGGTACGCTCGGCATACATCGGCTGGAAGCAGCCGGCCGTCAGCGCCGCCAGAGCGGCGACTGCCAGCAGGCGGGCTGCGATGCGGATCCTAGCCGACAACATTCACGATCCTCTTGGGGACGATAATCACCTTGCGGACGGGCTTGCCGTCCAGGGCCAGTTTTACCGCATCGAGGGCCAAAACGGCAGCCTCGATTTCCGGATTCTGGGCCGCTGTTGCAACTGTGACCTCACCCCGCTTCTTGCCGTTGACCTGGACCACCAGGGTCACGCTGTCTTCAACCAGCAAATCGCGTTCGATTTGGGGCCAATCGGCCTCCGAAACCAGCCCGGAATGCCCCAGAACCTGCCAGCACTCCTCGGCCAGGTGCGGCATCATCGGCGAGAACAGCTGGACCAGGATCTGGCTGGCCTCCCGGATCGCCCAGGCCAGGTCGGGGCCCGGCTGGCCGGGGCGCTGGAGCACCTCCGAAAACGCATTGGTGAATTCGCGGATATGGGCGAGGCAGACGTTGAAGTGCAGCCGCTCGACGCCGGTCGTGACCTTGTCCAGCGCGCCGTGGGCGGCCTTGCGCAAGGCGGTCGCATCCTCGCCGAATGAGGCCGGCCGGGTCGCGGGGGCAGCCTTGCCGAGTTCCACCGAGTCGTTCACCAGCCGCCACAGCCGCTGCACGAAGCGCGAGGCGCCCTGGACACGCTCGTCGCTCCAGATCACGTCGCGGTCGGGCGGGGAGTCCGACAGCATGAACCAGCGGGCGACGTCGGCGCCGTAGGTCGCGATGATGTCGTCGGGGTCGACCGTGTTCTTCTTCGACTTCGACATCTTCTCGATCGGACCGATCGTGACGTCCTCACCGGTCGAGAGCAGCGTGGCGCGGCGGCCGTTGCCGCCGACCTCGATCTTCACTTCGGCCGGCTGCACCCAGCTGCCGTCGGCCTTCTGGTAGGTCTCGTGCACCACCATGCCCTGCGTGAACATGCCGGCGAACGGCTCGTCCAGCGCGACATGCCCGGTCGCCTTCATGGCGCGGGTGAAGAAGCGACTGTAGAGCAGATGCAGGATCGCGTGCTCGACGCCGCCGATATATTGATCGACCGGCAGCATCCGGTTGGCGACCGCAGGCGTCGTCGGCGCGGTCTCGTTCCAGGGATCGGTAAAGCGCGCAAAATACCAGGACGAATCCACGAAGGTGTCCATGGTGTCGGTTTCGCGCTGCGCCTTGCCGCCGCATTTGGGGCAGGTGACGTGCTTCCAGGTCGGGTGATGGTCGAGCGCGTTGCCCGGCTTGTCGAAGCTGACATCCTCCGGCAGCACGACCGGCAACTGGTCGTCCGGCACCGGCACCACGTCGCACTTCGGACAATGGATCACCGGAATCGGGCAGCCCCAATAGCGCTGGCGTGAAATGCCCCAGTCACGCAGGCGGAAATTGACCTGGCGCTCGCCGACCGGCGCATTGCCGCGCAGCTCGCTTTCCAGGCGTTTTGCGACTTCGTCCTTGGCCTGCTCGATGGTCATGCCGTCGAGGAAGCGCGAATTGATCATGCGGCCGTCACCGTCATAGGCGGTGTCGGTGATGACGAACGATTTCGGGTCCTGGCCCTCGGGGCACACCACCGGCGTGACACCCAGGCTGTACTTGTTCACGAAGTCGAGGTCGCGCTGATCATGCGCGGGGCAGCCGAAGATCGCGCCGGTGCCGTATTCCATCAGCACGAAATTGGCGACATAGACCGGCAGTTTCCAGCTCGGGTCGAACGGATGGACGGCGCGGATGCCGGTGTCGAAACCCTGCTTCTCGGCGGTGTCGATGATCGACTGCGCAGTACCGATCTTCTTGATGTCGGCGATGAACTCCGCAAGCTCAGGGTTCTTGGCGGCAGCCGCCTGCGCCAGCGGATGATCCGACGAGATCGCCATGAACTTCGCGCCGAACAGCGTGTCCGGGCGCGTCGTGAAGATCTTCAGCTCGCTCTCGCCGGCGGGCGTGGTCGCCGCATCCAGCGCGAAGCGGACCAGGAGTCCCTCGGAGCGGCCGATCCAGTTGCGCTGCATCAGGCGCACCTTGTCGGGCCAGCGGTCGAGCCCATCAAGCGCCGACAGCAGCTCCTGCGAGTACTTCGTGATCTTGAAGACCCACTGGCTCATTTCGCGCTGTTCGACGACGGCGCCGGAACGCCAGCCGCGGCCGTCGATCACCTGCTCGTTGGCGAGCACGGTCATGTCGACCGGATCCCAGTTCAGCTTGCGCTTTTCGCGTTCGGCCAGGCCCGCGGCGAGCATGTCCAGAAACATCTTCTGCTGATGCTTGTAGTAGCTGGGGTCGCAGGTCGCGAACTCGCGCGACCAGTCCAGCGACAGCCCGATCGAGCGGAGCTGCTTCTTCATCGCGGCGATGTTGTCGTAGGTCCAGGCCTTCGGGGCGACCTTGCGCTCGATGGCGGCGTTCTCGGCCGGCAGGCCGAACGCATCCCAGCCCATCGGGTGCAGCACGTTGAACCCCTTGGCGCGCATGAAGCGGGCCAGCACGTCGCCGAGCGTATAGTTGCGGACATGGCCGATATGGATGCGCCCGGACGGATAGGGGAACATCTCGAGCACATAGTATTTCGGCCGCGAATCGTCGTTCCTGGAGACGAAGATCGCCTGCTGGTCCCAGGCAGCCTGCCAACGCGGTTCGGAATCGCGGGCGTTATAACGTTCGGAGGTCATGGAATCGTTGGGTTTTCGTGGGTTCGGCCGTCTGAAGAGGCCGGACTAGGCCACAAAAGCAGCCGTGGGGTCAACGGGTTGGATGCCGGTGGGCGGTGGGCTCAAAGGCCGCCCGCCGAACCTGAGATGGGTGGCGACAGCCGTCCGATCGTCACGTCGCGGCCGGCCGCCGGCGCGGCAGCATGTCCAGGCATTCACATCCGAATCATTTCACCTTAGGTTGCAAGGCGCCGACCCCGGAATCCGCGAGCCGCGCCATGAATATTTTCGGTGCCGTCACCTTCGGAAGCCTGATCAAGACCTTCCTTCCGGGCCTGGTCTGGCTGAGCGCGTTTGCGATCGTCGAAGCCGATATTGCGCAATATTGGGGCTATGACTCCTACGTCGTGAAGATCCTCGGCAACAAGGAGCAGGCCTCGACGCTGCTGATCATCGCGTTTCCGGCCTCGATCTTCGTCGGCCTGCTGTCCAACATCGTCGTCTTCATGGGGCTGAACGACTGGCTGGTGCGCACGCCGTTCAGGAAAAGCAACGGCGAGCTGTTCACGTTGCACGCGACACTCTCGCAAATGCTGCGCGACAAGAGCTGGGCAGCGCTCGGGCTGAACGGCGATGCGTTGAAGCAGAGTTTTGACCAGTTCACCGATCCCGAAATCATACTCGTGGAGCGGATCGGCCCCGAGAAGCTCGCCTATGTCCGTGAGCAGTACTGGTACCATCTGGAGTTTCAGCTCAATCTCCTGATTTCGTTCTTTGCCGTGTTCGTCGCGCTCGTCGTGTCGGCCTTTCTCAACGGCGCCTTCGATTCCGGCGGCGGCTTCGGACGCCTGGTCGTGGTGATCGCCGTCTACGTCCTGATCAGCCTGTGGCTGCTGGGGGCTGCCCGCAAGAACTACGAGCGGCACGTCGCCAAGATGGCGAGCCTGCTGACGGCGGTGCTGACGCAACAGGAGGACGGGGACGAGGACGATGATTGAGCCATCAACAGCTCGCCAAGCCGCCGGCGAACAGGCCGGTTTCGGATCGGCGCCCGATGGCCTATATTAGGGCGATGCAGGCCTATTTCTTCGACCTCGATGGAACCCTGACCGATTCGCGGGCGGGGCTCTATCCCGCGTTTCGGTGCGGCCTGGAGGCGATCGGCGTTCATTCCGTCTCCGACGCGCAGCTCAAATTGTTTCTCGGAACGCCGCTGCCCCAGGTGTTTCGCGCGATGCGCCCTGACGTGAGCCAGGACGAAATCGACCGCGGCATGGCGGCCTTCCGGGCCCTTTTCGAGCGGACCGGGATTGTCGCCAACGAATTGTATCCGGGGGTAATTGATCTGCTGCGCAGCATCCGCAAGCGCGGTTCGGTCATCTGGGTGGTGACCTCCAAGCCGCAAAACCAGGCGATCGAGGTGGTGAGCTTTCTGAAGCTCGATCGTTATGTCGCTGGTGTTATCGGCGCGGGCCTCGCCGAGACCGATACCAAGACCGATCTCGTCGCCCGTGCCCTCGCAGCCGCGCATGCCGACAGCCGCGCGGCGGTGATGGTCGGCGACCGCTCCTATGACGTCGTCGGAGCAATCGGCAACGGCGTATTGCCGGTGGGTGCGCTGTGGGGTTACGGCTCCGAAGACGAGCTCAAGGCGGCCGGCTGCCGGCACTTTGCGAAATCGCCGGACGATTTTCGCATGGCTTATGTCGAGACCAATGCAGGTTTCGTCGAATCCGGCCTGGCCGCGGCCGCCGGGCGATACTAGCCCGCCATCATCATATCGGTCCTGCCGTTCTCGATGACCTGGATGCCGTGCTCCATGACATTGTTGCGGCCACGGTGTTTTGCGGCATAGAGCGCGGCGTCGGCCGCTTCGATCAGATCGCCGGGACGCAAGGCCTCATTGGGCCGCGTCGCGGCAACGCCGATCGAGACGGTGACGATCATGTGGGCGGAGGTGATGTGCGGCAGGCAGAGCTTGAGCACGGCCGCGCGCACCAGTTCGCCGATCTCGACGGCGCGATTCACATCCGTGTTCGGCAGCAGCAGGCAGAATTCCTCGCCGCCATAACGCGCCGCAAAGCCCATCGTGTCGGCGGCGATGCCCGATAGCGACTCGCCGAGCCGGGTCAGGCAGGAGTCGCCTTCGAGGTGGCCATAGGTGTCGTTGAACAGCTTGAAGTGATCGACGTCGATCATCAGCAGCGCAAGGTCGCTGCCATATTGCTGCGCGCGCATCCATTCGAAATCGAGCCGGCTCTGGAAGCCGCGGCGGTTGGCGAGGCCCGACAGCATGTCGATCGAGGCCATCACGGTCAGGCGGTCGTTGCTCGCGATCAGCTCGCGCTCGCGCTGGCTGAGCTGCGCGGCCATGGCATTGAACGCGCGGGCCAGCGGCACGAATTCGGCCGGCAGCCGGTTGCGCGCGGCGCGCGCCGACAGGTCGCCCTCGCCGAGGCGCTTGGCCATGTCGGCCAGCATCTCGATCGGCTTGATCACGAGCTTCTCGGCGGCGATGAGCGCGCCGAGCAGGACGAACAGCACGACGAAAGCGAGCTGGAGATAAGCGGTGCGGATGTCGCGGTTCACCGCGGCGGACACCTTGTCCTCGTCGATGCTGGCGATCAAACGGGCATTGGTGCCGGCGATGCGGATATAGCTGACCGCGCGGCGAGAGCCGTCGGCGGCAAGGAAAGACAGCGAGCCCTCGTCCTGGTCCGATCGCAGCGCCCTGTCGGCGATCGCCGACATCAGCGGCATGTTGTCGAGCGGACGGCCAACCGCACTGTGCTGGTCGGCCGGCGCCGCCAGCACGGTGCCGGCGCTGTCGACCAGGACGGCCGTGATGCCGGCGCGGCCGCCGAGATTGCTCATCACCTTCGACATCCAGTCGAGGTTGACGGTGGCGAGCACCACGGCGTCGGATACGCCGCTGAACGCGGAGACCGGATAGACCGCCATGACGGTCGGCGACTGCACGGGCCGCGACAGGATGAAATCGCTCAGCACGAAGCGGCCGGTTTCCTGGGCCTGCTGGAAGTAAGGCCGGTCACTGAGGTCGAGGCCGACATACATATTGTTGGTGGCGCACTGGATGCGTCCGTCCTGACCGGCGATCAAGAGCGTGCGGATCCATGGCAGGTTCGACGGCAGGCTCGCGCGCAGCACGTCGCAGCTCTTGCTGATGCCGCCGACGGAGGCACGGATGAAGGCTTCCGATTTCAGGATGGTCTCGACCGACGAGATCACCTCGCGCTGTGCGTCGGCGCTGTGCCTGGCGACGGTGTTGAACTCGGCCGCGGCCTGCGCGATCTGGCTCGTGCGGGTCTCTTCGAGCGAACGGATACGCTCGAGCATCAAGGGCGCAACCAGAATCACCGCGAGCAACGCAAGCCGCGCCCGGATTCCGAGAACCCGCTTGAGTTTCGCTCGTTTGCGGTTGAAACTGATTTTTGCCATCTTCGCTGCCCACCCCACGGGCCAAGGTAAAGCGAAGGGTTCAAAAACTCTTTCTTGAACTCGGTAAAATTGGACTTACCCCGGTTACGAACGAAAACAATCGACGTCATGACAGACACCAATGCCGCGCCGGTAACCGGCCATTCACCAAATGCGCTCGCCGCGGTCGAGGCCGAAATCGCACGCGCCTGCAAGGAAGCGCGGCGTGATCGGGCCTCCGTCACGCTGATCGCGGTGTCCAAGACTTTCGACGCCGATGCAATTACCCCGGTCATCGCCGCTGGACAGCGCGTATTCGGCGAAAATCGCGTGCAGGAGGCCAAAGGCAAGTGGCCGGCGTTAACATCCGTTTACCCCGACATCGCGCTGCATCTGATCGGACCGCTGCAATCGAACAAGGCCAAAGAGGCCGTTGCGCTGTTCGACGCCATTCATTCGGTCGACCGCCCGAGCATTTGCCAGGCGTTAGCCAAGGAAATCGAATCCCAGAAAAAGCACCCGCAACTGTTCGTGCAGATCAACACCGGCGAGGAGCCGCAGAAGGCCGGCATCGCCCCCGGCGAGGCCGATGCCTTCCTTGCGAGCTGCCGCGACACCTACGGGCTGACCATTTCGGGGCTGATGTGCATCCCGCCGGTGGACGAGCCCCCGGCCGCGCATTTTGCTCTCACCGCCAAGATCGCCGCGCGCAACGGCTTGAAGAATCTCTCGATGGGCATGAGCGCGGATTTCGCCACCGCCATCATGCTCGGCGCCACCCATGTGCGCGTGGGAAGCGCGATCTTCGGGCATCGGTAGAAGTCGCTTGCGTGTAGCCCGGATGGAGCGAAGCGTAATCCGGGATGCTCGTTCCGCGGGGTTGAGACTCCCGGATTACGCTTCGCTCCATCCGGGCTACGAGACCTTTGCAGCGGCGACCTACACAAACCCCACCGACGCCGTCCCCAGCACGCCAAAATCCACCGCGAAATGATCGCCGGCCTCAATCGGCAGCGGTGGATGGCAGGTGCCAGTGGTCACCACCTCCCCTGCCCGCAATGTGATACCGAGCCCGCGCAGCTCGTTGGCAAGCCAGGCGAGCGCAATTCGGGGATCGCCGAGCACGTTCTTGCCGTGGCCGATATGGCGCTGGCCGCGCAGCGTGATCTGCGGCCGTTCCGCGACGAGATCCATCGCACGCCAGTTCGCTGATGTCGCCGCGCCCAGCACGAACAGATGCGCGCAGGCATTGTCGGCGATGAGCTGGGCCTCGCCGGCGCCGGCGAAGTCGGTAAAGCGCGAATCGGGAATCTCGATCGCGGGATGCAGGCTCGCGACGGCGGCCAGCACCTCGTCGACCGTGTACGGCGCGCTGCGCGGCGTCAGATCGCGCCCCATGCGGAAGGCGAATTCAGGTTCGCCGACGCGCATCGCGTTGCCCTTCATCGATGCGGTGCCGCCATCGGCGATGACAGTGTCGCTCATGATGCGCCCCGCCAGCGGGCCCGCGACATTGATATGCTTCTGTCCGGCCTCGCTCGTTGCCGCGATCTTCCAGCCGAACAGTTTTCCGAGCGACTGGTTTTCGAGGACGGCCTGGATGGCGTAACCGTCAGCGCGATTCCGCGGGCGCAATTCTGGCTCCAGCGCGTCGAGCTTGGTGCCGTCGCGCCAATGCCTGACCAGAACCTGCGATGCGGCGTCGACCTGATCCTTTTCGCGCATGTGCCCTCACCCGATGATGATTTTTGTTCTTGGCCCCATTCGCCGCAGCAATTGGAGCATCGCTGACTTCGTCATCGAAACGCAGCCTGCGGTCGGCCCGAAATTGTCGCGGGCCAGATGCAGGAACACCGCGCTGCCGCGGCCGGCGATGCGCGGGCGGGTGTTGTGGTCGATTTCGATGATGAAGTCATAGAGATGGTCGGCCCGCTTGAGCCGGTCACCGCCCTCGCCCTCACCGCGCCGGATCCACTGATTGTAGTGACGATCGCCGGGGTCCTCGCACCAGGCGTCCGCGCCGGTGATGGTCCGTGCCGGCAGGAATGTCTGCGGCCGGCCATGCCGGTCGCCCCGCCACCACAATTGGCGCGGCGTAAAATGGCCCTTCGGCGTGCCGCCATCGCCCTCGCGCTTGTTCGCCAGAATACCGCCGCGCCCCAGCGCGACCGGAATGGTCAGCGCTCCGGCCGTCAGCCAGCCCCGGCGCGGATTCCCGGCGGCAGGCTTAACGCGGATCGCGGACAGCGGTCCGGAGCTTCGATTCCTGGTGTAACTGGCTGACGCAGCTTTGTTTTTCATGTGAACGTGCGATGTCGAATTCATTACAGGACATTCATCAAAACGCCCTGCTATTTTGAGTTAGAGTGGTTCTCGCTTGTGAATCGGTAACAGCCCACTACTTCAACACGAACAACAATAATAACCGCGACCCCTAAACTTCCCTCACGGCTGGGTGCAGCATGCATGCGCGCCGAGCCGGACCCCAAAAGGATGATACCCTATGGCCAATGCCCGCAAGATCCTGATCGTGGATGACGATACCGATCTGCGCGATACGTTGGTGGAGCAATTATCGCTGCACGAAGAATTCGAAGCCTCCGCCGTCGATACCGGCGCCAAGGGCGCGAGCGCCGCGAAGGCCAATTCCCCCGATCTGGTTTTGATGGACGTCGGACTGCCCGACACCGACGGGCGCGAAGTGGTCCGTTCCCTGCGCAAGGGCGGGTTCAAGGCCCCGATCATCATGCTGACCGGGCATGACACCGATTCCGACACGATTTTGGGTCTGGAATCCGGCGCCAACGACTATGTCGCAAAGCCCTTCCGTTTCGCCGTGCTGCTGGCCCGCATCCGCGCCCAGCTCCGCCAGCACGAGGCCAGCGAGGACGCGGTGTTCTCGGTCGGCCCCTACTCCTTCCGGCCAGGCTCGAAGATGCTGACCGCGGCCAATGCCCGCAAGGTGCGGCTGACCGAAAAGGAAACGGCGATCCTCCGCTTCCTCTACCGGGCCGGCCAGATGCCGGTGTCGCGCGAGACCCTGCTCCAGGAGGTCTGGGGCTACAATTCCGGCGTCACCACCCACACGCTGGAAACCCACATTTACCGCCTCCGCCAGAAGATCGAGAAGGACGCCGCCAACCCGGAAATCCTGGTCACGGAAGCCGGTGGCTACAAGCTGGTGCCGTGATACGCTTCAGGGGCGTGCGAATCGTTTTAGATGGCATGCCCTTGAACCTCGGATCTGAATGTCAATCGACGACGACGTAGCGCTTCTCGAGCGTGTCCCGACACTGCGCCTGTTGGGAGACGCCTCGTTGCGCATGCTCGCGATCGGCTCCGAGCAGCGCAACTTCGTCCGCGGCGACGTCCTGTTCAATCTTGGCGACGACGCCGATGCCGGCTTCGTGGTCCAGCGCGGCGCCTTCCGGGTCGACGATGGTGCCGGCGCCGAGATGATCGCAGGTCCCGGCGCGCTGATCGGCGAGCTCGCGCTGGTGGTGCCGATGAAGCGGCCGTCGAGCGCGATCGCGATCGAGCATGCCTCCGTCATCCGCGTCGCGCGCAGCCTGTTCCAGCGTGTGCTCGAAAGCGATCCCGCGGCTGCCGTTCGCCTGCGCGACGAATTCGCGGTGCGCTCCAGCCAGATCGCGAGCGATATATTGATGGCGGGCGCGAAACTGACGTCGTGAGAGGTCGTATCTTCGTAGCCCGGATGGAGCGAAGCGCAATCCGGGGCAGTCTTTCCGTACGCACGAATCCCGGATTGCGCTGCGCTCCATCCGGGCTACGGGACCTCAAACCTCCAGCGTCACCGTCACCGGCACATGGTCCGACGGCCGCTCCCAGCTGCGCGCATCGCGCAGGATCTTGAAATCACTCACCGCATCCTTCAGCGCGCGCGACACCCAGATGTGGTCGAGCCTGCGGCCGCGATCGCCGACGGTCCAGTCGGCGGAGCGATAGCTCCACCACGTATAGACCTTCTCCGACATCGGAATGCGGTCGCGCGCGACGTCGACCCACTCGCCGGCTTCGAGCGCCGCCTTCAGCTTCTCGGTTTCGACCGGCGTGTGCGAGACCACCTTCAGCAGCTGCTTGTGCGACCACACGTCGTTCTCGTGCGGCGCGACGTTGAGGTCGCCGACCAGGATGTGACGGTCTTCTCCGCGCGGATGCAGCCGCTCGCATGCCTTCATCTCGTCGAGGAAGCGCAGCTTGTGGTCGAACTTCTCGTTCAGGGCGGGATCGGGAATGTCACCGCCGGCCGGCACGTAGAAATTATGCAGCACCAGCGGCTTGGCGATTGCAGCCTTCTCGCCGAACGACACCGAGATGTGGCGCGAATCCACCTTGTCGCAGAAGGTGCGGATATCAGTGGATTCAAATGGAATCTTCGAGACGATGGCGACGCCGTGATAGCCCTTCTGCCCGTTCAGCGCGACATGCTCATAGCCGAGCCGCTTGAAGCGCTTCAGCGGAAAGGCATCGTCGATGCACTTGGTCTCCTGGAGGCACAGCACGTCCGGCCGCGCGCTCTTGAGGAATTTCGCGACCAGATCGATGCGCAGCCGCACCGAATTGATGTTCCAGGTTGTCAGGGAAAAACGCATGAGGGATGCGTCTTAGCATGGATTGTCGCGAGGAAGATGCTTGTCCACAGCGAGCTCTGGTAGGGTGGGCAAAGCGAAGCCCCCCTGCCACGAGTTGACAGATCGTGGGCACGGCGCGACGCGCCTTTGCCCACCCTACGGCAGTGGAGCGCTCAACCCGGCGACGGACCGTAATTGGTGAAATCGATCTTGAACATGCCGGGGTCGAGCTTCTTGGTCGCGTCGAGATTGTAGACCGCGATCGTGGTGTCGTAGCCCTGCGGGTCGGTGACGGTCCACTGCTTGAGCTGGCCGTCCTTGGCACCGAACATCAGCAGCAGGCGGCTGGTGCCGACCAGCGCCTGCTTCTCCTCGATGGTGACGCTGACGAAGAGATCGTCGGCCGAGACGTTGACGACGTTGGTGTCCTTCATCAGGTCGATGCGATCGGACAACAGGAAGCGCAGCGGCGTCTGCGACAGCGGATAGACGTCCTGGGTCGCGAGCTTGCGATCACGCACCACCAGCGAGGATCCGTCGGCGACGATGTCGATCGGGCTCGGCGCGTCATATTCGAAGCGCACCTTGCCCGGCTTCTGGATGTAGAAATCGCCCTGCGTCTTGCTGCCGTCGGGGCCGACCTGGACGAAATTCCCGACCAGCGTCGACAGCGACGACAGGTAGGCGCTGACCTTGGCGGCCTGTGCCTTCTGGTTGGCGTCGAAGGTCTGGAAGATGCTGCTCGGCACGTTGCGGCGCGGATCCGGGATGACCGGATTCGGCGGTGTCTGGGTCGCGCCGGTGACAGCGGGCCCGCCGCCGGCCGGACCGCTATCGCGGCCCTTCGGCGCGGGTTTCGGCACGGGCACGGTCTGCGCCACGGATGCTGCGGTCACCATCGCGGCGGTGACGAGCAGCACGCCGGCCATACGTGCGCTTCGCGCAGCGATGGAGGCAGCGAATCGAATGTCCGGATGTCTGATCAACGCGTCGTCCTAACGTGGCTGGCGCCTTTTTAGCGTGATTTCGGGCAAAAGCAGATAACGATTTCGCGTGAAATAATGTTTTGAGGCGCCTCGCCTCACATATGGCTGTCTTCTTCCTCGACCAGGATCTCGCGCTTGCCGGCGTGGTTGGCGGGCCCGACGATGCCTTCCAGTTCCATGCGCTCCATCAGCGACGCGGCGCGGTTGTAGCCGATCTGGAGACGGCGCTGGATGTAGCTGGTCGAGGCTTTGCGGTCGCGTTTGACGATGGCCACGGCCTGCTGGAACAGGTCGCCGCCGCCATCCGCGCCCATGCCGCTGGCGTCGAACACGGCGCCGCCGTCCTCGTCCTCGGTGGGCTCTTCGGCCGTGACGGCCTCGAGATATTCCGGCTGGCCCTGCGTCTTGAGGTGGCGCACCACCTTCTCGACTTCGTCGTCCGACGCAAACGGTCCGTGCACGCGGCTGATGCGGCCGCCACCGGCCATGTAGAGCATGTCACCCTGGCCGAGCAGCTGCTCGGCGCCCATCTCGCCAAGGATGGTGCGGCTGTCGATCTTCGAGGTGACCTGGAAGGCGATGCGGGTCGGGAAGTTCGCCTTGATGGTGCCGGTGATGACGTCCACGGACGGACGCTGCGTCGCCAGGATCACATGCAGGCCGGCGGCGCGCGCCATCTGCGCGAGGCGCTGCACCGCGCCTTCGATGTCCTTGCCGGCGACCATCATCAGGTCGGCCATTTCGTCGACGATGATGACGATATAGGGCAGCGGATCGAGCGAGAGCTTCTCTTCCTCGTAGATCGCCTTGCCGGTCTCCTTGTCGAAGCCGGTATGCACCGTGCGCGTCGGCTCCTCGCCCTTGGCCTTCAACTCGAGCAGGCGCGTGTTGTAGCCGTCGATGTTGCGCACACCGAGCTTGGCCATGTTCTTGTAGCGCTCTTCCATCTCGCGCACGGCCCATTTCAGCGCGACCACCGCCTTCTTCGGGTCGGTCACGACGGGCGTCAGCAGATGGGGAATGCCGTCATAGACGGAGAGTTCGAGCATCTTCGGATCGACCATAATCAGCCGGCACTGGTCGGGGCGCAGCCGGTAGACCAGGCTGAGGATCATGGTGTTGATGGCAACCGATTTGCCCGAGCCGGTGGTGCCGGCGATCAGCATATGCGGCGTGCGCGCGAGGTCGATGATGACGGGGTCGCCGCCGATGGTCTTGCCGAGGCAGAGCGGCAGCTTTGCAACCGTGTCGACGGTCTCCTTGGCGACCAGCAGCTCGCGCAGATAGACTTTTTCGCGATGGGCGTTCGGCAGCTCGATGCCGATGGCGTTGCGGCCGGGCACGACGGCGACGCGCGCCGACAGCGCGCTCATCGAGCGGGCGATGTCGTCGGCAAGGCCGATCACGCGCGATGATTTGATGCCGGGCGCGGGCTCCAGCTCGTACAGCGTGACGACGGGGCCGGGATTGGCCTTCACGATCTCGCCGCGCACGCCGAAATCCTGCAGCACGCCTTCGAGTGCGCGTGAATTGGCTTCCAGCTCGGCCTTGCTGAGCGGCTGGCGATCGCCGGCCTTCGGCGCGGCCAGCACGGACACGGACGGAAGCTCGAACTTGTCGGAGGATTTTTTGGAAGCGGCTTTCGGTGCAGGCTTCTTGCGCGGGGCGCGCGCGGCCGGCTCCTCCTCCTCTTCTTCCTCCTCGTCCGCTTCCTCGTGCCCGTCCTCGTCGTCTTCGTCCTGGGACTGCGGCGAGATCGAAGGCGCGGCGCGGCCGCCGCCGAGATTCGGCTCCTGGCGGCTGAATGAAACCGCCTTGGTCTTCGGTCCGCTCGATACCAGCGAGCGGTAAGCGGTGCCGAGCAGCCAGATCAGTCGCGCCTTCGTGCTCATCATCGCGTGGAACAGCCAGCCCAGCGACACTGAACCACGATCGTTGTCCTCGTCCTCGTCGAGCGGCTTGTCGTCATCCTCGATCTCGGCGAGCTCGTCGTCATGCTCGCGTGCGCCGAGGCCGCAGGCGATCAGGAAGGTCGTCGCCATCGCGGCGAACAGGATCGTGCCCAGCACGATGCGATAGATCGTGCCGGCCGGCCCGAAGATCACCGCCGGTGCGCGCACCAGGGCATCGCCGACCACGCCGCCTAATCCGGTCGGCAGCGGCCAGGCGCCGCCATGCGGCCAGCAGCTGACGAAGCCCGCCGCGATCACCGTGCAGAGAATCCAGGAGCCGAGTCGCAGCGCTTCGCGGTCGAACGCGCGATGTGTCATCATGCGCCAGCCCCACACCGCGACCGTCAGCACCAGCATGATGGCGCCAAGCCCGAGGATCTGCATCGCGAGGTCGGCGCCGATCGCGCCGGCATAGCCGAGAATGTTGCGGATCGGCCGCGAGGTTGCGTGGCTGAGGCTGGGATCCTGCACCGACCAGGTCATCATCGCGGCCGAGGCGATACCCGACAGCGTGATCAGGCCGAAGCCGGTGAGCTCGCGCACGCGCCGGCCCAGTGCCTCGCGGATCGAGGGCGGCAGATGGCCGACCAGTGGAATGACACGTTCGATTGCCGACATGCTCATGGGCCCCGCCTAACCCAGAGTCTCGACCAACCGGTGCAGCGCCTGCGCCGTGGTCTCGCTATCCTGAACCAGCGCGAGGCGAATATAGCCCGCGCCGGGATTGAATCCGTCAGGCTGCCGCCGCGCCAAAAAGCTGCCGGGCACCACGCGCACGCCTGCTTCCTTGAAGAGTTTCAGACACACCGACACGTCGTCGCCCAGCTTCGAGGTGTTGAGCCAGACGCAGAAGCCGGCATCGGGCCGGCGATAGCCGTAACGATCGCCTATGATCTGGTCGGCGAGATCGAACTTGATCCGGTACAGCCGGCGGTTCTCCTCGACATGCGCTTCGTCGCCATAGGCGACAACAGCAACATGCTGGAGCGGCACCGGCACCTGGGGTGCCGCGATGTTGCGCTGCTCGAGGAACATGCCGATGAACGTCTTGTCGCCGGCGGCGAAGCCGACGCGCAGGCCCGGCAGGTTGGAGCGCTTGGACAGCGACTGGAATGCAACCACGCGGGTGAAGTCGGGGCCGGCGCATTCGAGCGCGCTGCCCGGCGCCTCGCGGGTGTAGATCTCCGAATAGCATTCGTCGCTGAGGATGACGAAGCCGTAGCGGTCGGCGAGCTGCTTCAACCGCCTGAAATAATCGGGCTTGGCGACCGAGCCCTGCGGATTGGCGGGCGAGGCCAGATAGAACGCCACGGTGCGCGCCAGCGTCGCTTCGTCGATGGCGTCGAGATCGGGCAGGAAGCCGTTTTCGACCGTGGTCGGCAGATAGACCGGCTCGCACGCCGCGGCGCGGGCGCCGGCGCCATAGACCGGATAGAACGGGTTCGGCATCAGGATGGCGGGCTTGCCGGGACGCGGGCCGACATAGCGCGCCGCCGTGATGGCGGCGAGGAAGAGGCCCTCGCGGCTGCCATTGAGGACGAGAATCTCGCCCCTGGGGTCGAGCGGCCGCGGCAGCTTGAAGCGCGACGACAGCCAGGTGCTCGCGGCGTTACGGAACGGCTCGGTGCCCTGGTTCATCGGGTAGCGGCCGAAATCGGCGATATGCTTGGCCAGCACCGGGCCGACGAAGTCAGGCACGGGATGCTGGGGTTCGCCGACGGCAAGTGAAATCAGGGGCTTACCCGGCTGGTGCGGGGCCAGCAGCTCGTTCAGCCGGACGAAGGGCGAACGTTCGGAATCGGAGCTTCCACTGGCCTGCGGCGCACTGGATGAAGCGGTCATAGCCATTCTGGACGCCAGCACTCTTGGAACAGCCGGCGCACCAAGGCGCCGGCGGGAAGCGGTTCAGTTCACCATAGATAGGGCGAGGTTAAGACGCGATTAACCATCGGCTTTCCGCGCCATCAAGAGTCATTTCCGTGACCTGGATTTGAGGCCACGGCAGGCCCCGCAGGGCTGTACCAGTAATTGTGTGGAGGAAGGCCACTACCTCGCCGCAATGCCCAGCCCCTTAGAGCCGACGGAACCCGGGGCGGTAAGTGGGGAAGAAAATGACGACGATGATGGGCCGGCTAGTCCTGGCAGCGCTTGTGCTCATGCCTCTGCTCGGCGGATGCGGCGCACCGGTCAACAATTTCTCTCCCACGGTGGGCCCAGCCGGGGGTGCTAACGGTCCATCCGACCCGAGTCAGCGTCTTGCGATCACATACCGGTTCACACTTCGGGTTCCGAACGCGGAAGCCGACGCGCTCCAGCAAAAGCACTTGGCCGAGTGCAAGAAGCTCGGCTGCGAAGTTCTGAATACGTCGGTCGACCGGGCGAACGAGGGCCGTATCACGGGCCGCGCCACGATTCGGATCAAGCCTGGGTCTTTCGATGCATTTGCGACGATACTCGCCGCTCCACCCGCCGAGATCACCGCGCGTTCCCGATCGGCCGAAGATCTCAACGCGCCGATCCGCGACGTGGAACGCCGGCTCGAGATGAAGACGGTGCTCCGCGACCGCCTGACCGCGATGCTCAGAGACCAGACTGCGAAGACGGCCGCCGATCTGATTACGATCGAAAAGGAATTGGCGCAGATTCAGTCCGATATCGAGGCGGCCACGGCCCAACGTGATGGTCTGCTGACCCGTACCGACACCGTGCGCGTCGAGATATCCTATCAGGGTGTGGCCAGCTTGTGGGGCGGGGTCGACCTGAGCCCGATCTACCAGGCGGTGAGGGCGATCAATCAAACGGTTGTCTATTCCATCTCCTGGCTGATCTCGACGCTCGCAGCGCTCGTGCCCTGGTTGCCGGTGATCGCCTTGATCTGGTGGCTCAGTCGCCGCGGCATCCGAAGCTTCAGATCGCGCAAGCCATAGCCAGGCAACGTGTCGCCATGGCCGAGCCTGTCCCGGCCATGACGAGCTTCGCGATCTGGGCGCGCTCTCAGTGCCCCGGCAGCTTCTCGAACGTCGTCATGCCCGCGGGGATCGCGTGGAACTCCTGCTTGTCGCAGGTGTAGATCGCCATCTGCGGCTTGAATTTCTCCGGCTCGTCCAGCGTGCCGACCTTGAGGATCGCCGCGGGCAGGCCCGGGACCTTGGTCACCAGATGGGTGCCGCACTCGGCGCAGAATTCGCGCGTCACGGCGCGCTCGAGGTCCTTGCGGGCGAACTGCCTGGGTTGCCCGGTGATGTAGGAAAAGCCCGTCGCCGGCATCGCGATGAACGTGTTGGGCGCGCCGCCCGAAATGTACTGGCATTCGCGGCAATGACACTGCGCCTGCATCATCGGGTCGCCCTCGGCGACATAGCGCACTTCGCCGCAATAGCATCCGCCTTCCAAACGCATGACGACCTCCCAGTTTGTTGTTCTTGAGGTCGATATTTCTGCGCCGGCAGTGCGGAATGGCAATCCTTTTCTTCGTCGCACGACGCAAAAAGAAAGGGGCTCCAACTTGCGCTGGAGCCCCTCAACGGTCGGGGCATTGCCGGGTATGTGCCCAAACCGTAGTTGTGGACGCGGTCTCCGGGGAGGCCGCGCCCGGGAGGAGAGGTTACATGTTGTAGGCGCGCTCGGTGTGCTCGGTGATGTCGAGGCCTTCACGCTCGCTCTCGACATTGGCGCGGAGGCCAACGATCACATCGACGACCTTGTAGAGGATCGCCGAACCGATGCCCGACCACACCAGCGTGGTGCCGACGCCCCAGAGCTGGGAGATCATCTGCGCCGCGAAGTCGTAATCGGCAACCTTCGGCGGGATCGCGGTGTAGTCGATGATGCCGGCGCCGCCGAGGGCCGGGTTCACCAGGATGCCGGTGCCGAGTGCGCCGATGATGCCGCCGACGCAGTGCACGCCGAACACATCGAGGCTGTCATCGTAGCCGAGCGCGTTCTTCACGACGGTGCAGAAGAACAGGCAGACCACGCCGACCACGAGACCGAGGACGATCGCACCCATCACACCGGCGAAACCGGCGGCAGGCGTGACGGCCACGAGGCCCGCGACAGCGCCGGAGATGACGCCGAGCACCGACGGATGACCCTTCACGATCCACTCCGCGAACATCCACGACAGCGCGGCGGCTGCGGTGGCGACGAAGGAGTTGGTCATGGCGAGGGCAGCGCCGCCATTGGCTTCGAGGTTGGAGCCGGCGTTGAAGCCGAACCAGCCGACCCAGAGTAGCGAGGCGCCGATCATCGACATGGTCAGCGAGTGCGGAGCCATCAGCTCCTTGCCGTAGCCGGTGCGCTTGCCGATCAGCAGAGCGCCGACGAGACCTGCGATGCCGGCGTTGATGTGCACCACGGTGCCGCCAGCGAAGTCGATCGCGCCCTTCTTGAAGATCCAGCCGGCGTCGGCGTTGATCTCGTCGAGCTTGGCCTGCGCCGCAGTCTTCGCCGCCGCGTCAGTCGCCGCAGCCAGAGCCTTGGCAGCGTCCTGGATCAGGTCCGGACCGGGCCAGTACCAGACCATGTGCGCGATCGGGAAGTAGATCAGCGTGACCCAGAGCGGGATGAAGAGGGCGATCGCCGAGAACTTCATGCGCTCGGCGAAGGCGCCGACGATGAGGGCGGGCGTAATCGCCGCGAAGGTCATCTGGAAGCACATATAGATGAGCTCCGAGATGTTGGCGTCGACCGAGAAGGTCGCAGCCTTCGAGTCGGTGGTGACGCCCATCATGAAGGCCTTGGAGAAGCCGCCGATGAAGTCGGAACCGCCGGTGAAGGCGAGGCTGTAGCCGTAGACGGCCCAGATCACGGTGACGACGCAGACGGTGTAGAACACCTGCATCAGGACCGAGAGCATGTTCTTGGAACGGACGAGGCCGCCGTAGAACAGCGCGAGGCCGGGGATGGTCATCAACAGCACGAGCACTGTCGATGTCAGCATCCAGGCGTTGTCTCCCTTGTTGACCGTTGGCTCGGCATAGGCTGCGGTCGCAGCGAACAGGCCGACTGCGAGAGCCGCCAATCCCGCGCCATAGGGACGCTTAAACGTCATTTTATTCACTCCTGATTGGTAATGGTTGAGCGCGAAATCAGAGGGCCGCGGCATCGGCCTCGCCGGTGCGGATGCGAACCGCATGGTCGAGGTTGATGACGAAGATCTTGCCGTCACCGATCTGTCCGGTTTTCGCGGCGGACGTGATGGCGTCGATGGTCTTGTCGACCTGGTCGGAGGCGACAGCGACCTCGATCTTGATCTTGGGCAGGAAACTCACGGCATATTCGGCGCCGCGGTAGATTTCCGTATGACCTTTCTGGCGGCCATATCCCTTGACTTCCGTCACCGTGAGACCGTGAACGCCGATGGCGGTCAGGGCGTCCCGGACTTCTTCCAGCTTGAATGGCTTGATAATCGCCATAACAATTTTCATGGGTCCTATCCCCGCTTGGGCCCGGTCCGGACGTGGCCGGGCGTTTCTCGACTGGTTCGCCACGAGGGAGAAGTTCACTACGCGGGCACAGCCAGGACCCTTAGAATCAAATGCCGTGCCAGATCGGGCGCATTGCCTAACGGACTATGAAAACGGGTGTTTTCGCGTTTGACGCGTATTGCGGCGCAGTGCGCTATTACGTCGCGCTCAAAACGTGGTCACATATGGTCAAAAAGCAGGCACGACAGGCTGCCGACACAATTGCTGCTCACGCGTCGGGCAGCGCGACGGTATTTAATTACAGAAGGCGCCCACCAAAGGGTCCCACCGCCCTGCAAAATTTCGAACCGACCCTGGGCCTGCTCACGGGATGCGCGAATCGGTCGGGGTCGTCAGGCGGCCTCGCGCGCCGCGAAGACCCGGTCGACCAGTCCCCACTCGACCCCCTGCTGCGCGGTCATGAAGTGGTCGCGGTCCAGGGTCCGTTCCACCTCCGCCTCGGTGCGCCCGCAATGCTGCGCGTAGAGCCTGATGATGCGCCGCTTGGTCTCCTGCATCTCGTTGGCATGGATCAGGATGTCGGACGCCTGGCCCTGGAAACCGCCGAGCGGCTGATGCACGTGGAGGCTCGCATTGGGCAGCGCGGCGCGGTGGCCCGGCTCGCCGGCCATCAGCAGGAACGAGCCCATCGAGCGCGCGGTGCCCATGCACAGCGTGTGAACCGGCGCCTTGATGAACTGCATGGTGTCGTACATGGCGAGGCCCGAGGTGACCACGCCGCCATAGGAGTTGATGTAGAGATTGATCGGCTTGTTCGGATTCTCCGCTTCCAGGAACAGCAATTGCGCGCAGACCAGGCCCGACATCGCATCGTTGACCTCGCCGTTGAGGAAGATGATGCGTTCGCGCAGGAGCCGCGAATAGATGTCGAAGGATCGTTCGCCGCGAGCGGATTGTTCGACGACCATAGGGACGAGCTGAAGCATGTCGCGCATCGGCGACCTCCATGTCTGCTGATGATGAAGTGTTGTTGGTGTTAGGCGGCTGCGCGCATCAGGCAGCCATTGCTGTTGGCCGGCTGCGGCAGCTTCATGCCGATGTCGCAGGTCTGCTGGATGATGCGAAAGCGGGTGCCGCCTGACACGTTCGGCTCGAGCCGGAAGATGACGTGGCTCTCGCGAAACGGCGGCTCGGAATCGCGAAGCCGGTAGCGCACCTCTTCGCCTGCGATCGTTGATTCCGGTTCGGCGCCCGCAAGGTCGCGGTCCGGCAGCCAGCGTTCGCGCAATTCAGGAATGGTCACGGCGCGCCAGACTTTTGCGGGCGGCGCATCGAACTCATATTCGAGCACCAGAGCCTCATCGGAGGGATCAGGCTTCACGGCGTCGCTCATTGATCCATTTCCTTCAGGAGGTTAGCGAGTGCTTCCATGCGCTTCGGCCAATAGGCGCGGTAGCGCGCAAGCCAGGCCCCGATCGCAACGATTCCGTCCGGGTCGACTTCGTAATTCACAAAGCGGCCCTGCCGCTGTTCGCGCACCAGGCCCGCCGCGCGCAGCACCGAAAGATGCTGCGACATCGCGGGCTGGCTGATCTCCAGCCCGTCGCGCAAGGCGCTGGCGTTCAGGCTTCCGCCAGCGAGCTTCTCAAAGACTTTTCGGCGGGTCGGGTCGGCCAGCGCCTTGAAGATGTCGGCTTCGATCATGGCAACACATAAGCACGCGCTTATGTGTTGCGCAGGTCCCTACTGCAAAAGTCCCGATTACTGAAGCGCCTCGCCGTGCTGCGAGATATCGAGCCCTTCCATCTCGTGCTCGCGGGATACGCGCAAGGGCACGAACAGCGAGACCAGCTTGAGCAGGATGAAGCTCACGCCGGCCGCCCAGACGAAGGTGACGGCAACCCCGTAGAGTTGGATCAGGAGCTGTTGCGGATGGCCCTCGATCAGGCCGGCGGTGCCGCCGATCGCGCTGGTCGCGAATATGCCGGCCAGCAGGGTGCCGGTCAGGCCGCCGATGCCGTGGACGCCGAACACGTCGAGCGAATCATCATAGTTGAAGCGATGCTTCAGCCAGGTGCAGGCCCAGTAACAGACCGCGCCGGCGACGATGCCGATGACGATGCCGTGCCAGGGTGCGACGAAGCCCGAGGCCGGCGTGATGGTGCCGAGGCCCGCGACCGCACCGGAAATCATGCCGAGCACCGATGGCTTGCGCCGCGTCGACCATTCGATCGCGCCCCAGGTCAGCGCGCCGGAGCAGGCGGCCAGATGCGTCGCGATGATGGCCAGTACCGCGCGCGAATTGGCTGCGCCAGCCGAGCCGCCGTTGAAGCCGAACCAGCCGACCCACAACAGGCCGGTGCCCATCACCGCGAGCGACAGATCGAACGGCGAGAGATTCTCGGTGCCATAGCCGTGGCGGCGCCCCATCACCTTGGCGGCGACGAGGCCGGCGGTGCCGGCCGACAGATGCACGACGAGGCCGCCGGCGAAATCCAGCACGCCCATACTGGCGAGGAAGCCGCCGCCCCAGACCCAATGCGCCAGCGGAATGTAGACGAAGATGAACCAGGCGACTGAGAACAGCAGATAAGCGGAGAACCGCATGCGGTCGGCGACGGAGCCCGCGACCAGCGCCACCGTGATGATCGCAAACGTCATCTGGTACAGCATGAACAGCGCTTCCGGGATCGTCTTCGCTGCCGGGTTGACGCTGTCCATCGTCATGCCTGCGAGGAACCAGCGATCGAGCGTGCCGATCCACGGACCGTCACCGACGAAACAGAGCGAGTAGCCGAACGCGACCCAGAGAATCGAGATGATCGTCACGGCGGCTAAGCTCTGCGCCATGGTCGCAAGCACGTTCTTCTTGCGCACCATGCCGGAATAGAACAGCGCCAGCCCCGGGATCGTCATCATCAGCACCAGCGCGGTGGCGACGATCATCCAGGCGGTGTCGGCGGTGTTGATCTCGGAGGCCGCGGCATGCGCGGGCGAGGCCATGATCGACACAAATCCGACCGGCGCAGCCATATACGCTGCGCGGCGCAACAATCCCGCCATGTCATTTCCCCCAGCATAGTCATTGCGTCGCACGCTGTGGCGTCGTTGCCCGGTGCGATCGTCGAAGCAGAAAAGAGTTAGAGCGCGTCGCTGTCGGTTTCGCCGGTGCGGATGCGCAGCGCGTGGTCGATCGGCGTGACGAAGATCTTGCCGTCGCCGATCTGACCGGTGCGCGCCGTCGCGGTGATCACGGCGACCGCCTTGTCGGCGACGTCGGAAGCGACCGCGATCTCGATCCGCAGTTTCGGCAGGAAGTTCACGACATATTCCGCGCCGCGATAGATCTCGGTGTGACCCTTCTGGCGGCCATAGCCCTTCACCTCGGTCACGGTCATGCCGTGGACGCCGATCGCCGTCAGCGCCTGGCGGACTTCATCGAGCTTGAAGGGTTTGATGATCGCGACGACGAGTTTCATGGTCAGGCCTATTCCCCGGGGATGCGCACGCCGTATGTCCCCGGCGCAGCGTCAATCTGGCATCTTTCCGGGCACATGGCATAAAAAACTTGCAGGTTGAAGCGGAAAAACGTTTGGCCAGGGGCGGTGATGTGAACGGCCGCCTCTGTACAGGGCATCCGTACATCATTCACAATGCGTTTTTGGCATGGATGCGGTGAACCGAAGCGTCCCGGCCGGTACAAAAGTATGTTTGAGGGGGACGTTCCATGGCGAGTTGGTTCTACGCATCCGAGGGCAAGCAGCAGGGGCCCTATCCGGAGGGGCAATTCCGCGACCTGGTCGCGCAAGGGATTGTGCGCCCGGATACGCTGGTCTGGTCCGAGGGCATGGCCGGCTGGCAGAAGGCCGTCGAAATCCCCGGTCTGATCAGCAGCGGCGGCGGTGCGCCGCCGATCCTCCCGGCGGGCGGACCGCCGATGATGGGCTCCGGCGGTTATGCCGGCGCGGGCTACGCCAGTGGTGCCGGCGGCGGAACGCTGGCGGTCGATTTCGGCATCTGGGACTTCGTCTGGCGCACGCTCGTGTTGCTGATCGGCTCGTGCTTCGTCATTCCGGTGCCGTGGCTGTTCGTCTGGTACATGAGATGGATCGTGCCCTGCGTGAAGGTTCCGGGGCGACCCAACCTCAGCTTCACCGGCAATGCGATGACGCTGGTGCCCTGGTTCTTCGGCTTCATCGTTCTGGCGATCGTGATCGGCTTCATCGGCAGCGCGCTGCTGAGCAATCTGCTGTTCATCGTGCAGATCGTTCTCTACTGGCTGCTGATCAAATGGATGATCGCGAACCTCGCCTCCAACGAGCAGCCGCTCGGTCTCAGCTTCTCCGGCTCGGTCTGGGCCTATGTCGGCTGGAATCTGCTGTTTGCGATCTCGATCATCACCATCATCGGCTGGGCCTGGGTGGCCGCGGCGCAGATGCGCTGGTTCTGCCGCAGCATCGAGGGCACACGTCGTGAGATCATCTTCAAGGGCAGCGGTCTCGACATTCTCTGGCGCGGAATCGTGGCCGCGATCCTGTGCAGCCTCATCATCCCGATTCCGTGGGTGTATCGCTGGATCATGAACTGGTTCGCGTCGGTGACCGAGCTCGCTCCGCGCGGCGCGGCGGCGCGCATGTAAGTCCTGCCGGTCGCGGATCACGAACAGATGTCGAACCGAATCTGGTTTCACGCATCCGGCGGCCAGCAGCAAGGTCCGTTTCCCGAATCCCAGTTTCGCGACCTGATCGCCCGGGGCACCGTGCGCGCCGACACGCTGGTCTGGGCGGAAGGGATGGCAGGCTGGCAGAAGGCCGGCGAGGTGCCGGGTCTCATCCCCGGCGCCGCGATGCCGCCATCCCTGACCATCGATGGCAGCCCGGGCGGCCCCGGCGGAGGTCCGCTATCCGTGGACCTGCCGGTCTGGTCGTTCCTGGGATGGTGGATTCTGCTGATAATCGGCAGTCTGCTGGTGATTCCGTCGCCCTGGACCGGGACAGGATATTATCGCTGGCTCTTCCCGCGCATGCACGTTCCGCAGCGGCCAAACCTCGCCTTCACCGGTCAGGTCGGCGACGTCTGGTACGTTTTCGTCGGGATGGGACTGGCGGGCCATCTGGGCCTTATCGACGGCATCCTCCAGATCTTCGGGATACTGATCCAGGCCGTCCTGTCCTGGATGCTCCTTCGCTGGGTGGTCGCCAATATCAGCTCGAACGGTCAGCCGATGCAGATGAATTTCACCGGCAGCGTCTGGGGCTTCATCGGCTGGCAGGTCCTGACATTCCTCTCCGTGTTCACGATCATCGGCTGGGCCTGGGCCATGGCCGCGTGGACGCGCTGGATTTGCCGCCACGTCGGCGGCACGCGCCGCGAGATGATCTTCACGGCCACCGGTCTTGATCTGCTTTGGCGCACCGTCGCCTTCAGTCTCGGATGTCTTTTCATCATTCCGATTCCGTGGCTGCTGCGCTGGTACTTTGCCTGGGGCACGACGCAATTCGTGATCGTCGAGCGCGGCACGATCCCTCAGGCGTGAATCGCCAATTGTGCGGCGATCTCTTGCGCAACAGCGCGCATGTCGCGCGCCAGCGCCAGTGAGGTTGCGCGATCGAGCTGGCTGCCGAGGCCGACCGCCGCGATCGTGTGCGTGATCGTCCCCTTCGTGTTCAGCACCGGCACGGCAACGATCGTCACGCCGGCAATGTAATTGCCGCGATCGATGCTGAAACCCTGCTTGCGCACCTGATCGACTTCCTTGCGCCAGGCCTCGAAGGTCGGCGCGTTGTGCCAGCGCAGCAGGCGAAAGCGCTTCTCGATCTCCTTCTCCGGCTGGCCGCTGAAGGCGGCGACGCAGCGGCCGGTGGCGCTGATCAATGCCGGGAAACGGCTTCCGATGTCGACGTGAAGCCGCACCGGCGCCTGGCTGCGCGCCAGCGCGACGACGATCATGTTGTCCAGATCAGGCACCTCGACGCCGATCGCCATGACGCCGTAGCGGCTTGAAATCTCCTCGAGCTTCGGCCGCATCAGGCTGGGAAAGTCGGCGGCGTTCTCCAGCACGGCCCGCGCCAGCGGCAGCATGCCGACGCCGAGGCTGTAGCGCTTGGTCTGCGCATCGACCTGGAGCAGATCTTCCGCCAGCAGCGCGCGCACGATGTGCAACGCAGTGCTCGGCACCAGGTCGAGCGTCTCCGCAATCGTCTTGAGACTCTGCGGCGCCGGGCTGCGGCTGAGCAGGCGGAGGATGGCGACGGCGCGCGTGACCGCGGGGACGGCACGGACGCGGGGTGATTTGGCATTCGGCATGATCGTATCGGTACAACAGCGGCCGGAGCGCAACAACACCGTCGCGTCGCGGCGGCGCCGGCATTGCCTTGATCTGTGCGCCCGCCGCGCCCGCAAGGCCGGCTCCGGAGCGCCTCGTGTTTAATTGTCTATATACAATTAATAGTGCTATTTGACAATCAGCGCGCCGTCGGTATCTTGCCGGCCATGACCAAGCTGACCGACTACACAAGCTACGCGGCCGCACAGACGATCTTCTCCCCCGAGAAGCTCTGGGAATTGTTCGACGGGACCCGCGCGCAGCTGAACATCGCGCATGAATGCATCGACCGGCACGCCGGCCGATCCAATCCGGCCGTGATCGTCGTTCGCGCGGACGCGCCGGACGAGGTGCTGGGCTTTGCCGAGCTCGCGGAAGCGTCCTCGCGCTTCGCGCATGATCTGGCGAGCCGCGGCGTGAAGGCCGGCGACCGCGTCGCGGTCATGCTCGAGCCCTCGCGGGCCTTCTACGTGGCGGTGTTCGGCACCATGAAGGCCGGCGCGATTGCCGTGCCGCTGTTCACGCTGTTCGGGCCCGACGGCGTCAAGCTGCGCGTCGACGATTGCAAGCCGCGGCTGGTCGTGACGAATGCGGAGAAGGCACCGTCGCTCGCGGGGATCGGCACCGAGGTGGTGGTGGCCGACGAGGCCTTCCTGGATGGACTGCAGCGCTTCTCGCCGCATTTCACCGCGGATACGGCCGCGGATGCGATGGCGCTGTTTCAATACACGTCGGGCACGACGCGGGAATTGCCCGAAGCGGTCAAGCACACGCATCGCTCGATCGTGACGCTGATGGTCGCGGCGCTGTACGGCACCGGCCTGCGACCCGGCGATCGCTTCATCTGCCCGTCATCGCCGGCCTGGGGGCATGGGCTCTGGCACGGCACGCTGGCGCCGCTGGCGCTCGGCATCACCATCGGGGCCTATGCCGGCAAGTTCAATCCGGAGCGGCTGCTGGCCGCGCTCGAGCAGCACCGCTTCACCAATATCTCGGCGGCCGCCACGCATTATCGCATCATGCGCAACTCCGGCGCTGCGTCGCGCTACCGCTATTCACTCGAGAAGATGTCGTTCACCGGCGAGCCGATCGACAGCGAGACGGCGGCCTTCATCAGCGACACCTTCGGTCACCAGGTGTGCAGCATGTACGGCACCACCGAGATCGGCGTGATCCTGGTAAGCTATCCCGGCGCGCGCGATTTCACCGTCAAGCCGGGCTCGCTCGGCAAGCCGATCCCTGGCGGCCGCGTCGAGGTGCAGGACGCCGAGGGCCAGCCCTGCGCGCCCGGCGTGACCGGCGAGCTGAAGGTCTGGCGCCGCGGTGCGTGGATCGCGACCAAGGACCTCGGACGCATCGACGAAGACGGCTACTTCTATCACGGCGGCCGTGCCGACGACGTCATCATCTCGGCCGGCTGGACCATGAGCGCCGTCGAGATCGAGGACGCCATCCTGAAGCATCCGCAGGTGCGCGAGGCCGCCGCCATCGGCGTCCCCGATCCTCTACGTGGCCAGGTGGTGAAGGCCTTCGTGGTCACCGAACGGCCGGGCGATGCGTCCTTCGAGCACGAGATCCAGGACGTCGTGCGCCAGCGCCTCAGCCATCACGAATATCCGCGTCTCGTCAGCTTCGTCACGGAGCTGCCGAAGACGCCGGCCGGCAAGGTCAACCGCAAGGTGCTGCGTGACCGCGAGCTCGCCGCCAGACAATCAGAAGCCGCGAATTAGAGAGAGGAACGTCACATGCTGGACAAGACCGAAACCAGATTTCCCAAGATCACCGAAGAGGGCCTCGACGATCTGCGCAAGCGCATCGGCGTCGCGATCGGCGTGACCGCCGAGCCCTGGTGCTACGAGGCCACACGCGACAACATCCGCCACTACGCGCACGGCATCGGCGACGACAACCCGCTGTGGTGCGATCCCGACTACGCCGCCAAGTCCAGCTACGGCGGCATCATCGCGCTTCCGAGCTTCCTGTTCTCGACCAGCCGCATCGTGTCGGGCTATGTCGGCGGGATGCCCGGCGTCCACGCGATGTGGTCGGGCGCGGACTGGACCTGGCACAAGGCCGTCAGGCGCAATGACGTGATCTCGACCGAAGCGAAGCTGAAGGACCTCGTCGAGCACCAGACCCGCTTTGCGGGCCGCGCGATCCAGCAGACCTATCACGTCGACTTCTTCAACCAGCAGGGCGATCTCGTCGCCGAAGCCGACAGCTGGTGCTTCCGGACCGAGCGCGACCACGCGCGCGACCAGGGCACCAAATACAAGGAGGTCAAGGCCCGCGCGCCGCGCCGCTACAGCGACGAGGAGCTGGCTGCGGCCTACAAGCACTACGCCGACGAGCGGATCCAGGGCTCGCGTCCGCGCTACTGGCAGGACGTCACCGAAGGCGAGGCGCTGCCGGTGATGCTGAAGGGCCCGATGACGGTGACAGGCTTCATCGCCTATGCCCAGGGCTGGGGCGGTCTCTACATCCGGGCCAACAAGCTCGCCTGGAAGCTGCAGGACGCCCATCGCGGCCTCGGCATCCCGAACCGTTTCAACATTCCCGATTGTCCCGAGCGCGTGCACTGGGAAGAGGAATTCGCGCTCGAAGTCGGCGCGCCCGGCGCCTATGATTACGGTCCGGAACGCTGCTCCTGGCTCACCCATCACCTCACCAACTGGATGGGCGATGACGGCTTCCTGCGCCGCGCGACCTGCAAGATCCGCCGGCATAATCCGGAGGGCGACATCCTGTTCATCAAGGGCAAGGTGAAGCGCAAATTCGTCGAGAACGGCCGTCACCTCGTCGAAATCGAGCAGGAAGCCCACAACCAGGACAACGAGCTCTCCGTGCTCGGAACCGGCATCGTGGAATTGCCGAGCCGCAGCTGACAACATCGACTGGGCGAGATGAGCATGCCCGCACCTGATCTCACGCGCGGAGCGGTGACCGGCCTCAAGGTCGTCGATCTCTCGCGCGTGCTGGCGGGGCCGCTATGCACGCAGATGCTGGCCGATCATGGCGCCGAGATCGTCAAGATCGAGCCGCCATCGGGCGACGAGACGCGCGGGCTCGGGCCGCCCTTCGATGCGACGGGACAGGCGGCGTATTTCGGCGCCGTCAATCGCGGCAAGCGCGGCATGGCGCTCGACCTGTCGCGTGCCGACGGGTGCGCAGTGCTCGAAGCCCTGTTGAAGGATGCCGACGTGCTGGTGGAGAATTTCCTGCCGGGCACGATGGAGCGCTGGGGGCTCGGCTACGAAGCGCATTTGTCCGCGCGCTTTCCGCGCTTGATCTACTGCGCGATCTCGGGCTTCGGTGCCGACGGACCGCTCGGCGGCCTGCCCGGCTACGATGCGGTGCTCCAGGCCATGTGCGGCCTGATGAGCATCAACGGCACGCAGGATTCGGGCGCCACGCGCGTCGGTGTGCCCATCGTCGATTATGTCACCGGCTACAATGCGCTCACGGGCGTCCTGCTCGCGCTCGCGGCGCGCGAACGGACCGGACGCGGACAACGGGTCGAGGTGACGCTGTTCGACACCGCGCTCGGCCTCCTGGTGCCGCACGCGGCGAACTGGATCTGCTCAGGGACTGTGCCCGGCCGGCTCGGCAGCGCGCATCCCAACATCGCGCCTTACGACAAGTTCGCCGCCGCTGACGGCGAGATTTTCCTCGGCATCCTCAATGACGGCCAGTTTCGCCGCTTCTGCCAGAAGGTGAAACGCGGCGATCTGCTGGATGATTCGCGCTTTCGCACCAACGCCGATCGGCTCCGCCACGTCGCAGCGCTTCGCACGGAGCTGGAGCGCACACTGGCCGGCTTCAAGTCGGACGCGCTTTGCCGCGAGCTGATGCAGGCCGGCGTTCCCGCCGGCGTCGTCAACACGGTGCCGCAGGCCTTCGCGCAAGCCCATGTCGCCCATCGCGACATGCTGGTCGAAAGCGACGGCCATCGGGCCCCCGGCATTCCCGTGAAGCTCGGAGAGACGCCCGGCAGCACCACGCGGCGGCCGCCCCGCTTCGGCGAGCATGCCCGCGAAATTCTGGCGGATGCCGGTTTCGATGAAGCGACGATCGACAGGCTGATCGACGCCGGCGTCGTCATGCCGCAACGGAAGGACACCGCGCAGCGATAAGACGGCGATCAAGACAACAATCATAATAAATAGAACCAGAGGAAACGATCATGCTGAGATCCGCGAGATGGGCCGTGGGATTGCTGGCCCTGCTATGGAGCTGCGCAAGCCTTGCGCAAACCTATCCGACGAGGCCAGTCAAGATCATCGTTCCCTATCAGGCGGGCCAGGGCACCGATGTCGTGGCGCGATACCTCGCCGACCATCTGTCGCGCACGCTGGGCCAGCGTTTCTATGTCGAGAACAAGCCCGGTGCCGGCGGCAATATCGGCGCCGAGCAGGCGGCGCATTCGGACCCCGACGGCTACACGCTGCTGATGGGCACCAACGCCACCCAGACCATGAACGAGTTCATGTATCCGGCGCTGGGTTTTGCGCCGGACAAGGATTTCGCCCCGATCATCCTGGTCGGCAAGCTGCCGCTGGTGATTTCGGCCAGCCCGTCATTCGCCGGCAACAACGTCGCCGACCTGATCGCCGCGGCCAAGGCGAGGCCGGACAGGATCGACGTCGCCCTGCCGAGCACGACGGCGCGCGTCATCTTCGAGTTTCTCAAGGAGAAGACCGGTGCGCCGGTGTTCGGCGTTCCCTACAAGGGATCGGCGACCGCGATGACCGACGTGCTCGGCGGACAGGTGCCGCTGCTGATCGATACGGTCACGGCGGTGCGCACCCAGATCGACGACGGCAAGCTGAAGGCGCTCGGCATCACCGTGCTGAAGCCAAGCGAACTCCTGCCGGGCGTCAAACCCGTCGCCGAGCAGGGTGTGCCGGATTTCGAGATGGCCGGATGGAATGCCTTCTACGCGCCGCGCGACACGCCGCCGGCCGTCATCGAGCTCCTGAACGGCGAGTTCGCCAAGGCGCTGGCGCTGCCCGAGACGCGGAAGCGGCTGCAAGAGCTGGGATTTGATCCGGCCGGCGGATCGCCGACGGACCTTGCCCGGTTCGAGACGCAGGAGCGTCTCAAATGGGGACCGGTGATCAAGGCGACGGGTCTGCAGGGCGGCTGATGCGGATCAGGCTTTGCGCTCGCGCACCGAGCCTTCCTGCGCCACCGAGGCGACCAGCGTGCCATCTGGCTTGAAGATCAGCCCGCGGCTCAAGCCGCGGCCGCCTTGCGCGCTC
>NZ_AKIY01000295.1 GCF_000282615.1 Bradyrhizobium sp. YR681 | reverse complement strand
CGAGCGCAGCGAAGCAATCCAGAATCTTCCCGCGGAGGGACTCTGGATTTGCTTCGCTGCGCTCGCAATGACGGGGATAGGGCGGTGGCTGGGCCCTCCGCCCGATACCTGCCCATGATGCCATCATGCCAGTGTTTTGCCCGACGGAGCAAGTGTTTTCGGCAAGCCCGAATTACTTAAATCCTTTCAACCCCATCCCTACTGTGCATGGGGTTGTTTTCGACATTCTTGTCGAAGCTACGGCTTCACCTCCGCCACCGGCTGCGCCTTCGGCGCCTTCTTCGACGCCCGCCAGTTCTCGAACCGCTGCACCACCACAAAGAAGGCCGGCACGAACAGCACCGCGAGACAGGTCGAGGCCAGCATGCCCGAGAAGACCGTAATGCCGATCGACTTGCGGGCGCTGGCGCCGGCGCCGGTCGCGATCACCAGCGGCACCACGCCGAGGATGAAGGCGAACGAGGTCATCAGGATCGGCCGGAAGCGGGCGCGCGCCGCCTCGATGGCGGCTTCCAGCACCGGCTTGCCGTCGCGGCCGTGCAGCTCGAGCCCGACCTCGACGATCAGGATGGCGTTCTTGGCCGACAGCGCGATCAAGAGGATCAGGCCGATCTGGCAGTAGAGGTTGTTGTCGATCTTGAGGCCGTTGAGGATCAGCGTCGGGCCGAGCAGCGACAACGGCACCGCCAGGATCACCGAGATCGGCGCGTACCAGCTTTCGTACTGGCCGGCGAGCACGAGATAGACCAGCAGCATGGCAAGCCCGAACACCCAGTAGATCTGGTTCGAGACGGCCTTCTCCTGATAGGACATCGCAGTCCACTCGAAGCCCGTGCCCTGCGGCAGCGTCTTGTCCGCGATCTCCTCCATCAGCTTCAGCGACTGGCCGGACGAATAGCCCTGGGCCGGCAGGCCGATGACGGTCGAGGAGGGAAAGAGGTTGTAGAGGCTGATCAGCGAGGGGCCGGTAGCCGGCGTGATCGTGGCGACGGTGCCGATCGGGATCATGTCGCCGTTCGAGTTGCGCACCTGCATGTTGGCGATGTCGCGCTCGGTGACGCGGAACGCCGGATCGGCCTGGGTGTAGACCTGGAACACGCGGCCGAACTTGTTGAACTGGTTGACATAGGACGAGCCGAGATAGGTCGACAGCGCCGAGAACACCTGGTCGGTCGTGACGTGCAGCGTCTGGGTCTTGATGCGGTCGATCTCGACGTTGAACTGCGGCACCGACGAGCGGTACGAGGACTGCACGCGCTGGAGCGCGCTCTGGCTCTGGCCGTTGGAGACCACGGCGCCGGTGATCGCCTGCAGCTTGGCGAAATCGCTGTTGCCGTCGCGCAGCTCGACCTGCATCGAGAAGCCGGCCGCGTTGCCGATGCCCTGGATCGGCGGCGGCGGCAGCACGATGGTGCGCGCCTCCATGATGACGGCGAGCTTGTCGTTCAGCCCGTACACCAGCGAGCGCAGATCCTCGCCGGGGCCTTTGCGCGCCTCCCAGTCCTTCAGGATGATGTAGGCGACGCCGGCATTGGCAAGGCTCGCACTGCTGTCGAGCGCCGAGATGCCGGCGATGGTGATGACCTGCTGGACGCCGGGCGTCTCCTTGATGATCTCGCTGGCCTTGTCGAGCACCTTCTGGGTCCGCTCCAGCGCGGCGCCGTCGGGCAGCTGGATGGCGGCGATCAGATAGCCCTGGTCCTCGATCGGCAGGAAGCCGGTCGGCACCCGCGACAGGCCGTAGCCGCCGATCACGATCAGCACCAGCGCGACCGCGACGGACATTGTGGCGTGCCCGCACAGGAAGGTGATCAGCCGCGTGTAGCCGCGCTCGACCCGGTTATAGACGTTGTTGAACCCGCGATAGAAGAAGTTGCGCTTTTCCGGCGGCACCGTCGGCCGCAGCCACAGCGCGCATTGCGTCGGCTTCAGGGTCGCCGCGTTGATGGCGGAGAGCAACGCGGTCGCCGCGATCACCAGCGCGAATTGCGAGTAGATGCGGCCCGTGAGGCCCGCGAGGAACGAGGCCGGCAAAAACACCGAGATCAGCACCAGCGTGATGCCGACGATCGGTGCGAACAGCTGGTCCATCGCCTTGATCGCGGCGTCGTGGCCGTTCATGCCCTGCTCGATGTTGTGGGCGGCGCCTTCGACCACGACGATGGCGTCGTCGACCACGATGCCGATCGCCAGCACGATCGCGAACAGCGTCGACATGTTGATGGTGAAGCCGAGCGCCGCCATCGCGGCGAACGCGCCGATGATCGTCACGGGCACGGTGGTCGCCGGCACCAGCATCGCGCGCCAGTCCTGCAGGAACACCAGGATCACGACCAGCACCAGCAGGCCGGCCTCGATCAGCGTCATGTAGACCTCGTGCACCGAGGCCTCGACGAATTTGGTGGTGTCGAACGGGGTGTCGTATTTGATGCCTTCGGGGAAGCGCTTGGCGAGTTCCACCATCTTCTTCTCGACGGCCTGCTCGACCTGGAGCGCGTTGGCGCCGGGCGACTGGAACACGCCGATGCCGACGGCGGGCTGCTTGTTCAGCGAGAAGATCTGGCTGTACGTCTGCGCCCCCAACTCGACCCAGCCGACGTCGCGCACCCGCGTGACGTCGCCGCTGCTGCCCGTCTTGACGATGATGTTCTCGAACTGGCCGGAGTCGTCGAGCCTTCCGTTGACATTGAGCGTGTACTGGAACGCCTGGCCCGCCGGCGTCGGCGGCGCGCCGACCTGGCCGGCCGAGACCTGCTGGCTCTGCTGCTGGATCGCCTGGATGACGTCCTGCGGCACCAATCCACGCGCCTGCAGCTTGTTTGGATCGAGCCAGATCCGCATCGAATACTGGCCGGCGCCGAACACGGTGACGTTGCCGACGCCGGGCAGGCGCGAGAGCTCGTCGCGGATGTTGATGGTGGCGTAGTTGCTCAGATAGAGGCTGTCGTACTTCTTGTCCGGCGAGGTCAGCGTCACGAACAGCAGGATCGAGGTCGACTTCTTCTGGACGGTGACGCCCTGGTTCTGCACGGACTGGGGCAATTGCGACAGCGCGCTGGAGACGCGGTTCTGCACCAGCACCTGCGCGAAGTTGAGGTCGGTGCCGATCTTGAAGGTGACGGTCAGCGTATAGGTGCCGTCGGAGGCGCTGTAGGACTGCATGTAGAGCATGTCCTCGACGCCGTTGACCTGCTGCTCGATCGGCAAGGCCACCGTGTCGATCACGGTCTTGGCGCTGGCGCCGGGATAACGCGTGGTGACCTGCACCGTCGGCGGCACCACATCGGGATATTGCGCGATCGCGAGGTTGAACAGCGCGACGCCGCCGATCAGGATCATCAGCAGCGCGATGACGTTCGAGAGGACCGGCCGCTCGATGAAGAATTTTGAGATCATGGCGCCCGCTCCCTACTTGGCAGACGCTTGCGGCTGCTCGATCTTCGTCACCTGCGGGTCGATCTTCTGGCCCGGGATCACGCGCAGGAGTCCTGCGGTCACCACGCGGTCGTCAGGCTTCAGGCCGCTTTCGATCACGCGCAGGCCGTTATCGGCCGGACCGATCTGCACCTTGCGCTGCTCGACGACATTGTCGCCGTTGACGACCAGCAGATAGCGGCCGCCCTGGTCGCTGCCGAGCGCTGTGTCGGGAACGAGGAGCGCGTCCTTCTCCTGGCTGAAGGGCACGCGGACGCGGACGAAATAGCCGGGCAGCAGCACCCGCTTGTCGTTGGGCACGAGGCCGCGCACGGCGAGGGTGCCGGTCGACTGGTTGATGGTCGGCGAGACGTAGTCGAGCTTGCCCTCATGGGGATAGCCGGTCTCGGTCTGCAGGCCCACCTGAATCGGGAATTGCTTCATGTCGGCGGTGGTGAGCCCGCGGCGCGCGGCCTCGGCGCGGATGCGCAACACGTCCTGCTCGTTGACGGTGAAGTTCACATAGATCGGGTCCATCGCGACGATGGTCGCGAGCTGGGTCGGGGAGGAGACGCCGACGAGTTCGCCCACCGAGACCATGTGCGCGCTGACGATGCCGTCAAACGGCGCGCTGACCTTGGTGTAGCCGTAGTTCACCTGCGCGAGCCTGGTGTTGGCTTGGGCCTGCTGGAGATTGGCCTGCGCGTTGTCGCGGGTCGATGTCGAAGTGTCGAGCGTGGCCTGCGAGACCGCCTGGCGCTGCACCAGCTCGGCCTGTCGCTTGTAGTCGGCTTCCGCCTGCCGGAGCGAGGCCTGCGAGCCGGCCTCGGCCGCCTGCGCCTGCTCGAGCTTCAGCTTGTAGGTCTCTGGCTCGATCGTGAACAGCTGGGTGCCCTGCTTGACGAAGGTGCCGTCCTGGTAGTCGATCGATTGCAGGAAGCCTTGCACGCGCGCGACCAGATCGACGTTCTTGATCGGCGCGGTGTTGCCGGTGGCCTCGACATAACGGGTGACCGGCCGCTGCACCGGCGTTGCCACGTCCACCTTGGGCGGCGGCGGCGCGACGAACGTGTTCTTGTCCTCGCAGCCGGCGAGGGCGGCCACGGCTGCCAGGGCGGCCAGCGCCCGCCCGATCTGCCTCCACTCTGTCTTGCGATGCGCGGGAGATGCGGGATTCGCGCAGGTCATTCGATGGCCCCCGATTGCGGTCTGTCGGTGCGGCAGGCTATCAACAAATGTCCGGCCGTGGAACACCATAGCCATGGCAGTCAACGGCCTTGCACTGCAAACAGCGGCGTGGCCTTTGACAGGTTTGTCGTGACATATCGCTTTTCATCGCGCGCATGATCGACCAGAATTGTGTCAAAGGCCGCGCGACGGACGTGAAGCGGTCGGGACGAAGATGAAGAAGAAAAAGTGAGGAGAACATGACATGTCCACGTCCCTCCACTCGGCCCTTGCCGGCCTCGTTCTCGCCGCGATGGTCGCCATGCCCGCGCTAGCCGATGGCCTGAAGGACGAGATCGCGCCGACCGGCAAGCTGCGGGTCGCGATCGCGATCAGCCCGGCGGGCGGCGCGTTCTGGTCGACCAAGACCGAAGCCGGCTATGCCGGCGTGCCGGTCGATCTCGGCAAGGAGATGGCCGCGCAGCTCGGCGTCCCCGTCGAATATGTCGTGCACCAGAATTCCGGGCAGATCACCGACGCGGCGAGCAAGGGGACCTGGGACGTCACCTGGCTGCCCAAGGACCCCGAGCGCGAGAGCAAGATGGCGTTCGGTCCGATCTACGAGGTCGCGGACGCCACTTACATCGTCAAGGTCGGCTCGAACGTCACCAATTTCGCAAGCCTCGACCAGGTGGGCATCAAGGTCGCGGCCGTCAACGCCACCACCACGATGCGCGGCGCCGTTGCGCATCTGAAGAACGCGAAGGTGACGGGCTATCAGACCTATGACGAGATCTTTGGCCTCCTGAAGAGCGGCGAGGTCGATGCCTTCGCCCTGTCGCGTGATCAGCTCAACAAGATGGCGCAGAAGATTCCGGGCACAAAGGTGCTCGACGAGACGTTCAAGAAGACGGTGACGGCAGTCGCCGTGCCGCTCGGGCACAGCCAGTCGCTGGCGTTCGTCACCAAATTCATGAACGAGGCCGTGACGAACGGCACCCTGCGCAAGGCCTATGACAACAACGGCCTGAAGGACACGCCGATCCGGACTGAATAGGCAAGCGGCGCAGCTTGGCTGCGCCGTGCTCTGGCTCTACGGCTCCGCGGTTCTGATACCCGCGGGGCTGACCTGCATCTTGAGCGTGGACGTCCTGTTCAGCGCCTTGCCGTCGAACGAGAACGCGATCAGCTCGTTCTCGACCATGCATTGCGCCACGACATGCCTGGAGTCCTTCGACCACACCATGCCCTGGCACCAATGGCCGATCTTGGCTTCCGCGACCGGGGTGAGGTCGGTGCCCGAAATCCTGTAGATCTTGAGCAGGCCGAAATCGTTGAAGAAGGGCGAGGCCGGCGGCTTGTTCGAGCCGTTCATGACGGTGACGGCGACATGGCCGCCGTCCGGTGACATCTTCACCGCTTCGGGCGTCTGCCCGACGGTTATCGTCGTGACGACGCGGATCGGTTTTGCGGTCATGTCGATCAGGCTGATCGTGTCGCTGTCGCCGCTGCTGGCGCCGACATTGCCGACGATTGCGACAGCGCCGCCGGTGAGATCGATGTCGTAGGGGCGGATGCCGGCAGAGAGATCGCGCTTGGCGTATTCGACCTTGGTCCCGTCCACGGTCAGAAGCGAGATCTTGCTGTCGCCGTCACGGGTGACCAGTGCGGTCGCGCCGTCGCGCGAGAATACGGCGTGGCTCGGACCCGACTTGGCGTCGCCAAGCTGGATCTTGCCTGATGGCGTCAGCGTGCCGCCGCTGATCGTGAAGACCGAGACGGTGCCTTCGCTCCGGTTCGCAACCAGTGCCAGCGTGCCCGCACGGTTGATCGAGACGCCGGCCGCGCCGGCGCCGGCCTGAAGCGTCGCGAGCACTTTTGGCGGAGAGGATTTGAGGTCGATGACGGAGAGCTTGTCATCAGGGACCGTCTTGGTCGCATCCGCCGGATCGACCTTCATGGCGCCCGTCACGAGCGCGTAGGCGCCGTCCGGCGCGACCGCCACGCTCGGCGGCGGGCCGACGACGCTGGCGGGGGCCGGCACCTCACCGAGAAGCTTCAGCGCACCGTCGGTGAGATCGATGACGCTGACCGTATCCGGCAGCGGTTGCTTGCGGACCACGGCAACGCCGTTCTCCAGCGCCATCTTGCCATCGTTGGCGGTGACGACGATGTCGGCATGAGCGGCGAAATTGGCGAGGCCAGCCAGGGACGTTGCGACCAGGGCTGACGCGGCATGGCGCGTGCGCCTGCGAAGAGCGGCTTTCATGTTTCCCCCGAAAGTTATGTTCTTGTCCGGTAAAGCTAAATGCAACCGGGCGTATCACGCAACAATCTGGACGCGATCATTTTTGCCTTGGCTCGGGGAATAAATCGGCGGGACGTGGTCCGGCGAGGCGGCGCGGGCGCCTGCATAAAAGATTGCACCTCAACCATTGCGCCACGTGTCTCGTGCGTCAAACTGACACAGCTCTGTCACCCGCGATGCCTAGAATATTTCTGATCGTAAACATCCTCATTTCCGGGGCGTCAAAAAAATGAAATCGAGACTACTGACGACGGCTGCGATTTTCGCGGCCGCGAGCGCGCTCGCGTGCGCTCTTCCCGTCCTCGCGGACGATTTTGGCCGCGACCGCGACCACGGACACGATCAAGGTGATCACGGCAACGATCGCGATCATCACCGGCATCCGCACGACATCCACACCGAGACGCCGATCAAGCATCTCGTCATCATCTTCAACGAGAACCGTTCGTTCGACCATTACTTCGCGACCTATCCGAACGCGGCCAATCCGTCCGGCTCGATCCCCTTCGTACCGAAGCCGCATACGCCGAAGGTCAACAACCTCGTTACGGCGAACCTGCTGGTCAACAATCCCAACAACAGTCCGGCCAACGGTACCGGCGCGACGGATCCGTTCCGGCTCGATCGCACCCAGGCCAACACGCGCTCGCAGAACCACGCCTACACGCCCGAGCAGCAGGCCGTGGACAACGGCAAGGTCGACCTGTTTCCGAAATTCACCGGCCGCGGCACGGCCGGCGGCGCCGGCGCGTTTGGCACCAACGGCCAGGTGATGGGCTATTTCGACGGCAATACCGTCACCGCGTTCTGGAACTACGCCCAGCACTTCGCCATGAGCGACAACCACTGGACCGACACGTTTGGTCCGTCCACGCCCGGCATGCTGGAAGTGGTCTCCGGCCAGACCAACGGCGTGCAGAACGTCGTCGGCACGTCGGCGTCGATCGCCGATGGCCAGGGCGGCCTGACGCTGATCGGCGACACCGATCCGGGCTACGATCTGTGCTCGAGCACGACCAGCACCATGCTGATGCAGAACAGGAACATCGGCGATCTGCTCAACGAGGAGCGCATCAGCTGGGGCAGCTTCATGGGCGGCTTCGACCTGACGCTCAAGAACGCCAACGGCACCACCGGTTGCGCCCGCAGCACCTTCTCCAGCAACGTCAACGGCACCATCGTGGACTACATTCCGCACCACGCCTTCTTCCAGTACTACAAGTCCACCGCCAACCCCACCCATGCACGGCCGAGCTCGGTCCACGCGGTCGGCCATACCCACGATCTCAACGGCAAGGTCGATCCCGCCAACCACAATTACGATCTCGAGGACTTCTACGCCGCGGTGAAGGCCGGCAATTTCCCGGCCGTCTCCTACATCAAGATGCCGGCCTTCCAGGACGGTCACGCCGGCAATTCCGATCCGCTCGACGAGCAGGTCGGCAATGTCGAGCTGATCAACTTCCTGCAGAAGCAGCCGGAGTGGCGCGAGACCGCAATCATCATCACCTATGACGACTCCGACGGCTGGTACGACCATCAGTATGTCGCGCCGAAGAGCGCCTCCTACGATCCGACCGCCGATCAGGTCAACGGCCCCGGCCTGTGCGGCCCCGGCCCGCAGAAACAGCCCGCACCGAAGGGCCTCTCCGGCCAGCCTGTGAACGGCCGCTGCGGTCCGGGCACCCGCGTGCCCTTCATCGTGGTTTCGCCCTACGCGAGGACGAACTTCGTCAGCCACACCTACATCTCGCAGGCCTCGGTGGTGCGGTTCATCGAGGACAATTGGCTGCACGGCAGGCGTCTGGGCGGTGGTGCGTTCGACGCCACGACCGGATCGATCATGGATCTGTTCGACTTCGATCAGGATCACCGCCACGATCTGCGGGTGGACGCCCTGTTCCTCGATCCCACCTCCGGCACTGTCATGACCAGCCCGCCGGACGAGCATCACCATCACTAGGACGCAAGTTCACATGAACAGCCGCACCATGTGGCTCTTCGGCGCCGGCCTGCTTTGTCTGGCCGGCGCCGTCTTTTCCGTCGTGACGCAAGGATTTGCGGGCGCGAATTCTGCCGGCGCGAATCCGAGCCCGGTTCGTCTCATGCGTCCGCCGGTCGCGCCGCTGTCGGCGATGGCGCAGCTCGGCAAGGAGATTTTCTACGACGCCTCGCTGTCGTCCTCCGGCGCGCTGTCCTGCGCCTCCTGTCACAGCCCCGATCACGCCTACGGCCCGCCCAATGACGGGCCGGTCATGCTCGGCGGCGCCAACCTCTCGCGGCAGGGCGCACGCGCGGTGCCGTCGCTCACCTATCTCGATCGCCATCCGAATTTCAGCATCGGTCCCGACAAGGGCGACGACGACAAAATCGTCGATCTCGCGCAGATGGCCGCGATCGGCCAGCAGGCGACGCGCACGACCAAGGCCGCGGGCGGAACCGGCGCGTCGGCGAACATCGTGCCGCAGGGCGGCCTGTTCTGGGACGGCCGCGCCGACACGTTGCAGGACCAGGCGCTCTTTCCGCTGCTCGACCCCAACGAGATGGACGGCGGCAGCGCCGAGATCGTCGCGGACAAGCTGCGCCGCGCGCCTTATGTCCAGCGATTCGTCGAGCTGTTCGGCGCCGGCGTGCTGAAGAACCAGCGGCTGCTGATCGCGGAAGCCATGTTCGCGGTGGCGCGCTATCAGGTCGAGGAGCCGAGCTTCCATCCCTACACCAGCAAGTACGATTATTGGCTCGAGGGCAGGGCGCTTCTGTCCGAGAGCGAGCTGCGCGGGCTGCAAGCGTTCAACGATCCCGACAAGGCCAATTGCGCGGGATGCCACACCTCGGCGCCGACCCGCGACGGCCTGCCGCCGCTGTTTACCGATCACCAATACGAGGCGCTGGGCGCGCCGCGCAACGCCGCGCTCGCGGGTAATCGCGATCCCGGCTATTTCGACCTCGGCGTCTGCGGCCCGCACCGCACTGACATTCCCGAGCAGACGCAATATTGCGGCATGTTCCTGACGCCGACATTGCGCAACACCGCGACACGCCATGCCTTCTTTCACAACGGTGTCTTCAAGACCCTCGAGCAGGTGCTCGACTTCTACAATTTCCGCGACACCAGTCCGGAGAAGGTGTTTCCGCGCGCCGCCGACGGCACGGTGCTGAGGTACGACGACCTGCCGCAAAAATATCACGCCAATGTCGATGTCACCGATCCACCGTTCGATCGTCACCCCGGCGACAGGCCGGCCATGACCGAGCGGGACGAGGTCGACATCATCGCGTTCCTGAAGACGCTGACGGATGGCTACAAGCCGGAGAACTAGGGCGTTGGTCGCTCAGCGTCCCCTGATCTCCGCATATTTCGCCATCGCGCGCTCGAACTTGCGGTTGAACAGCCACATCGCGGCGAGGATTTCGCGGAAGCTCGCCGAGCTGCGCGCCCGGTCGGCCTGTCCGAACGCGAAAATGCTGTTGTTGCGCAAGTGCTTCATGATCGTCGGGCTGGAGACCCGGTAGTTCAGGAGATCGCCGGATTTGAGCGCGGATCGCGTCGGGGTGGGCACGATCTGGATCAGCTCGAACAGTTTCATCTGGTCGATCGGGTCGGGCAGCGTCTTCACGATCGCGGGGATCTCCCGGAACACCTCCGCATGCGCGTTCATCAGCCCGTCGCGCACATTGGTCCAGTGGTTGAAGCGGTGATCGGTGCCGCGGGCGTGCGCCTCCTCCTTGTCGTCTCGCGCGCTGAGTTCGGGATCGACGGCCGCGATGTCTGCCTTGATCGCCTCCCATTTCCTGTGGCCGTTGCGGTCCTCGGACGGGCCGGTCTGGAAGCTGCCCATATAGGTGTTCGAACGCCCGTTGCGGACATTCTGCTTGCCGTTGGTCTCGGCAAAGAACAGCCCGAGGCTGATGCGCCCGGCAGCTTGCGCATGATCCGGCGCAAGTCCCTTGGCGCGCGCAATCGCAACCGCGAGATCGACGACGTCCTTGAACGGTGTCGCCGAGTTCTGCGCATTGGCCGGCGGCGCCTCCATGATGTCGAACAGCCTGCCGTATTCGTCGATCAGCGGCTCGATGTCGGCATCGAAATAGGCCGGCGGTATCTCGAACTTGTTGGGCCGGCCGATCCGCGACGGCATGGCGTCGGTGAGATCCTTGTAAGCGCTGATGACGGCGACGCGCGCCAGATACAGCGCCTGGCCCGGCAGGTTCGGCAGCGGCTGCTTTGCGTCGATCTGGCCGCGCCGCTCGGCGAGGATGGATTTGAAATCGCCGAGCGCGTGCTCGTAGGTCGCGAGAGCTTCCGTCTGCTTTGGGTTCGGCGTTTGCGCGTGACCCACCGCCGATGCCGAAAAGATCAGCCCAAGCGCTGCAAGGGCTGCGATGGCGTGACGGCGTGCAGGCATGGCCGGTTCCCCCAAACGATTCGTCGTTCAGGGGATCGTAGCCTAGTCGTTGGCCTCCGGCGGCAGGAAGTCGACCTCGTGCAGCGCCGAGATGCGCACGACTTCGGCAGGGTCGGTCAGATTGTGGAGCTGGTTGAACAGCGCCTCCAGCTTCTGCATCGGCGAGACCCAGAACAGCGCGCGTGCCGGCTTGTCGGATTTGTTGAAATAGCCGTGCGGGATGCCGCGCGGCAGGCGCACGAGGTCGCCGGCATGGGCCTTGACCCATTGGCCATCGAGCTTGAGGTCGAGCGTGCCTTCCTGCACCAGGATGAACTCGTCCTGGGTCGGGTGAATGTGCACCGGTACGAACTGGCCGGGGTCGCTGTTGGTCTCGAATGCGAAGGTGGATTCGGTGACGGCCTTTGGGAAATAGACCTGGCCCAGAATGTTCCAGGTCTTGCCGCCATAGCCGGCGCCGTTCACGGTGATGCCTTTTTCGAGTGCAGTCATGGCTCGCCTCCAATGGAATTTTGGTTAAGACAAGTTTTGCGCAGGTGGCGGGCAGAGTCCATCCGCCACACTCGCGCTACCGGCCGTTGCGCTCGGACTTGCGCAGAAAGCCTTCGACGTCGGCCTGCACTGAATAGGGCGTCGGGATCGGGTCGCCCACGGAATCGACGGCGGTGTCGAGGGAGCGGCGCAGCATGCGCGCAAGCTCGGCTTTTCGGTACGGCTTCGTCAGCAGCGGCGCGCCCATGGTAGCGTGTCCGGGCCCATGCGGAACGTCGTGGGCATAGCCCGACGTGAACAGCACCCGCAAGGAGGGGCGCGCAGCCACCATCTCGTCGGCGAGCTCCCGTCCATTCAAGGCGCCGGCCATCACGATGTCGGTGAAAAGCAGGTCGAACGGCGTGCCCTGGGCCGCAATGGCGAGCGCTTCGGTCGCGTTGCCGGCGGGGATGACCTTGTAGCCGAGGCTTTCGAGCTGCACCGTGACATATTGGCGGACGTCGCGGTCGTCTTCGACGCAAAGGATGGTTTCCGTTCCGCCCACGACCTTGCGTTCGTCGTAGCCGGTCGGGCGAAGCGTGCTGGTCTCGGCCTTCGGCAAGTAGATCGTGAATGTCGTGCCGCGGCCTTCTTCGGATGTGACCTTGATGCCGCCGCCGGACTGCTTGACGAAGCCGAACACCATGCTGAGCCCGAGCCCGGTACCCTTGCCGACGTCCTTGGTCGAGAAGAACGGATCGAAGATGCGCTCGATATTGGTGCGCGGAATGCCGGTGCCGCTGTCGGCGATCTCGATCTCGACATAGTCGCCCGCATAGCCGGCGCCGACCGCGACGGCCTCGCGGACGCCGAACACGACGTTGCGCGTCCTCAGCGTCAGCCTGCCGCCGTCCTGCATCGCGTCGCGGGCGTTGATCGCGAGGTTGAGCAGTGCCGAGCTCAACTGGCCGCGGTCGGCGAAGGCGAGCCAGACGTTGCCGTCGAGCCGCGTCACGATCTGGATGTTCTTGTCGAAAGTCGCCAGCAGCAATTTTGCGAGCTCTTCGAGCAGTTCATTGACGTCGATCTCGGCCGGCTGCAACGCCTGCTTGCGCGCGAAGGAGAGCAGGCTCGACGTCAGCGCGGCGCCGCGGTCGGCGGCCTCGCTGATCAGCTTGGTGATGGTGGCGAGCGGCGGATTGTCCTTCACGGCGTCGGCGAGGATCTCGATCGTGCCCGTGATCACCGTGAGCATGTTGTTGAACTCGTGCGCGATGCCGCCGGTGAGTTGCCCGACCGCCTCCATCTTCTGCGCCTGGATCAATTGCTCCTCGGCGGCGCGCTTCTGGGTGACGTCCTTGACGAAATTGTTGATGACGGTGCGCCCGCCGATCTGAAGTGCGGTGCTCGACGCCTCGATCAGGATCTCGTCGCCTTCCCGGTGCAGCAGGGTCGCTTCGAACCCTATACCGATCGGCGTATTCGACAGTTCCGGCATCAGCCGCATCATGCGTTGCCTGAAACCGTCGCGCAGCGGCGCGGCGACGAGGAGGTCGACGACATCGGCGCCGAGCGCCTCCTGCCGCGTCCATCCGGTCAGGGCCTCGGCCTGAAGGCTCCACTCCAGGACGATGCCGCGTTCGTCGGTCTGGATGAAGGCGTCGAGCGCGGTCTTGATGACGGCTTGCGTCAGCTGCGCGCTCTCGGCGGCGGCCTTCGCCTGATCGGCCAGCGCCGCGGCCGTGCGCTGATCCTGCGACGTCTCGATCGCGCGCATGCACAGGCGCACGAGCAGCACCGCGATTGCCGCGCTTGCGAGGAGGGCCACGATCTGGGGAACGCCGAAACCGCCGGCGGCGCCGGTCAGGGCATGGGAAGCGAGCAGGGCCGTGGCGGTCACGACGACCTGCGTGGCCATCGCGAGTGTCAGAAGCCCCCTGAGTTTCATGGTCTCACACCAAAGACGCCAGCCGCGGACTTGCCCCAGCCGCCCTGTCGCGAGGAGTCCGGCATCATGTGAGCTACAGATTCCGCGCGGCGGCGTCGAGGGGCAATTTGCGGTGGTACCGGGCGGCGGACTGTCCGGGAGGTTCAGGCTCTGCGCTTCACCCCGCCGGCGAATCGGTCTGACGCAGCGTCGTCACCCAGATCGCGCGGGCCACCTGCTGGGTCGGGTTGTCGAACATGTGCGGCACGATGCTCGGGAAACGAAAACTGTCGCCGGCTTCCAGCACATGGGCCTGATTGTCGAGCCACAGCCGCAGGCTGCCCGACAGGATGTAGCCGGCCTTCTCGCCGGTGTGCTGCAAAAAATCCGTGCCTGAGGAGGCACCGGGATTGAGCGTCAGCTCATAGAGCTCGAGCTGGCCCTGGCCATCGGGGGTGAGGGCCTCCTTGACGACGCCGCTGGCGGTGAGGCGCAGCAGGCGCCTCGAGTTCTTGCGCACGATGTAGCGCTGCACGTCGGCGGGATCGGTGGTCTCGAAGAAGTAGGAGATGGGAACGTCGAGCGCGATGCTGAGCAGGCGCAGCGTGCGGATCGACGGCATCGCGCGCGCGCGTTCGAGCTGGCTGATCATGCCGTTGGAGAGGCCGGTCCTGGTGGCGACGTCCTGGATCGAGAGGCCGGCGCGCTGGCGCAGCAGCCGCACGGTCTCACCGAGGCGCTGGTCGACGGCATCGTCGGCCTCGATCGCCGGGGCGTCCTTGGTGCCGTTCGTATCGCCGCGACCATCCATGTCGCTCTCCCATGCATGTCCTCGCCGCCGGAATGGTCCAGCGGCGTTCAGTCAGAGTGAAAAGGTCACGCATCCTAGCAATGTGATTGACAGCTGTATTTAGTCATGATGAACTTTTGATACAAAAATTTAGAAGCACTAAAGCCCACTCCTGTCCCTTTGCCGGGGTCTCGGGGCGCGGGAGACGGTGCCGCGTGCGGGAACGGAGACTGGTTATGGCAGACAGCACCGGCAAGTTCGGCGTTGGCGGACTGCATCCTCTCGGCATTCCGAATCGCCGACAATTCTTCCAGCTCGGCGCCGGCGCGGCGGCGGGATGGAGCCTTGCAGGCGGCGCCTTCGCGCAGACCGAACGCCCCTCCAATCCGCCGGACAAGCCGCGCGGGCAGGTGATCGCGGCGCTGTCGCAGGAGCCGACGGTGTTTCATCCCTTGATGCCCGGCATCGAGGTCGACCAGGGCATCTGGTGGCAGGTGTTCTCGCTGCTCTGGTACATCGATCCCGAGGGCAATTTCGTTCCCGATCTCGCCCGCGAAGTGCCGACCATCGAGAATGGCGGCCTGTCGGCCGACGGCCTGACCTGGAAGATCAAGCTGCGTAGCGACGTGAAATGGCATGACGGCACGCCGTTCACGGCCGAAGACGTGAAGTTCTCGCTCGACCTGATCAACGATTCCAATTTCCGCGCGCGCAGCCGCGTCGGCCACAGCCTGGTCAAGGACATCAAGGTCGTCGCAGCGGACGAGATCCATTGGCGGATGGACGCGCCCTATTCGCCCTACATGTCGATCCTGGGCTCGCTGACCTTCATCGTGCCGAAGCACATCCTGGAGAAGGTGTCCGATCCGAACGCCTCGCCGTTCCACAATGCGCCGGTCGGCACCGGTCCGTTCCGCTGGGGCGAGCGCGTGCCCGGCGACCATATCCTCCTGAATGCCCACACCGGCTATCACGGCAAGGGACCTTACGTCGAACGCGTCGTCTTCAAATACATCCCCGACCTCACCGTGCTCTACACCCAGTTCCGCACCGGCCAGGTCGACTACACCGGTTTGCAGGGCATCTTGCCGAACTTCGTGCAGGAAGCGAAGACGCTGAAGGGGCGCAAGATCTTCGTCTCCTCGACGTCCTCGGTCGAGCACATCGCGCCCAACCTGGAGTTCGGCCCCTTCGCCGACCGCGCGGTGCGCGAGGCGCTCTACCTCGCTATCAACAAGCAAGCGATCATCGATGCGCTCTATTACGGCCTGCCGACCCAGACCGAGAGCTTCGTGCCGCAGCAGGCGTGGTCGTTCCAGCAGGGCCTGCCGCAGCACAAATACGATCCCGCCAAGTCCAATGCGCTGCTCGATGCGGCAGGCTGGGTGCGCGGCTCGGGCGGCATTCGCGAGAAGGGCGGCGTCAAGCTGGAATTCGCCAACTCGACGACGGCGGGCAGTGCCGTGCGCGAGCAGTGTCAGCAGCTGCTGATCCAGGACTGGCGGTCCATTGGCGCAGCGATGCGCGTCAACAACATGCCGGCCGCCGTGATCTGGGGCGACTTCTGGCAGCAATCGAAGTTCAATTCGGTCATCGTCGGCGTGAACTTCATGCTGGGCAGCGACCCCGACGTGACGCCGCGCTTCGGCTCCGGTGCCATTCCCGCCAAGGGCGGCCGCGGCTACAACACTTATCAATACCAGAATGCGGAGGCCGACCGGCTGCTGGCCCAGGGCGCCAAGCAGTTCGACCTGGCGCAGCGCAAGGCGACCTATGGCGAGCTGCAAAAGCTCGTCCGCAACGACCTTGCCATCCTGCCGCTGTTCCAGGGCTTCATTGCCGAAGGCGTCAAGGAAGGGCTGCAAGGCTTCCGCCCCAACATCAACGCGTCCATCAATTGCTGGAACGTCCGCGAATGGTACTGGGCCTGATGCGTCCGGCACGCTGGATCGCCTGAGATGGCCCGTTACGTCGTCAATCGCCTCGCGCAGGCGATCATGCTGCTCGTGATCGTCTCGGCGATCGGCTTTGCCATCCTGCATCTGGCGCCGGGCGGTCCGCTGTCGCAATTTGCGGCTTCCGCGCAGATGACGCAGGAGGATCTCGACCGCGTCACGAAGCAGCTAGGCCTCGATCGTTCGCTGCCGATCCAGTATCTCGACTGGTTCGGCCGCATGCTGAAAGGCGATTGGGGCAAGTCCTACCGCGACGGCGAGCCGGTGCTGTCGGTGATTTCCTCGCATCTCGGCGCCACGCTGGAACTGATGGCGACGGCGACCATCATCGCGGTGCTGCTCGGCTGCTGGATCGGTATCCTCGGCGCGCTGCGGCGCTATTCGCCGTTCGACATGCTCGCAACCGTCGGCGCCATGATCGCGCTGTCGATCCCGACCTTCTGGTTCGGTCTCGTCATCATCTACGTGTTTTCGGTGACACTCGGCTGGCTTCCGTCCGGCAACCGGCAGACCATCGGCGACGGCTCCTTCCTGGACCTCCTGCATCATCTGATCGCGCCGGCCCTGGTGCTGGCGCTGGTCGAGACTGCGATGTGGGGCCGCTTCATGCGCTCCTCCATGCTCGAGGTCATCAACCAGGATTACATCCGCACCGCGCGCGCCAAGGGCATGTCGGAATGGCGCATTCTGACGGTGCATGCCCTGCGCAACGCGCTGTTGCCGATGATCACGGTGGCCGGCCTCCAGCTTCCGACCTTGCTCGGCGGCGCACTGGTGGCCGAGACCGTGTTCACCTGGCCCGGCATGGGGCGACTGTTCCTGGATTCCATCGGCTACCGCGACTATCCCGTGGTGATGGGCATCCTGATGTTCTCGGCGACAATGGTGCTGATCGGCTCGCTGCTTGCCGACATCCTCTATGCCGTCGTCGATCCGCGCATCCGGGTGGGCTAGGCGATGACGGCTGCCACCCTCTCCACCGTTCAGCTCTCGCCGGGCCAGGCAGCCTGGCGGCGCTTCCGCCGGCATCGCCTTGCGCTCGTGGGCGCGGTGATCATCCTGGTTCTCGTCCTGGGCTCGGCGTTCGGCCCCTATCTCCTGCCGTTCGACGACACCTATATCGACATCATGAAGCGGTTCGCGCCGCCGCTGTCGGGCGCGCACATCCTCGGCACGGACGAGCTCGGCCGCGACGTGCTGGCGCGGCTGATGATGGGCGGGCGGGTGTCGCTCTCGATCGGCATCGTCGCGATGGTGATCGCGATGGTGGTCGGCATCGCCGTCGGCGCCTTCGCCGGCTTCTACGGCGGCGTCGTCGGCGCGGTGCTGATGCGGCTCGTCGACGCGGTGCTGTGCTTCCCGACCATCTTCCTGCTGCTCGTGCTCGCAGCGCTCATCGAACCCGGCTTCGTCACCACCACCGTGCTGATCGCGGCCACCGCCTGGATGTGGGTGGCCCGCGTCGTCGAAGCCCAGGTGCGATCGCTCAGGGAGCGCGAATTCGCCGTCGCCGCGCTCGCCTTCGGTTCGTCGAACCTGCGGATCATGTTCCGCGAGCTCGTGCCCAATGCGATCGCGCCGATCGTGGTGGCGGCGACGCTGAACGTCGCCAAGGCGATCCTGCTCGAATCCTATCTCAGCTATCTCGGTTACGGCATCCAGCCGCCGGCTGCGAGCTGGGGCAACATGCTCAACAACGCGCAGATCTACCTCACCAGCGCGCCGTGGCTCGCGATCGCGCCGGGCCTCGCCATCACGCTCGCGGTGACGAGCTTCAACTTCCTCGGCGACGGCTTGCGCGATGCGCTCGATCCCAGGATGAACATCCCATGACGAGCAAGACCTCGATCGAACTGATTTCCAGGAGTGTCCCATGTCCCCGCCGCTCAACCGTATAAACAGCGACGAACGCCTGCCGGCGCAGGCGGACATCGTCGTCATCGGCGGCGGCGTCATCGGCGTCTCGGCGGCCTATCATCTCGCCAGGAAGGGGCTCTCCGTCGCGCTCGTCGAGAAGGGGCATGTCGGCGGCGAGCAGTCGAGCCGCAACTGGGGCTGGTGCCGCCAGCAGGGCCGCGCCCGCGAGGAAATTCCGCTGGCGCGCGAGGCGCTGCGGCTGTGGGAGGACATGCAGAACGACGCCGGAGTCGATGCCGGCTTCCGCCGCACCGGTGTGCTGTTCCTGACCAAGAGCAAGGACGAGCTTGCCGGCTGGGAGCGCTGGGCCGCGATTGCGCGCGAGATGCAGGTCCACTCGACCGTCCTGACGCCGGCCGAGGTCGCCGAGCGCATGCCGGGGAATACCGACAAATGGGTCGGCGGCCTGCATACGCCGAGCGACGGGCGCGCCGAGCCGTCGATGGCCGTGCCCGCGCTCGCCACCGCCGCGCGAAAACACGGCGTCACCATCCATCAGGGCTGCGCCGCGCGCGGGCTGGAGACATCAGGCGGGCGCGTCAGCGCCGTCGTCACCGAGAAGGGCACCATCCGCACCCAGGCCGTGCTGCTGTCGGGCGGCGCGTGGTCGTCGCTGTTCTGCCGCCGTCACGGCATCGAGCTGCCGATCGGCCTCGTCAACGCCACCGCATGCCGGACTACGCCGGCGCCCGAGATCACCTCCGGTGCGCTCGGCACCGATCTCTACTGCATCCGCCGCCGCCTCGACGGTGGTTTTACCCTCGCGCTGCGCAACCGCGGCACCGTGGAATTGTCACCCGACCTGTTCCGCTACGCGCGCACCTTCTGGCCGACCTATCTGCACCGCCGCAACGGATTGAAAATGTCGTTCGGCAAGTCGTTCTTCGATCAGCTCGCGCGCGGCACCGCCTGGAGCTTCGACAAGCCGTCGCCGTTCGAGACCGAGCGCGTGCGCGATCCCGCGCCCGACATGTCGCTGGTCAACGCGGCGCTGGCCTCGCTGATCAAGGCAAACCCGGAATTGAAGGACATCGAGATCGCGGAGGCCTGGGGCGGCACCATCGATTGCACGCCCGATACGATCCCGGTGATCTCGCCGGTCGAGGCCTTGCCGGGTTTCTTTCTCGCCACCGGTTTCTCCGGCCATGGTTTTGGCATCGGCCCCGCCGCGGGCAAGCTTGCCGCCGACATCGTCACGGGCTCGACACCGTTGGTCGATCCCGCGCCTTACAGCCACAAGCGCATGATCGACGGCCGGCGGCTCGCGCCGGTCAGCCCGTTCTGAGAGCGATTGCGACATGACGGTTCTCTACAAGGCCAACATGGTGCGCGGTGCGGAGTGGGCGCGCTACTTCGCCGAGCGCGCGCCGGACGTGCCGTTCCGGGTCTGGCCGGATATCGGCGATCCCCAGGCGGTGCGCTATCTGGTGGCGTGGCAGCCGCCGGACGATATCGCGGCGATGTTCCCCAATCTCGAGCTGGTGTTCTCGGTCGGTGCCGGCGTAGATCAGTTCGACATCACCAAGCTGCCACCGCATGTTCCGCTGGTCCGCATGATGGAGCCAGGCATCACCGATCGCATGGTCGAATATGCCTGCATGTCGGTGCTGGCGCTGCATCGCGATCTCGTGCAGTTCATCGCCCAGCAGCGCGATCAGGTCTGGCGCGAGCTCCCCGCGACGTACACAGGCGAGCGGCGTGTCGGCGTCATGGGGCTCGGCCTGCTCGGCCAGGCCGTGCTCGAGCGGCTCAAATCGTTTGGCTTCTCGCTTGCCGGCTGGAATCGTTCCCCGCGCAGCATCGATGGCGTCACCTGCTATGCGGGTACGGACGCCTTGCCGGATTTCCTGGGGCAGACCGACATTCTGGTCTGCCTGCTGCCGTTGACGTCGGAGACGCGCGGCATCCTCGATGCAAAACTGTTCGGCCAGCTGCCGCGCGGCGCGCGGCTGCTCAATGTCGGGCGGGGCGGGCATCTGGTCGAGGCCGACCTGATCGCAGCGCTCGACAGTGGCGTGCTGTCGGCCGCCGTGCTCGATGTCGCCGAGCCCGAGCCGCTGCCTGCCGGCCATCCGTTCTGGAGCCATCCGCGCATCTTGCTGACGCCGCACATCGCCAGCACGACGAAGCCGGAAACGGCCGTCGACTACGTGCTCGACACCATCGCGCGCCACCGCCGCGGCGAAGAGCTGCCGGGGCGTGTCGATCGTGATCGCGGTTACTGAGGGCGCGATGATGATGGGAACATCGGTGCCGCCACGAGCTCCTCTTACCTCTCCCGCTTGCGGGGGAGGTCGGCGCGCAGCGCCGGGTGGGGGCTTTCTCCTCTCAGGGGTTCTCGTTTGTGGAGACACCCTCTCCCCAACCCTCCCCCGCAAGCGGGGGAGGGAGCGCACCGTCTCCGCGGCAGGCACTGGAGGCATCGCATGAGCATTGGTGCAACCAGACCCGATCATATCGCTGCCGCCGCACAGGCGCCCGTGCTCTCCGTCTCCGGCCTGACCACGTCCTTCATGCGCGAGCAAGAATGGATTCCCGTCGTCCGCAACGTCTCGTTCGACGTCGCGCCGGGGGAAACCGTGGCGATCGTCGGCGAGTCCGGCTCGGGCAAGAGCGTCACCGCGCTGTCGATCATGCGGCTCATTCCCAGGGAGAGCGGCCGCATCGAGGGGCGCGTCATGCTCGCCGGCCGCGATCTGCTGGCACTGCCCGAAGCTGACATGAAGGACATCCGCGGCAACGACGTCGCCATGATCTTCCAGGAGCCGATGACGAGCCTCAATCCGGTGCTCACGATCGGCTTCCAGATTGCGGAAGCGCTGATCCAGCATCGCGGCCTGTCGCGGGCGGCGGCGGAAGCCGAGACCATTCGCCTGCTCGACCGCGTCCGCATTCCCGCGGCGAAATCGCGCTTCCACGAGCATCCGCATCGCTTCTCCGGCGGCATGCGCCAGCGCGTGATGATCGCGATGGCGCTGGCCTGCAAGCCAAAGCTCCTGATCGCGGATGAGCCGACCACCGCACTCGACGTCACCATCCAGGCGCAAATTCTGGAGCTGCTGAAAGAGCTCCAGCAGGAGGAGGGGATGGCGATCCTCTTCATCACCCACGACATGGGCGTGGTCGCCGAGATCGCTGATCGTACCGTGGTGATGTATGGCGGGCAGGCGGTGGAGACCGACGCGACCCCAAAGATATTCGCCGCACCCTCGCATCCCTATACCCGCTCGCTGCTCGCCGCCGTGCCGCGTCTCGGCTCGATGGACGGGCGGCCGCGGCCGATGCGCTTTCCGATCGTCGACAGGGTGACGGGCACCTCGGATGAGCCGACGGAGACGCCGGATACGGTCTCGAATGCCGAGCGCCCGCTGCTCGAAGTCTCCAACCTCACGACGCGCTTTCCGATCCGCTCGGGCCTGTTCGGCAAGGTGTCGGGCCGTGTCCATGCGGTCGAGAACGTCTCCTTCACCCTGCGCGCCGGCGAGACGCTTGCGCTGGTCGGCGAGTCCGGCTGTGGCAAGTCGACCACCGGCCGCTCCATCCTCAAGCTGATCGAGCCCGATAACGGCACCGTCCTGATCGATGGACAGGACGTCCTCGCGATGAGCGGCCGCACCTTGCGCGACTTCCGCAAGAAAATGCAGATCGTGTTCCAGGATCCCTTTGCGAGCCTCAATCCGCGCATGTCGGTGGGCACTGCGATCGCAGCCCCCTTGCTTGCGAACGGGCTCGCCACCGCGTCACAAGCCCGCGACAAGGTCGCCGACCTGCTCGTACGCGTTGGTCTTGCCGCCGACATGGCCGCGCGCTTCCCGCACGAATTCTCCGGCGGCCAGCGCCAGCGCATCTGCATCGCGCGCGCGCTCGCGCTCGGGCCGAAGCTGATTGTCGCGGACGAGGCGGTCTCGGCACTCGACGTGTCGGTCAAGGCACAGGTCGTCAATCTCATGCTCGACCTCCAGGCCAGCATGGGCCTTGCCTATCTCTTCATTTCCCACGACATCGCCGTGGTCGAGCGCATGAGCCACCGCGTCGCGGTGATGTATCTCGGCGAGATCGTCGAGATTGGCCCGCGTGCCGACGTGTTCGGCAATCCGCAGCATCCCTACACCAGGAAGCTGATGGCCGCCGTGCCGGTGCCCGACCCCGCACGCCGCGGCACCAGGCGCGAGGTCGCGAACGACGAGATCAGGAGCCCGGTGCGTGCGCCGGACTACCAGCCGCCGGTCCGGCAGTATCGCGAAGTGTCGCCGGGGCATGTCGTGCAGGCGTGGGATGACGGCGATTGGTCATGACGAAGAGACGCAGGGAAACTCCCCGCGGTCAAGTTGTGTCCGGGACCTGGCTCAGATCGCACTCTCGGGATCGGTCAGCAGTTTGCTCAGCAGCCGGCCGCTCGGCGGCAACGGCCGGTTGATCGCCGAGATCAGCGAAAACTGCGTCGTGTAACGAAACGCCTCGGCGCCGGTGACTTCCTCCAATTGGTGGATAGGGCGCAGCATCTCGACATAGTGCCTCGGCAGGAAGCCGACAAATCCGCCGCCGACCAGCATCGTCGCCACCGCTTCCAGTCCGAAGGCGACCGCGCGTTGCTTGATATGAAGCCGCCGGGCGAGATTTTGCGTGCGCCGGTCGTTTGTCCGCGTCACCAGAACCACACCGTCGCTGCGCAAGGACTCCAGCGCCAGCGGCCTGGCCGCAGCCGTGTAAAGCCGGAACTCCTCGGCAAAGAGCGAGACATATTCGAGCTTGCTGTTGACGGCGGGCTGGCCGCTGATGGCCAGATGCAGTCGCCGCTCCAGCACGTCCTCGACCAGCGTCGTCGGCAGTCCGATCGCGATGTTCAGGGTGACATCAGGCGCGGCGGCGCGAAACCGCGCCAGCGTGTCGGCCAGCCTGCAATGCGGGTTGGACAGGCAGTTGTCCGCGATGCCGATCTTCAGCTCGCCTGACAGGATGTTGCGAGCCAGATTGAGCTCGTGATGCACCATTTCGAGCGCGTCGCAGGCTGCGATGCTGGCGAGCAGGGCCCTCTGGCCGAAATCGGTCAGCTCGAATCCGGAAGGACCGCGAAAGCAGAGCCTGCTGCCGAGGCGGGTTTCGAGCGCGAGCAGATGCCGGCTGATGGTCGATCGCTCCATCCCGAGCTGGGCTTCCGCCGCGGTCAAGCCGCCGGCCTCGGCGACGGCGCGAAAGATCCGCAGCAGCCTGAGGTCGGTCTCCGTGAGCTGCGGAACGGGTGCCGGCGGGACGTGCTTCATGTTGCGATTCCTACAAGCATGGTTTCGGGAAAAATCATTCCGGGCGCTGCGCGCTCCGCGTTACCGTCGCTGAACATCCGGACGATGCGCAGACCGCTCGCGTGGCGGCCAGATGCCGATTTGTTCGGCAAGACCAACCTGCTGTGACCTGGAGGACCTATGGTTCTGCCCCTGACGGTGCCGCCTTCGCTCAAGCACCAGAGCCTGCTCTGGTCGCCAATCTGCACCGATCTCGACGCTCTCGACGCGCACATTGCCATCCTCGGCATTCCCTACGGCAGCGCCTACGATGCCGCCGCGATCACCAATGATCAGTCGAAGGCACCCGATGCCGTCCGTTCGGTCACCGATCGCATCTGTCGCGGGCTGGAGCGCTACGATTTCGACGTCGGTGGTCCGATCTACGGCGGACGTGCCTTGAAAGTGGTCGATGTCGGCAACGTGCCTGCCGACATGACCGATCTCCGCAGCCACTCCGTCCGCGCTGAACAAGCGGTAAGCAAGATCCTTGCCGCAGGCGCCATGCCCATCACCATCGGCGGCGACCACGGCATTCCGATCCCGATTCTGCGCGCCTTCAAGGGCCATGGTCCGATCACGCTGATCCAGATCGATGCTCATATCGATTGGCGCGACGAGGTGAACGGCGTTCGCGATGGCCTCTCGAGCCCGATCCGGCGGGCCTCCGAGATGCCCCACATCGGCGAGATCTTCCAGATCGGCATCCGCTCGTCGGGCAGCGCACGGACCGAGGAGGTCGAGGCGGCGGCGGCCTACGGCTCCAACATCATTCCGGCGTTCGAAGTGCACGACAAGGGTATCGAGTCGGTGCTCGACCGGATTCCGGAGGGCGGCCAGTACTACATCACGATCGACGCCGATGGCCTCGATCCGACCGTCATGCCTGCCGTCGAGGGCCCGGCTCCTGGCGGGCTCACCTTCCATCAGGTGCGCAAGCTCATCCACGGCCTGGTGCGCAAGGGGCGGGTGGTCGGCATGGACATCGTGGAGATCACGCCTGCCATCGACGTCAACATGATCACCTGCATCACCGCCGGACGCCTGATCGTGAATCTGATCGGCGCCGCGGTGAGGGCGAATTATTTCGACGCGCCGCCCGCCTGAGGCGGCGACAATCCTTGCGACCATCGACAACAGAAGGATCAGCCATGCGGAAGACCAATCGCACGATATTCGGCATCCTGGCCGGCAGCGCCTGCCTCGCGCTGGTCGCGAGCCAGCCTGCTTTCGCGGAAACGACGCTGGACAAGATCAAGCGGACCGGCGAGTTGACGGTCGGCACTGAAGCCGCCTTTCCGCCGTTCGAATTCGTCAAGGACGGCAAGATCGTCGGCTACGGCTCCGACATCCTGGCCGAGGTGGTCAAGGAGTTCGGCGTCAAGAAGCTGAACCAGCTCGACCTGCCCTGGCAGGGCATCCTGCCGGGCGTGCTGGCCGGCAAGTTCGATTTTGTCGCGACCACGGTCGGCATCAACGCGGAGCGCGCCAAGCGTTACGCCTACACCATGCCGATCGCCGACGGCTTGCCTTACGCGATGAAGCGCAAGGGCGACAAGCTCGCCAAGGTGGAAGACCTCAACGGCAAGGTGGTCGCAACGCAGCTTGCCTCGTCGACCGAACCGGTCGCGCGTGCGCTCGATGCCAAGCTGAAGGCCGCGGGCGGGACCGGCTTCAAGGAGCTGAAGCTCTTTACCGCATATCCCGAGAGCTACGTGGCGCTCGCGAACGGCGAGGTCGACGCCGTGCTCCAGCCGCTGCCGAGCCTTGCTGCGCTGGTCAAGGACAAGTCGGATGTGTTCGAGTTGATGGCGCCGATACCTCAGGACGGCGTGCACCCCTATCTCGCCTGGGTGACGCGGCCTGATGACAAGGACCTCAGGGACGCCATTTCTGGGGTGATCCGCAAGATGCGCGACGACGGCCGCCTCGTGGCCCTTCAGAAGAAATGGTTCGGCTTCGAGATGACGATCCCGGATCAGGACTATCTGCCGCCCGGAGCCCTGTAGCCGTTCGCGCGGCGACCAAGGGAGAACGGCGGACCAGGCATCTTCCGACAGGAAAGGCCCGTGCCATGGGCTTCAAGCTCGACTTTCTGCTGTCGATCCTGCCTCGCCTGATCGGTGCGGCGGCCGTGAACATCCGGCTGGCTGCTATCATCATGCTGCTGGCGCTTGCGCTCGGCACCGCTCTCACGATCGTTCGCGCGCAAAAGATCGCTTTGGTCAATGCGTTCATCGCCGTCATCATCAGCTTCGTGCGCGGTACGCCGCTCCTGATCCAGATCTTCATCGCCTATTACGTGCTTCCGGCGATTGGGCTCGACCTTTCGCCGGAAGTAGCTGGTATCTCGGCCATCGCTTTCAACAGCATGGTCTTCGTCAGCGAGAGCATGCGCGGCGGTCTCGCCACCATCGACACCGGTCAGATCGAGGCTTCGACGGCGCTCGGGCTCCCGCCGCATGCCATCTGGCTCAAGGTGGTGCTGCCCCAGTTGTTCCGGCGCATCGTGCCGGTCCTGATCAACGAGGCGACGATCGTCGTGAAAGGCACCGCGCTGCTGTCGGTCATCACGGTCGTCGACGTGCTGCGCACGGCGCAGCAGATCGCCAGCTCCAGCTATCGGCCGTTCGAGACCATGGTCGGTTCGGCGCTCGTCTTCCTCGTCATCAATCTCGTCATCAGCCTGTCCGGCAGGCTGGCGGAGAGCCGCTTCGCCGCGGCGCGGGTCTGACGCGATGCATTTCGATCCCGCCGTCCTGGTCGATTACTGGCCGCTGCTCCTGCAAGGGGCCTGGCTGACGCTCCAGGTGGCGGCCATGGCCCTCGTGATAGGCTATGTCGCGGGCATCGCGGTTGCCCTGATCGCACTGATGCCGGGGTGGCTGCCGCGCCTCGTCACCGGCTGCTATGTCGAAATCCTGCGCAACATCCCCTTCATCATCATTCTCTTCGTGGTCTATTACGGCTTGCCATTCTGGGGCATCCGGCTGCCGGCGACCCTGGTCGGGACCGTCGCGCTGGCGCTGTTCGCCAGCGCTTACTATGCGGAGATCGTGCGTGCTGCGATTCTCGCGCTGCCGCGTGGCCAGTTCGAAAGTGCGCGCGCCATCGGCATGTCGCCGATGAGTGCGATGTGGCACGTGGTGGCGCCGCAGATCCTGCGCACTTTGGTGCCGCCGTCCACCAACATGACGCTGACGATGATGAAGGAATCGTCCGTCCTGTCCTCCATCACGGTGCCGGAGCTCACCTATCAGAGCCTCGTGGTGCAGGGGAACACTTTCGCTCCCTTCGAGGTGTTCGCGGCCGTTGCGTCGATCTACTGGCTGATCGCGGCACTCATCGCGGAAGTGTCAAGGCGGCTGGAACGCCGTGTCGGGGCCGTTCAGGCCGAGGCGACCAGCCGCAACCGGATCGCCGACCGCTATCTCTCGCTGGTTGCGAGGAGGTCGTGATGAGCGCTGCGCCCGTCCTCCGCGTGTCCAACCTGACCAAGCGCTTTCACGGCGTCACCGCGCTCGATCAGGTCTATCTCGACGTGCATGCGGGTGAGATCGTCGCGCTGATCGGCCCGAGCGGATGCGGCAAGAGCACCCTGCTGCGCTGCCTGACCTGGCTCGAGCAGCCCGACGACGGCTTCATCGAAGTCGCGGGCAAGCCATTGGGGCGCGAATTGATGCCGGGCGGCGTGGTGCGCCGCCAGAGCCGCCGGCAGATCGACGCCCTGCGCCCGCAGGTCGGCATCGTGTTCCAGCAATTCCAGCTCTGGCCGCACATGACGGCACTCGAAAACGTGGTGCGGCCGCAGATCGTGGTGCTCGGCCGTCCCCGGGCCGAGGCGACGCGGCGCGGCACGGAGCTGCTGACGCGGCTTGGCCTTGCGGACCGGATCGACCGCCATCCGCACGCGCTTTCCGGCGGACAGAAGCAGCGCGTGGCCATCGCCCGCGCGCTGGCGATGGATCCGGCCCTGATGCTGTTCGACGAGCCGACCTCGGCGCTCGATCCGGAACTGGTCGGTGAGGTGCTCGCCGTGCTGCGTTCGCTCGCAGGGATCGGCATGACCATGCTGGTCGTCACGCACGAAATCGGTTTTGCGGCGAGCCTCGCCGACCGCATCGCGTTCATGGACCACGGCCGCATCCTCGAGGAGGGGCCGGCGCGCGACATCATGGCCGCGCCGAAGGAGCCGCGTCTGAAAAGCTTTCTCGACCTGGTGCGGACGGACCGTCGCATCGCCAGGACAACAGCCAACCCCACGGAGTAATGCCATGTCTCGCATCAACCGGCCCTATGTCGGGATCCCGTCCTTCCTGCGCGCGCGGATCTGCGAGGATGTGTCGATGCTCGAGGCGGCCATTGCCGTGCTCGGCGTGCCCTTCGATGAAGGCTCGCCGTTCATGCCGGGCAGCCGCCTGGCGCCGCGTGCGCTGCGCGAGCACTCGCTGCGCTTCTACGGCAGCGGCAAGGGCTATTATGACCCGGAGACGAGGCGCGAATATCTGGTCGAGGAGATGTCACAGGGCCTGATCGCCGATGTCGGCGATGTCGACATCCATCCGGCCAACGCGCCGCGCACCTTCGAGAACATCACCGCCATGGTGCGCGGGATTCTCGATCGCGGGGCGCTTCCCGTGGTGCTCGGCGGCGATCATTCGATCACCTATCCGGTGTTTCGCGCCTTCGACGAGAAGCTGCACGTCATCCACTTCGATGCCCACACCGACTACGCGCCGTTCGAGAACGACCTGACCATCACCAACAGCCATGCCTTTCGCCATATCGCCGGCATGGACAACACGCTCAGCCTGACGCAGGTCGGCATCCGCAGCCTGCGTCATTCGCCGGCGCAGGTCGAGGACGTCATCGCCGGTGGCAACCGGATCATCCCGATGGGCGAATTCCGGCGGATCGGTCCGGAGGGCATTGCCGCGCTGCTGCCGGCCAATTCCCGCGTCTATGTCAGCATCGACGTCGACGCCATGGACATGTCGCTGGTCCCGGGCTGTGTCTCGGCCGAGCCGAACGGGATGAGCTATGTCGAGCTGCGCGACAGCCTGAAGGCGATCGCCGAGCGGCACGACATCGCGGGCTTCGACTTCGTCGAGGTCAATCCGCCGCTCGATGTCGGCACCGGCGTCACCGCCTATCTCGGCGCGCTGACCGTCATCGAATTCCTCGGCCACATCTGCGCCCAGCCGCGCTGGGCCGCGCGCCGCGGCGCCCGTCGCGCCGCGTGAGCCTCACGAATTGACGTGCACGAAATCCCGCAGCAGCGGATAGATCTCGTTGTTCCAGCGCTTGCCCGAGAACACGCCGTAATGGCCGACGCCGGCCTGCATGTGGTGGACGCGGCGATAGGCGCGCACGCCAGTGCAGAGGTCTTGCGCCGCGAGCGTCTGGCCGATCGAGCAGATGTCGTCCTTCTCGCCCTCGACCGTCATCAGGCCCATGCGGCTGACGGCCTTGGTGTCCACCGGACGTCCGCGATGCATCAGCTTGCCCTGCGGCAGCAGGTGCTCCTGGAACACGTCGCGCACGGTCTCGATGTAGAACTCGGCCGGCAGGTCCATCACGGCGAAATATTCGTCGTAGAAGGTCTTGATGCTGGCCGCCTTCTCCTTCTCGCCCTTGGCGATGTGGTTGGCGAGGTCCATGTGCTGCTTGATGTGGCGCTCGAGATTCATCGAGACGAAGGCGGTGAGCTGCACGAAGCCCGGATAGACCTTCCGCAGCGCGCCGCGGCATTGCACCGGCACGTAGTTGATCAGGTTCTGCTCGAACCAGTCGATCGGCCTGCTCTTGGCGAATTCGTTGACCCGGGTCGGCTGGATCCGTGTGTCGATCGGCCCCGCCATCAGCGTCAGCGTCGCCGGGCGCGAGGGATGGTTGCCCTCGCACATGACGGCGGCGGCCGCGAGCGCCGAGACCGAGGGCTGGCAGATCGCCACCATATGCGGGCGCGGGCCGAGCTGGCCCAGGAAGTCGATGAGATGATCGGTGTAGTCGTCGAGCCCGAAGCGGCCCTCGCTGCGCGGGATGTCGCGCGGATTGTGCCAGTCGGTGATGTAGACGTCGTGGTCCTGCAGCAGCGTCTTCACCGTGCCGCGCAGCAGCGTGGCAAAGTGGCCTGACATCGGCGCCACCAGCAGCATGCGCGGCTGCTCCGCGACGCCCTCCTTCTTGAAATGCAGCAGCGAGCCGAACGGCGTCGCGTAGGCGATCTCCTCGGTGACGGCGACCTCGCGGTTGCCCACCATGACGCTGTCGATGCCATAGGCCGGACGGTCATAGGTGAGGGTGGAGCGCGAGATCAGCTCCAGCGCGGCCGAAAGTCGGCCGACCACCTGGTCCGACATGCCCTGGGGCACCAGATGGAGGAATCTGAGTGCGGACGAGGCCCCGGCTCGAAACGGCGCCGTCAAATCCATGTGGTTCTGAAAGGCCTGATAATACATCGACATCATTCTGAAACGCCCACCTGTCCCGTGCTGCTATGCAATATCGAAGCCAAACAAGAGTCAAATCGCCCTCAAAATTGGCACGTCGCTTGCTGTTCATTTCGTGGGAAGCTCAGGTAATGGGCACCGCCGCGGGCCGGGCGGGGGCAGTTCACAGGCGTAAGGGAAGGGCCACATGGCAAAGGCGACACTGACCATCAGCAGCAAGAACTACTCGTCCTGGTCGCTGCGTGGCTGGCTGCTGACGAAGTTTTCCGGGCTCGATTTCGAGGAGATCGTGACCGCGCCCGACGACGCGTCGGCACGCGCTGAAATCCTGCTGCTGTCGTCGTCGATCCTGGTGCCGTGCCTGCGGCACGACGGCGCTACGGTGTGGGATACGCTGGCGATCGCCGAATATCTCAACGAGGCGATGCCGGACGCGGGCCTGCTGCCGGATGATCGCGTCCAGCGCGCCCATTGCCGCTCGATCTGCGGCGAAATCCATTCCGGCTTCACCACGCTGCGGGCCTCGCTGCCGGTCAATTTGAAGGGGCACTTCCCCGGCTTCAAGATCTGGTCGCGCGCCCAGGCCGACATCGACCGCGTCTGGGCGATCTGGCGCGACTGCCTGGAGAAATCCGGCGGCCCGTTCCTGTTCGGCGAGCGGCGCACCATGGCGGACGCGATGTACGCCCCGGTGGTGACGCGTTTCGTGACCTACGACGTCAAGCTCGAGCCGCGCCTGAAGGCCTATGCCGATACCATCATGGCCATGCCCGAGATGAGGGAATGGATCGCGGCGGCCAAGGAGGAGCCGGCCGAGATCGAGGAGCTCGAGGTCGAATATTAGGCAAGGCCAGCTCCGCCTGCCTGTTTCAGGAGCGGGGACTGCAGGGGGACGGCGCCCGGAGCCATGCCTTTTCCGCTGTTAACCTTTGGCGCCGGCTCCAGACCAGAGCCCGCGCACCCGTCCGGTACATATTGTGCGCGCCGGCAGGCCCTCACCGACATCTAGCCGTGAACAGGCGTGGACAGGGCGATTCGGCTGATTCGGACGCGATTCGTTCGAACCGCGTTCCGAAGGTTAAGGCGGAGCGCCGCCCCGTCGCATTTTGGAACAGAAGCGGCCGTCAGGCGACGCCGGAGTGCTTCATGCGCGGCAGGCGCCAGCCGATCACGGTCGCCTCGACCGCGATCCCGGCCTCGTGGTTCTGCCAGCGTCCCTCGACATAGCGGCAGGCGAACGGCAGCTGATACGTCCCGCTGTGATCCTCGCACAGCACTTCGACCGGCAGACCAGGTGGCGGTTCTCCGGCGCCGTCGAATTCCGCCAGACGTCTATCGCGCGTTGCCATTCCAGAAATCTCCCCTAAACAAAGCCGCGGAAAGAGCGCCCATTTCTCCCGCGCGCGGTTCACTGCTCCCCGTCCAAAGGGAACACGCCAAGCTCAACGCGAGAATGCGGTACGAGTGTGGTAGCCTCTCGCGACTGCGCTCAAAAAGCGCACATTGACGTGATCAATTTGACGAGGAACCCCGCATGCTGCTTCGAAGCGCCGGCGCGTGTTGCGCGATGTTGCTGCTCGCCACGCAGGCCGCTGCGCCCGTCCGCGCACAGGACGTGCCCGGCATCGAGATCTGCACCGTCGAGAAGACCATGGAGCGGCGCACCAGCTGTCTCCAGAGCAATGTCGATTTCCTGCAGAAGACGATCGGCAAGCTGACGCTGGATCATCAGCAGAAGCTGGATGCGGCCAACCGCCAGATCGACGCGTTGAAGACCACGATCGCCGGCTTGCAGAAGACGCTCGGCGATCTCCAGGCCGCGCAGACCAAGCTCGCGGATGACGTGAAGAAGAAGCAGGACGCGCCGCCGCCGAAGGATGCGAAGTAAAATGCTGCCGTGTCCCGGACGCGGCGCGGCATGAAATGACGCGACGCAGTTTCGTAGGGTGGGCAAAGCGTAGCGTGCCCACCATGTCCGGCGAAATCGTGGAGAGATGGTGGGCACGGCGCAAGTGCGCCTTTGCCCACCCTACGATTCCGCGCCCTGCGACTGTTCGACCAGCAACGCTGGCATACCATCCCGCTTGCTTGGCAAGCCCCGGTGACTTTGCCATAACCGCAGGCAAATCTTGCGTGTGGGGCCCTGTGCCGGACATCCCGTGCAAGCCATAACAAGCAGCCGGGAGGGTCCCTCATGTCCAACATCCGTGTTCTCGCCACCGACCTGGAATTTCCCGAAGGGCCGGTCGTGATGCCCGATGGTTCGGTGGTGCTGGTGGAAATCCGTGGCCAGCGCCTGACCCGCATTTATCCCGATGGCCGCAAGGAGATCGTGGCGAAGGTGCCGGGCGGCCCGAATGGCGCGGCGCTCGGCCCCGACGGCAAGATCTACATCTGCAACAATGGCGGTTTCTCCTGGATCCCGACCGGCAAGATGATCATGCCGGGCCCGCAGCCTGAGGATTATCTCGGCGGCTCGATCCAGCGTGTCGATCTGCAATCCGGCAAGATCGAGACTGTCGTCACCAGATGCGGCGAGCACGATCTGCGCGGGCCCAATGATCTTGTGTTCGACAGGCACGGGGGCCTGTGGTTCTCCGACCTCGGCAAGCGCCGCCCCCGCGAGATGGATGTCGGCGGCATGTACTATCTGAAGCCCGGCATGAAGGAGATCGTGGAGGTCGTGCACGGCGTGCTGCCGGCCAACGGCATTGGCCTGTCGCCGGACGAGAACACCGTCTACATCGCGGAGACGCCGACCGGCCGGCTCTGGGCCTATGAGCTGTCCGCGCCCGGCACGCTCAAGCCGCGCGAGGTGATCTATCGCGGCGAGCGCGGCAAGCCGATCTGCGGCCTCGGCGGCTACCAGATGTTCGACTCGCTCGCGGTGGAAGCTGGCGGCAATATCTGCGTCGCCACGCTCGTCTCCGGCTGCATCTCGGTGATCGCGCCCGACGGCACCCTGGTCGAGCAGGTCCCGACCGGCGACCGCGTCACCACCAACATCGCCTTCGGCGGCCCCGAGCTGAAGACCGCCTATATCACGCTGTCAGGCAAGGGCGAGCTGATCGCCATGGACTGGCCGCGCAGCGGTTTGCCTCTCAATTTCCTAAACAAGTAAACGGTGCTAGTGAGCGTCATTGCGAGCGAAGCGAAGCAATCCAGGAATGCGTCCGCGGTGACAGTCTGGATTGCTTCGTCGCTTCGCTTCTCGCAATGACAACGGAGAGAGACTTCAAATGCCCTGGCCTGATCCCATCACCCTGCGTGGACAGCACGCCCGTCTCGAGCCGCTGTCGCAGCAGCATCGCGAGGGGCTGACGGAGGCCGTCAAGGACGGCGAGCTGTCAAAGCTCTGGTACACCGCGATCCCGCTGCCGGAGAACATGGGCAAGGAGATCGACCGCCGGCTGGCCTTGCAGGCCGCAGGCTCGATGCTGCCGTTCACGGTATTCGATGCCGGCGGCGACATCGTGGGCATGACGACCTACATGAACATCGACGCCGCCAACCGCCGCGTCGAGATCGGCTCGACCTGGTATGGCAAGGGCGCCCAGCGCGGGCCGCTCAACACCCAGTGCAAGCTGCTCTTGCTCCGGCATGCCTTCGAGACGCTGAACTGCATCGCGGTCGAATTCCGTACCCATTTCTTCAATCACCAGAGCCGCCGCGCCATCGAGCGCCTCGGCGCCAAGCAGGACGGCATTCTGCGCAGCCATCAGGTCGCGCCGAACGGCACGCTGCGCGACACCGTTGTTTACAGCATCACCGCTGCCGAATGGCCGACGGTGCAGGCGCATCTCGAATTTCAACTCAACGACAAGCCGCGCTGAAGGCGGCCGAGGCACCATGGACAGATTTGATTATGTGATCGTCGGCGCGGGCTCCGCCGGCTGCGTGCTGACCAGCCGGTTGAGCGAAGACCCCAACACCAGCGTCTGCGTGCTGGAGGCGGGCCCGAGCGACTGGCATCCCTACATCCATCTGCCGGCGGGTTTCATCAAGACCTTCCACATGAAGAGCATCAACTGGGCCTACCAGCAGGAGGTGGGGCCCTGGACCGGCGGCCGCAGCATCTACGCGCCGCGCGGCAAGACGCTCGGCGGCTCGTCCTCGATCAACGGCCACATCTACAATCGCGGCCAGCGCATGGATTTCGACACCTGGGCGCAGATGGGCAATCGCGGCTGGGGCTATGCCGACGTGCTGCCCTACTTCAAGCGGCTGGAGAAGCGGGTCGGCGAGGGCGAGGACACCTATCGCGGCCGCGACGGCAACCTCACCGTCACCACCATGAACTGGCGCGATCCGCTCTGCGAGGCCTTCATGGAAGGCGCAGTCTCGCTCGGCATTCCCCGCAATCCTGACTATAACGGCAAGACCCAGGAAGGCGTCTCCTACTGCCAGCGCACCATCGACAAGGGCCTGCGCGTCTCCGGCGCGACCGCGTTCCTCAAGCCCGCGATGAAGCGGCCCAACGTGCACGTGCACACCCATGCGCACGCGACCGAGATCATCTTCGAAGGCAAGCGCGCCGTCGGCGTGCGCTACACCAAGGGCGGTCGTGGCGGCACGCCGGTCGAGGTGCGCGCCAACAAGGAAGTCATTCTGTCCGGCGGCACCTATAATTCGCCGCAACTGCTGCAGCTCTCCGGCATCGGCTCGCCTGATCTATTGCAGCAGCACGGCATCGCCGTGCGCCACGCGCTACCGGTTGGCGAGGGCCTCCAGGACCACTACGCGCCGCGCACGGTGGCGCGCGTAAAAGACATCAAGACCATCAACGAGCTCCGCCGTGGCCTGTCGCTCTGGGTCGAGGCGCTGAAATGGGCCACTACGCGCGGCGGCCTGCTCTCGCTGTCGCCGACCATGGTCTATTGCTTCTGGCACTCCGGCGAGAGCGCCGACAGCTCCGACCTCCAGCTCACCTTCACGCCGGCGAGCTACAAGGAAGGCGTGCAGGGCCAGCTCGAGGACGAGCCCGGCATGACGGTGGCGTCCTGGCAGCAGCGCCCGGAGAGCCGCGGCTATGTCCGCATCCGCTCCAATGATCCGTTTGCGCCGCCGATCATCCAGACCAACTATCTCGACGCCGAACTCGACCGCCGCGTCATCGTCGGCGGCATGAAGCTCGCGCGGCGCCTGCTGAAGTCCGCGCCGCTGTCGCCCTACTACGCCTACGAGGATTTCCCCGGCCCCAACATCAACACCGACGACGAATTCCTCGCCGCCGCCACCGAACGCGGCACCACCACCTTCCACCCCGGCTGCACCTGCCGTATGGGCCCGGCGGATTCGACCTGGGCCGTGGTCGACGACCAGCTCCGCGTCCACGGGCTGGAAGGGCTGCGCGTGATCGACGCCTCGGTGATGCCGCGCATGATCTCGGCGAACCTCAATGCCTCCACCATGATGATCGCCGACCGCGCCTCGGACCTGATCCGCGGCAAGCTGCCGATGGAGGCCGCGCGCATTCCGGATGTAGCAGTGGCGTAGGCAGATCTCGTGCCCCGGACGCAGCGCAGCGCTTCTTTAGCGGTGCGCTGCAGAGCCGGGGCCCATGTCTCCGCGTAACCCGTTTCGCCTCCTGGGTCCCGGCTCTGCGCAGCAGCGTTGCACGCTGCTGCGCGTCCGGGACACGAGAGTGTGCCGGCACATTGCCCGTCGGGCAAAACACCCGCCACCCCGTCAATCCCTTCCCGCAAAAATATTCCACTTTACCGAAATTCGGAATTGCGGCATGAGTCGAAACAGCCCGGCCCAACGAAGAGGGACGGTTCGCGAGTCGTTCGAAACGCGGGCCGGGTTGCGGTGGACGCGGCAGCGTCGTGCGCGAGAGGCGCGGGCAGGGCGGGTAGTCCCTGTGAGCCCGAGGCTTCGTGCGGACGAGCGGCGCAAAAGTCCGGCGAAGCCT
>NZ_AKIY01000294.1 GCF_000282615.1 Bradyrhizobium sp. YR681 | reverse complement strand
GAGCCCCTCGGTCGGCTCGTCGAGCAGCAGGATGCGCGCGCCGGTGTGCAGAATGCGCCCGAGCGCCAGCATTTGCTGCTCGCCGCCGGACAGCTTGGTGCCCTGGCTGTCGAGACGCTCCTTCAGGTTCGGAAACAGCGTGAGGATCTGCGCGACCGTCATGCCGCCGGCGGCGACCTTCGGCGGCAGCAGCAGGTTTTCGCGCACGCTCAGGCTCGCGAAGATGCCGCGCTCCTCCGGACAGAAGGCGATGCCCTTGCGCGCGATGTCGTAGGGAGCAGCACCGATGAGTTCGTGGCCATCGAGTGCGATCGAGCCCGAACGCCTGTCCAGCAGCCCCATGATCGCCTTCAGCGTCGTGGTTTTTCCGGCACCGTTGCGACCGAGCAACGTCACCACCTCGCCGGCGCGGATGCTGAAATCCATCCCGTGCAGGACTTTGGACTCGCCGTACCAGGCCCGGAGATTGCCGACCGCGAGACTCTCACTCATGCGCCTGCCCCGTATAGGCAGCCATCACGTCGGCGCGCGAGGACACGTCGGCATAGCTTCCTTGCGCCAGCACCTCGCCGCGCACCATCACGGTGATGGTGTCGGCGAGCTCTGCGACCACACTCATGTTGTGCTCGACCAGCAGCACCGTGCGGCCCTTGCCGGCTTCGCGGATCAACTGCGTCACCCGTCCGATATCTTCATGACCGAGCCCCGCCATCGGCTCGTCGAGCAGCAGCACGCCGGGCTCCAGCGCGAGCGTCGTCGCCAGTTCGAGCACGCGCTTGCGGCCATAGGACAGACTGCCCGCCATCGTCCCGGCACAGTCGGACAGGCCGAAGCGCTCGAGCAACGCATCGGTGCGCTCCAGCACGCCACGATGACGCGAAATCCGGCCGAGCAGATTCCAGGCAAGGCCATGCGCGCGCAGCAGCGCCAGCTCGATGTTCTCGCGCACGGTCAGTCCGGCGAACACCGCGGAGATCTGGAAGGATCGCACCACGCTGCGCTTGGCCATCGCCGACATGCCGAGGCGGGTGACGTCTTCGCCATCATGCAGGATCGTGCCGGCCGACGGCGGAAGGAATTTCGTCAGAAGGTTGAACAGGGTGGTCTTGCCGGCCCCGTTCGGGCCGATCACGGCGTGCATGCTGTTGCGGACAAGGCGGAAGTCGACGCCCTTGACGGCGAAGAAGCCGCCGAACTCGCGGCTCAGGCCGCGGGTCTCCAGAGCGTAAACGGCGCCGTCCGTCATGGCTTTGCCCTGCTGACGTCTGGATCACAGATGGGCGAAACGCGTTTGGACCAGACCGCGGGTCCATCCTTGAGCAAAAGTTTCCTATCGTCAACTTATTTCCGATTGGATCATTTTGTCGCAATTCTGAATGCGGCGCGCGCGAGGCAATCTACCGCCGCGCCTCGATCAGATGGACGAGCTGCGAGCCGACCTCGTACAGCGCCGTCCGCGCGCTGCGGAAGCTGGGCTTGATCGGGGGCGATGCCGGAAGCGGCAGGTCTTTCTCGTCGAGTTGCCCGAGCGCGTAGAGGGCGAGCAGCCGTCCGAAGGTCGTGCCGGGCGCAATGCCGCGCCCGTTGTAGCCGCTGAAGCCGAACACGTTTTCGGCGAGCTTGTGGAAGCGCGGCAGATGATCGTCGGTCATGCCGATCAGGCCGTACCATTCCGCTTCGAACCTGACGTCGCCGATCTGCGGAAACAGCTTCTTGAGCGCCCGTCGTGCCCAGGATCGATGAACCGCAACACCCGTTCCGCGAAGCGCGCCGCAGCTTCCGAACACGAGGCGGCCGGCGCGATCGAAGCGAAACGAGCTCAACACGTCGTTGGTGTCCCAGGCGCCCTGCCGCTCGGGAAGAATGGATGCGCGAACGTTGTCGGACAGCGGCTGGGTGGCAAAGTTGAAGTAGGGAAGATGGATCTGTTCCGTCCTGACCTCGGACCAGGGCCCCGTCGCATAGGCATCGGTCGCGACGATGACCCGATCGGCGATGACGTGGCCGCCCGCCGTGTGCAGCTTCCACTTTCCGTCGATCCGCTCGGCCGAGGTCACCGCGCTGCGGGTGAATATCTTCGCGCCGGCGTTGAGGGCGGCGCAGGCAAGGCCCCGCGCGTAGGCCAGCGGCTGGATCGTGCCCGCGCGCCGATCCCACAACGATCCCGTATAGGCCGACGAGCCAATTTTCGCGGCGGTGTCGGCAGCGTCGAGCAACTCCACCGGCGCGCCGCGACGACTCCACTGCGCCACGCGCTGCTCCAGCTCCCTCAACCCCTTGAGCCCGACGGCGCAATGGAGCGTGCCGGCGCGCTCCACCTCGCATTCGATGCGGTGGCGCGCGATCAGGTCGAACACCAGGCGCGGGGCGTCGCCCAGCAATTCGAGCAGGCGCTCGCCGTAATCACCACCGAGCACGTCGCCAAGGACGTCCGGCATGACCCACATGCCGGCATTGACCAGGCCGACATTGCGGCCGGCCCCGCCAAAGCCGATCTCCACCGCCTCCAGCAACGCGACATTGGCGCCCGCCTCGGCGAGATGGAGCGCTGCGGAGAGACCGGTATATCCGCCGCCGACGATGACCGTATCGACCCTGATCGCCCCGTTCAGTCCGCTCGTTTCCGGCGCCGGTGGCGCGGTCAACTCCCAAAGACCGTGGGATCTGGCGTTGTCTAGCATCGGCTCCGACGTCCTCGTCTGTTTCCGCCCGCAGGGTCGCGTTGTCCGAGGCGCGTTGACTGGTTCATTCCAATTCGGCAAGTGAGATGCCGACTGTTGCAGGGGTGCCGAAGTCGTGACGAAGTCCCGGACTGCGGGTCCGGGCGGTAATCTAGCGTTGCCAGTTGCGCCGGGCCAAGTCATGTTTGGTCAAGACCTCATTCGGCTGGAGAATGACGTGCAAAGCCCCCGCCGCTTCCTACCCTCACTGCCCCTGCTGACCGCCTTTGAAGCGGCGGCGCGGACCGGGAGCATCACGGCCGCAGCCCGGGAGCTGTCGCTGACGCAGAGCGCGGTGAGCCGCCAGGTCAAGGCGCTGGAGGAACAGCTCGAGGTCGAGCTGTTCCATCGCGAGCGGCAGACCATCCGCCTGACGGTGGGCGGCGACGCCTATGCCCGCGAGATCCGCGATGCGTTGCGCAAGATCAGCACCGCCTCGCTCAATCTGCGCGCCAACCCGTTCGGCGGCACGCTGACCCTCGCAATCCTGCCAACCTTCGGCACACGCTGGCTGGCGCCGCGGCTGCCCAAATTTCTCGCCGGCAATCCCGGCATCACCATCAACCTGGTCACGCGGCTGTCGAGCTTCGACTTCAGGCTGGAGCCCGTCGATGCCGCGATCCATTTCGGGCGCCCGGAATGGCAGGGAGGCGAACTGGCACTGCTGCGATCGGAGACTGTGATCCCGGCCTGCAGCTTCGAGTTGCGGCGCCAATACGGCTTCAAGCAAGCAAGCGATCTCCGCAAGGCCCCTTTGCTGCACTTGACGACACGCCCGGACGCCTGGGAGCAATGGCTGACGCAGCACGGCGTCGACGCCCATGCGGTCCATGGCATGCTGCTGGATCAGTTCGCCACAGCATCGCAGGCAGCGATTTCCGGGCTCGGTATCGCGCTGCTTCCCGAATTCCTGATCGAGGAGGAGCTGAGCACCGGCAAGCTGGTGCACGCCCTCGACCTGCCGATGAAAAGCGCCGAGGCCTACTATCTGGCCTGGCCGACCGATCGTGCATACCATCCACCACTTGTTGCCTTCCGGGAATGGCTTCTGCTGGAAACGGCGCCGGACCGCTGATGGCCTCTGCCCTGACAGAGGCGGGTGCGCCGGCCCATCGCTCCACCTGCGGTCAGGCCCCTATCATTCGCCCTTGGAATGACTTGTTGAGCTTCTATCGTTTGAAAACGCCTGCTCATTGTCCTCTTTATGAGGTGGGATGGGCCGCCGTTGAGCGAATCCGACGACGACGCCGTGGCCCGTCAGACAGTCCCTCCTTGAATCAACGCCAGCCCCCGGAAAGAGCCTCTCATGTCCGCCACCTCATCCAGTCAGACCGGCGCCCTCTCGCTCAAGGCCGAGGTCGACGCGCTGCTGGTTGAACTCAGTGTCGACCCCGGCAGCTACGGCAATGGCACGCTGGCGGCAAAAACCCCGATCACCGGCGAGACCACGACCCATGTCAGGGAAATCGATGCCGCCGGCGCGACCTCGGTCATCGACAAGGCTCACGCGGCATTCCTGCAATGGCGCCTTGTCCCCGCCCCCAAGCGCGGCGAACTCGTTCGGCTCCTTGGCGAAGAGCTTCGCACCAACAAGCGCGCGCTCGGCCGGCTGGTATCGATCGAGGCCGGCAAGATCGAGTCGGAAGGCCTCGGCGAAGTCCAGGAGATGATCGACATTTGCGACTACGCCGTGGGCCTCTCCCGCCAGCTCTACGGCTTGACGATCGCCACCGAACGACACGAGCACCGCATGGCGGAAACCTGGCATCCGCTCGGCGTCACCGGAATCATCTCGGCGTTCAATTTCCCGGTCGCGGTCTGGGCCTGGAATGCCGCCCTGGCACTGGTCTGCGGCAACAGCATCGTCTGGAAGCCTTCGGAGAAGACTCCTCTCACTGCGCTGGCGACGGACGCGCTGCTCGGGCGCGCGTTGAAGCGCTTCAAGTCCGACGGCGGCACAGCGCCCGACGGCTTGTCCGCCGTGCTGATCGGAGGGCGCGAGATCGGCGAGGCCCTCGTCAACAACACCAAAGTGCCCCTGGTCTCGGCGACGGGCTCGACCGCGATGGGACGCGCCGTCGCGCCGAAGCTCGCCCAGCGCTTTGCCCGCGCCATTCTGGAACTCGGCGGCAACAATGCCGCGATCGTCACTCCGACGGCCGATCTCGACCTGACGCTGCGCGGCGTTGCGTTCGCGGCCATGGGCACGGCCGGCCAGCGTTGCACCACCCTGCGCCGCCTGTTCGTTCACGAGAGCGTCTATGACAGCCTGGTGCCGCGGCTCAAGAAGGTCTATGCGTCCGTTTCGGTCGGCAATCCCCTCGCCAGCAACCTGGTCGGCCCCCTCATCGACGGCCTTGCCTACGAGGCGATGCAGCGCGCGCTCGGCGAAGCCAAGGCCGCAGGTGCAGCCATTGTCGGCGGCGATCGCGTCACCGTTGCGGGCGCAGAAGCGGCCTTCTACGTCCGCCCTGCGCTGGTCGAGATCGGCGGACAGACCGGCTCGGTCGCGCGCGAAACCTTTGCGCCGATCCTGTATGTCATCAAGTACCGCGATTTCGATGCCGTGATGGAATTGCACAATGCCGTTCCGCAAGGCCTGTCGTCGTCGATCTTCACCAACGATCTGCGCGAGGCCGAAGCCTTCCTGTCGGCGCGAGGCTCCGATTGCGGCATCGCCAACGTGAACATCGGTCCTTCGGGCGCCGAGATCGGCGGCGCATTCGGCGGCGAGAAGGAAACCGGCGGCGGGCGCGAATCCGGATCGGACGCGTGGAAGGCCTATATGCGCCGCGCCACCAACACCATCAATTTTGGCCGCACGCTGCCGCTCGCCCAGGGCGTCAAGTTCGACGTGGACTAAGCGGCGGCGAATCCTCGCGACGCAAACGCCAGCTTCATCATGTCGGGCGTGGGCATCGGAAAATCAGGCGGCCTTCTTCAGCCGCTTGAAACGCTCGATCCTGAACGGTGCGGGGTCGACGCGAGGCGCCGAACCGGTCACGAGATCGGCCATCAGGGCGCCGGCGCCAGGGCCGATACCGAAACCGTGGCCCGAGAAGCCGGTCGCCAGATAGAAGCCTGGAACGGAGCCGAACGGCGCGATGACGGGAACGGCATCCGGCGTGACATCCATCAGGCCCGCCCACATTTGCGCGATCCTGGCGTTGCGGAACGCCGGAAAAGCTTCGCCCAGATGGGTGAGGCCGCCATGGACGAACCGCAGCGACGGATCGGGATCGAGAATGCGGACCTGCTCGAAAGGCGTAACCTCGTCGCTCTTCCAGGAGCGGGCCATTTTCAGCTCGCGAACGAACTGACCGCCGATGCGAAGCGTCAGCTCGTTCCAGCTCTTGATGAGCGTCGGCGTATAGTCGCACAGCAAACGGAAACTGTCCGGCGTGATCGGGGCGACGTTGGCGTTGCGCTGGGCGACGGTGAACCCGCCATCCAGGCGGCGGCGGAAAGCGAAGTTGCCTGCACCAACGGGAAAATCCGGAACGCCGTCGACGGGCGAAACGCGAGCGACGCTGCCGAGGATCTTCAGGACCGGAAGATCGATGCCCATGTTGCCGGCGAAGAGGCGCGACCAGGCCCCACCCGCCAGAACCACGGACGAACAGCGGATCTCGCCGCGCTCGGTGACACACCCGCTCACTCTGCCCGCCGATCGCTCGATCGAACGCACCGCGCAGTTGGTGAGGATATGCGCGCCCTTGGCGGCCGCACCGCGCGCGATCGCAGGGACGGCAATAAACGGCTCCGCCCTGGCGTCGCTCGGCGTATGCAGCGCGGCACGGAACGGTTTCGCCATACCCGGCATGAGCGTCGTCAGCGACTCGCCCCTGACCAGGCGGGAGTCGAGATCGAAAGACCTGGCGTGTTTCAACCACTCGTCATACATCGCGACGTCGGCATCCGTGTCGCAGAGATAGGCGATGCCGGTCTGCCGAAAGCCGGTTTCGCCACCGACCCGCTCGTTCATGCCACGCCAGATCCGGAGACTTTCGATTGCGAGCGGCAACTCGGCCGGATCGCGCCCCATTTGACGCACCCAACCCCAGTTTCGCGACGACTGCTCCGCGCCAATAAGTCCCTTCTCGCACAGGGCAACTGAGACGCCGCGTTCGACCAGCGACAGCGCGGTCGATACCCCGATGATGCCGCCGCCGATGACAACGACGTCCACACGCGCAGGCAGCTCCTGCGGCGCGACGACGAGGTCGGGAATAATCCTGGACACATTGTCCTCCTTGAAACAGGTGCGCAGATGGCGAGCCGGGCCGGCCGCTGGGCGGGATCAGCGTCCCGGACGGTCGAGGAAATCGCGCAGGCGATACCAGCCGGCAAAGAGCGGCACGAACCAGGGCTTGCCCGAATAGAACGGCACGGCCGTGAATGTCTCGCGATCGAAGGCCGATGGCATGTTCTGCTCGCCGAGAATCTTGCGTGCCGTCTGGTAGCCGAGAAAGGTCATCAGCGCGACACCGTTGCCGTTGCAACCAGCCGCGAAATCCGTGCCGTCGCGAACTCCGAGATGGGCGATCTTGTCGACGGTCATGGCGACTCGCCCGCTCCAGGCGTGAGTGATCTTCACGCCCGCGAGCTGCGGCCAGATGGCCAGCATGCGCGCGTAGAGCCGCTTTGCGGCCAGCCTGTCGGGCATGTCGAAGACGCCCGGGCGTGAACCGAACAGCAGCCGGGTCCCGTCGGGCGACGGCCTGGCGTAGATCAAGTCACGGCGCGTGTCGGACACCATGCGGGCCTGCGGAATGAGCTCGGACAGCAGATCGGCCGGCAGCGGCGCGGTGGCAATCTGATAGCTCTTGACCGGCACAATACGGCTAGCGAGGCCCGGTGTCGCATCGGCGGCGGTGTAACCGTTCGTGGTTGCGACGACGTGGGCGGCCCGAATGGTGCCTCGAGCGGTCGGCACGAGCTTCTCTCCTTTCGCACCATCCTGCACGAGGGCTGCGCGCGCATGCGAGCGCAGCATGACGCCGGCGGCGCGCGCCCGGTCGCGCAGAGCCTTGTGATACTTGCCCGGATGCAGACCGCCATATTCGTCGATCACCATGCCGCCGTGATAGTAGTCCGAACCGATCGCGGACCGCTGATGCGCGCGATCGAGGAAATGCACGGTCACGCCGGTCTTCTCCGCCAGCAGCGCGCCATGCCGCTTCAGGGTTTCGTAATCGCCCGCGGCGTGAGCGCCGAAGAAGCGGCCGCTGAGCGCAAGCCCCGCATCCAGCTTCTCCGTCTCGACCAGCATCTTCAGATAATCGAAGCTCTCGTTGCTCTCGCCGATTAGGCGCGAGAAGAGCGAAGGATCGATCCCCTTGATCGCACCACTGACGACCAGCTTCTGGCCACTCGACACCATCCCGCCCGAACGCGTCGAGGCGCCCTCCCCGATCCGGTCGCCGTCGATGACGACGACGGAGCGCCCGGCGCGCGCCAGATGGGTCGCCGCATTCAGGCCGGCATAGCCCGAGCCGATGACCACGACGTCGGCCCGCTCCGGCAGCGGATCGAGATCGGTCTCCGGTTCCGCAGCCTCCCACCAGTAAGGCGTTTCCTTGAAGTCCTTGGCGTAGATGTCGTCAAAACGAGGCATGATGTATTGGGCCTTCCGGCTCACCTTTCATTTTCATTGCACGTGGGATGGCGGCACCGCGCAGCGTGCCCAATCCCGACGAGTCGTCTGCTCCGGTCCGGACGGCATTCGCCCGGCCCGGCGATGCGGTCAGAGAACCTGACCGAGGAATTCGCGAGTGCGCGGGTCTTGCGGATTGTCAAAGAGTTCCGCAGGAGGCGCGCTCTCCACGATCAGGCCACGATCGGTGAAACAAACGCGTTGCGAGACTTCGCGGGCGAACTTCATCTCGTGGGTCACGAGAATGCAGGTGAGGCCCTCCTCCACCAGCTCGCGGATCGCGAAGAGCACGTCCTTCACCGTTTCGGGATCGAGCGCAGCCGTCACCTCGTCGAACAGGATCACGTCCGGCTGCATCGCGAGGGCGCGGGCGATGGCCACGCGCTGCTGCTGGCCGCCGGAAAGCTGCCCCGGATAGCTGTCCGCCTTCTCCGAGAGCCGCACCTTCTTCAGCAGCTTGCGAGCGCGCTCCTCGACTTCGGCGCGATCGTGCCCGAGGACCTGGATCGGTGCCATCATGATGTTTTCCAGTGCCGTGCGATGCGGGAAAAGATTGTACTGCTGGAACACCATCGCCACCTGATGGCGCAGCGCCCGCATCTGCTTTTCCGACCTCATTTCATGCACACGGTGCGCGCCGACCCGGACGAAGCCGTCGTCCACGGGAATGAGGCCGTTGATACAGCGCAGAACGGTGGACTTGCCCGACCCGGAGGGGCCGATGATGCAGACTGCCTCGCCCTTCTGCACGAACATCGAGATGCCCTTGAGGACGGGGACGTCACCGAAGGACTTGCGAACGTTATCGAGCTCGATCAGCGCGTCGACGCGGTTCACAGGCTTTCTCCCTTCACGGCGCGCTCCCACCGACGCGCGATGGCGGCGATCGGATAGCAATAGGCGATGAACAGGAAGAGGATGGTCAAATAGAAATAGACGATCACCCGTTCGTTCTCCATGGCCAGCAACGTGTTCAGAATCGTCAGCACGTCCTGAATTCCGGTCACCGTGGCGAGCGCAGTCGCGATCATCAGCAGCGCGTAGAGATTCATCCAGCCCGGGATCATGCGCCGCAGCGCCTGTGGCATGATCACATGGCGATAGATCTGGCCGGTACCATAACCGAGCGAACGTGCCGCCTCCCACTGACCGCTGTGAATGGACTGAACGGCGCCCCGGATCACCTCGGAGAAATTCGCCGCCGTCGGCAGCGCAAGCCCGATCACGGCCTTCACGAATGGCGGGAACGGAATGACGGTGCCGAAGACGTGCATCTCGAACGGCAAGAAATAGAGCGTCGCAAACAGCAGAACGAGCCAGGGTGAATTGCGCAGGAAATTCATCAGCAGAAAGGCCGGGACGCGGATCGGTCCGAACCTGGCGAGCGTCGCAAGACCCATGATCGTCCCGAGCGCCGTCGCCAGTGCCATGGAGGCGAGCGAGAGCATGATGTTCAGGACGAAGCCGCCATTGATCGGCCATCCGGACGCCGAGCCGGTGAGCAGCAGAGGCAACCGCGCCAGCACGCGGCTCCAGTGCGCCGAGCCGCCCGCCGCCGCATCGACCGCGATCCAGACCGCCACGCCAAGGGCGATCAGCAGCAGAACGGCGCGCTTCTTTCCCTCATAGGAGAGCATGGAGCCCGCGATCAATGCCCCCTCCCGTAACCCGGGAAGGCCATGAGGGCCTCGAGCCTCGCCATTGCAAATGTGAGGATGGACACCAGCACCACGTAGATGAGGAGGACCAGAATCATGACCTCCAGCGTGCGGAAGGTGTCGTTGTAGATCTGCCCGGCGTAGTACATCAGTTCCGGCACGGTGATGACGGATGCCTGCGACGTCGTCTTGAAGAGGTTGGTCAGGATGTTCGTCAGTCCCGGCAGGCAGATGCGGGCGGCGATCGGCGCCTCGATGCGCCAGAAGCGGGCCCATCGGCCGTAGCCCAGCGACCGTGCCGCATCGACGATCGCCCGCGGCATGGTTTCGATGCCGGATCGGAAGGCCTCGATCGCCAGCGCGCCGCCGAAGAGGCTGAGCGAAATCGCGGCACAGGCAAAGGCACTGAGAAGCGGGACCGACAGCCCCGTCGACGGATCGGTCACCCTGAGGCCGAGGCTCGAGAGGGTGAAATAGGCAAACAGCATCTGCAACAGCGGCGGCGTGTTGCGGAACACCTCCACGAACAACTCGATCAGGGCATCGATCCAGAAAATCCGCAGCGTGAGCCCGAGAGCCCCGAGCATGCCGATGAGGATGGCGGCACTCGATGAAAGCGCCGCCAGCTTCAGCGTGTTGACGACACCGGTCAGCAGCCATTGCTGGTACGCAGGATCCGCGAGCCAGGAATAGTCGAGACCGAACAAAGGCCGCTCCGTGTGCGTCAGTTCTTCCTGGCAGAAGCAGCCTTCGCCCGCGCGGCGATGTAGTCGGAGTGCGGCATGCCGAACTCGGTCTCCCACGCGATCAGCTTGCCTTCGGCCTCGGCCTTGCCGATGGCCTTGTCGACGGCTTCGTGGAATTCGGTGTCTCCCTTGCGAAGACCACCCGCCATCGGCTGGAATTCATACGGTGCCACCGCGATCTTGTAGCTCGCCCAATCGGGCTCCTTGAGCTTCTGCTGAAGCGTCATGTCGTCGAAGACGAAGCCGATGCAACGATTGTCCTTCAACGCGCGATAGGCTTCCGGCTGGGTCTTGAAGGCCACGAGATTGATGCCGAATTCCTCGGTCATCTTCTTGTTGTAGTAGGAGCCCTGGATGCCGCAAACCGACTTGCCCTTCAGCTCGTCCCACTTGGAGATCGTCGCTTCCTTGGCCGCCAGCACGGACGGGCCGGCAGCCGAAACGTATTCGGTCGTGAAGTCGATGACCTTGGCGCGGTCGGCCGTGACGCCGAGCGTGGCAAAGATCACGTCGATGCGGCCGGCGGTCAGGAACTCGATGCGGTTGGAAGCGACGACGGGCACGAGCTCGATCTTGTCCTCGGAGCCGAGCAGCTCCTTGGCAACGTACTTCGCAAGCGAGACCTCGAAGCCGACGACGTCGCCCTTGTCGTTCAGATAGCCATAGGGCACGTAATCATTCTTCACGCCGACGACGAGCTTGCCGCGCGCCTTGACGTTCTCAAGCGTGCCCGCCACGGCGGCGCTGCCAGCAAGGAAGGCAGCGAGCGCAACAGCGGAAACGCCCATCATCGTTTTGAAGCCTGTCATCCTGTTCCTCTGGATAAATCACGGCCTTCCAGCGCCGTTGCCACGGCGCCGCGTCGGCCATCAGCCTTTGCGAATGCAGAAATCAGACCGCTCAAAAACTATGCATCCCTCTCGAGCGACCTAATTTTCATCATTGGAGACGCATCTTTCTCATTGTACAAGTTGCCGAGACCTCTTTTTTCATAATGTGAGATTTTGTGCCGGTGACCGCCCAACCGCCGTCCGGCGGAGCCCAGCTGCTCGACCGGACCGTCATCCTGCTGGATCTCGTCGCCGATGGCGGCGTCGAGGGCCTGTCGCTCAAGGACCTGGCGGCCCGATCCGGGCTCAACACCGCCACCTGTCACCGCATCCTCAACACGCTGGTCGGTCACAAGCTGCTTGCCCGCGACGACAAGAAACGGCGCTACAGGCTGGGGGCACGCATGGCGATCTACGGCGTCCGCGCGGCGCGCGGCCCCGGCATCATCAGCCGCTGCGAGATCGCGCTGTCGCGGCTCAGGCGCCGCACCGGCGACACCACCCATCTGATGGCCCGCTTCAACCACGATTCCGTCTGTCTCGACCGGCGCGACGGCGAATGCATCGTGCCGACGCTGACGGGATCGATCGGCGGCTTCGTCCCCCTCGGCGTCGGCCCTGGCTCGATCGCAATGCTCGCATTCCTGGACGAGGACGAGCAGGACTACATCATCCGCGCCAATCTCGGGCGCTACGCGTCCTATCGCAACCTCACCGAGGACAAGGTTCGACAGCTGATCGCCGACACCCGCCGCCGCGGCTACGCGGTGGATATGGGCGAGCTCATTCCCGGCATTGCCGGAGTCGGATTGCCGATCATGAAGCCGGGCGAAAAGCCGGGCGCGGCGCTCAGCTTCACACTGCTCTGCGCCAAGCTGACGCCAGGCGTCTTCGAACGGTACGGCGCGCTGCTGAAAGAGGAAATCGACGCCATCGTCGGTCAGTAGCAAGGATCAGGGGCGCAGGGCGACGGCCCGACACGGATCAGCGGATTTCGTTCACGTAGTGATGATGCGCCGTGGTGGCGCGGTGCTCGCTCAGCAGCGCAAGCGCGCCGGCTTGATCGTACGCCTCCTCGCGGATCACCAGAACGGCGTTGGGCGACGCCAGCCCAAGCAGACGCCGATCCTCCTTGTCGGCCAGCTCGGCCAGGAGCTTCTCGCGGATCGCGGCAATGCGAATGCCGTAGGCGTCGAGCAGGTGGAGATAAAGCAGCGCAGGCACGCCCGCCGCCTTGCGCGGGAAATCAGGCACGCGGCGCGCAACCAGCCGGATGCGCGAATGCATCACCGGCACGCGGCCGACACGCCGGATGCGATGCAGACAGAGCAGCGGTTCACCAACGGCTTCCGTGAAGAGCACGGCCTCCCCTGCATCCGCCGGCCGCAGCTCCACGGACAAGACTTCGGGCACGGAACGCTTGAGACTGCCGTCTTCGCCGTGAAGGCGGAAATACTGGAAGAAGAAGCGCAGACTGTGTTGCGGTGCGCGACCGGTCACGACCGTCCCGGTCTTGCGCCGGCGCACCAGCATGCCGTCGGCCGTCAGGTCGGCGAGCGCGCGGCGGATGGTGCCGACCGCAACGCCATATCGTGCGGCAAGCGCGACCTCACCGGGAAGCACCGTGCCCGGGGACAATTCGCCCACCAGGATCGCCTCGGCGATCTGCCGCTTGACGTGCTCGTACAACGGCACCGGCAGACTCGATAGGCCGCTCGCCGCTGCTTTTGCCTGTTTACCGGTCACGCCTGCCTCATTCTTTGGAATTGACAGCAATCGGCTTCGTCTATTTCTTTATAGAATATAGAAATGAGCCGCCGCAAATGGTTTCTCCACCTCCGGGCCCAGCACAGGCCAGCCCGACGCTGACCGACGCTTTCGCCGAGATCGAGCGCACGGCCGAACGTGCGGTCGACGATCTTGCGCGGATGGTGGCAATCGACACGACGTTCCCGCCCGGCGCGGGATACGAGGCATTTGCCGGACTGATGGAGAGCGCTGTCGCAGCGCTCGGCCTCGACTGCCAACGCGTCGATGTCCCCGAACATTTGTGGCGCGTGGCAGGCGGTCCGGCACAAGGGCGCAGAACCAATCTCATCGCGCGCCGCCGCTCGGACAAGCCGGTGCTCGGGCTGTATTTCCATGTCGATACCGTGCCGGCTGCGCCCGGCTGGACCACCGATCCGTTCCAGTTGACGCGCGACGGCGACCGCCTGATCGGCCTCGGCGCGGCCGACATGAAGGGCACCATCGCCGCCGTGCTGCTCGCGCTGCGCGTCGCCGACACGATCGGGCTTCCGCTCGGCTATGACCCGATGCTGCTGCTTTGCACCGACGAAGAAGGCGGACTCTATCCCGGCGTGCGCTATCTGGCGGAGCAAGGCTTGCTCGAAGGCCACATTCTCAACTTCAATGGTGCCGCGGCACCGCGCATCTGGGCCGGCTGCTTTGGCCTCTTCACGCTCCGGATAACCATCCACGGCAGAACGGTTCACGCCAGCGAAGCCAGGACCGCGGGCTCCAGCGCCAACGCCATCGAGGCCGCACTGCCGATCCTCAATGCGCTCGCGGCATTGAAGCCGGCCATCGCCGCGCGGACGTCCGCCCTGCCTGCGCCGCCGCATGCAACCCACCCGCTCGCAGCCCAGCTCGATATTTCCGCAGCCCATGGCGGCCAATGCGGCGGCCAGATTCCATCGCGCTTCGAAATTCTCGTCTGTCGGCGCTACGCGCCGGAAGAGGACTTTCAGGCCGCGCGTGCCGAAATCGAGAACGCCGTCCTTGCGGCGGCCCCCGGGGCCGACGTCGAAATGGTTCTCACCGGCCATCTGATGCCGACGTCCGATCCGACCGGCCCGCACTGGCCGCGCTGGCAGGAGGCACTGTCGGCCGGGTTCGGATACGCACCGGACGATTTCGCCAAATGGGGTGCAACGAGCTGTTCTGATTTCGGCTGGGTGCAGCAGACCGGAATGCAGGAGATCCTGCTGAGCGGCCTCGGCCGGCCGGACAGCCGCATTCACGCGCCCGGCGAATTCACCACGCGCGCCGACATCGTCGCGCTGGCGAAATCGGTCCTCGCCTATCTGTCCGCCGAATTCCGTCCCGACCTTTCGCCCGAAGCAAACGCGCTCGGCTAACTCAAGGAGCATGCCCTTATGCTGTCCGTCACCCGCCGTCTCTTTCTTGCCGGGACTGCCATGAGCCTCGTCACCCTCCCCAGGCTCGCCGTCGCCGATGCTCCCAAGCGCGGCGGCGTGCTGCGGATGTCGATCGACCAGGCGGCATCGGTGATCCATCCGCTGCTGGCGCGCGTCAATCCGGAATATCTCGTCACCGAACTGCTCTACTCCAACCTGACCCGGCTGAAGCCGGACATGACGGTCGAACCGGACCTCGCGATCTCCTGGGAGCCGAACGAGACGCGCACGGAGTGGATCTTCAAGCTGCGCCCGGGCGTGACGTTCCACGACGGCTCGCCGCTGACGTCGGAAGACGTCGTCGCCAGCATCAACGCCATCCTCGATCCGAAGACCGCCTCCCCCGGCCGCACCAATGTCGGTCCGATCAAGGAGGTCGCGGCTATCGATCCCCTGACCGTCAAGTTCACGCTCTCCGGCGCCTATGCCGACCTGCCGGTGGCCCTCACCTATCTCAACGCGCGTATCGTGCCGGCGAAAATCGTCGCCTCCGATCTCGCCAGCCTGTCGACGAAGGCGAACGGCACCGGGCCGTTCAAGCTGGTGTCCTATGAACCCGACCGGAAGATCGTCGTCGAGCGCAACGCCGCCTATTACGACCCGGCGCGGCCTTACCTCGACCGCGTCGAACTGCTCGTCTATCCCGATCGCACCGCAGAAGCCTCGGCGATGATATCGGGCGAGATCGACCTGCTCCTGACGACGACGCCCGGCGAGTATGAGCGGCTCGTGAAGGCCGGCGGCGTCAAGGCGCTGCGCACGCCTTCCGGCCAATTCCTCAACATCAATCTCGGATGCGACCAGAAGCCGTTCAACGACATCAGGGTCCGCCAGGCCCTCGCCTTGGCAGTCGACCGCGAGGCCACCGTCGGTTTCATCGCCGGCGGCTACGGCACCCCGGGCAACGACACCCCGCTGAACTCCGCCTATCACTTCTACAAGAATATCGCGCAGAAGAAGCCCGATATCGCCAAGGCAAAGCAGCTCCTGGCCGAGGCGGGTTATCCGGGCGGTATCGACCTGACGCTGATCGCCTCCGACAGGCCGGCCACCCGAACCCAGCTCGGCGTCGCAGTTCGCGAAATGGCCGCCGCGGCCGGCTTCCGCATCAACGTGCAGACGATGCCGCACGCGACCTATCTCGACCAGGTCTGGAAGAAGGGCAATTTCTACGTCGGCTTCTACAACATGCAGCCGACGGCTGACGCGATCTTTAACCTGCTCTACACGTCCAACGCAACCTGGAACGAGACACGCTGGAACAACAGCGCGTTCGACACCGTCATCAATGCGGCCCGCGTCGAGACCGACGAGGCCAAGCGCACCGCGCTCTATGCCAAGGCGCAGGAGCTGATGAACAGCGAGGTCCCCACGGTGATCTCCGCGTTCTTCGATCTTCTGGCCGCCCAGCGCGCCTATGTCGAAGGCTACATGCTGCATCCGCGCGGCTCGGTGTTCCGCCTCGACATGGTCTCGCTCGGCACCGGCGCGCCGAAGCGCGCCTGACGCCGGAGAGATCGGGTGTCACTTGCCTGGCTTGCGCGCCGTCTGCTGCTGATGGCCTACACCGTCATCGTGGTCTCGATGCTGGTGTTCGCCATCACGCAGATCCTGCCGGCCGACGCGGCCCAGTCGCTGCTCGGCGAGAACGCGACGCCGGACATGCTGGCCGCGCTCAGGGCAAGGCTCGGACTCGGCGATCCGGCCTGGCAGCAATATCTGCGCTGGGCCGGCCACGTCTTCAGCGGCGATTTCGGCATCTCGATGCGAACGAGCCAGCCCGTCGGCCCGGATATGCTGACGGCGCTGTCACGTTCGCTGCTGCTCGCGGCAGCGTCCATCCTCGTCACACTGGTCGTCGCCGTGCCACTCGGCGTGGTGGCGGCACTGCGGCAAGGCAGGCTCACCGACACAGCTGTCAGTCTCATCGCCTATCTCGGGATCTCACTTCCGGAATTCGTCACCGCGACGCTGCTGGCGCTTCTGCTCGCCGACACGCTGCATTGGCTGCCGGCCACCGGCTACGTCTCGCTGCTGGAGGATTTCGGCGACGGCATCCGTCATCTGGCCCTGCCGGTCCTGACCATCTCGGTGATCCTCATCGCCCACGTGATGCGCATGATGCGCTCCGAAACGCTCGACGTGCTGAAATCGGACTACATCCGCGCCGCGCGCCTCAAGGGCCTGCCCGAGCGCACCGTGCTGTTTCGCCACGCGCTGCGCAACGCGATGTTGCCGGTGGTGACGATCATCGCATTGGACGTCGGCTATTTGCTCGGCGGCATCATCGTGATCGAGGAGATCTTTGCCATACCCGGCATCGGCCGCGCACTGATGGTCGCGATCACCACGCGCGACCTGCCATCGATCCAGGCAGGCGCATTGATCATGGCGGCGACCTATGCGGTGACAAACACGCTCGCCGACATGGCCTATGCCCTCCTCGACCGGCGGATCCGCTATGACTGAGCTGTTGATCCGCCTGATCCGAAGGCCGCAGGGTCTCGTCGGCGTCGTGCTCCTGGCGCTCATCGCCTTTGCCTGCCTGTTCGGGCCGGCGCTCGCACCCTATGCGCCGGAGAAGATCGACTTTCTCGGCCGGTTTCGCGCACCCGGCTGGCAGAACTGGCTCGGCGCCGATCAATTCGGCCGGGACATCCTGAGCCGCCTCATGGTCGGCGCGCGCTCGACCGTGCCGATGGCACTCGTCGCGACCCTGGCCGGCAGCGCCGCCGGCGCGATCATCGGCGTCGGCTCGGCCTATCTCGGCGGCCGGATCGACGAGGCCATCATGCGCACCAACGATGCCGTGATGGCGATCCCGGGCCTGCTGATGGCCCTGCTCCTGGTCTCGACGCTCGGCAACGGCGCCGGCAACGCTGTCGTCGCCATCGCGGTCGCCTTTGCGCCCGGCATGGCGCGCATCACCCGCTCGGTCGCACTCAACATCCGCAACCAGGATTACGTCAAGGCGGCCATCGCGCGTGGCGAGGGCGCGGCGTGGATCATCTTCCGCGAGATGCTGCCCAATGTGATGGCGCCGATCGTGATCGAATCCACCATCCGCGTGTCCTTTGCCGTCATGCTGTTCGCAACGCTCAGCTTCCTCGGCGTCGGCGCGCAGCCGCCGGCGTCCGAATGGGGGCTCATGGTCGCGGATGCCAGGCAATACATGTATCAGGCGCCATGGGGGCTGATCGCGCCGTCGGCTGCGATCGCCCTCACCGCCATTGCCTTCAACCTCCTGGGCGACGGCCTTCGCGACGCTCTCAATCCGAAGGACGAGCGGTGATCCCGGCGCTTGCCATCAAGAACTACGCGCTCGACTACGCGACGGCCGGTGGACCGGTGCGCGTGCTGCACGACATTTCGCTGGAGGTCAGGCCGGGCGAGGTGCTGGGCCTGGTCGGAGAATCCGGCTCCGGCAAGAGTTCGCTGGCCTGGGCACTGGTGCGCCATTTGCCCGACAATGCCCGCGAAATCTCGGGCTGGCTGCATCTCGGCGACACCGACCTTCGGCGCCTGAGCCCGCGCGAGCTGACGAAAGTCCGGGGACGCCGGCTCGGCATGGTGTTCCAGGATCCGTCGACTGCGCTCAACCCGACGCTCACCATCGGCCGGCAGGTGACGGAGACGCTGATCCAGCACCGCGGCCTCAGCCAGCGCGATGCGAATGCGCTCGCCGTCGATCTGCTCGGCCACGTCGAGTTGCGCGACCCCGCCGCGATCATGCGGCGCTATCCGCACGAGATCTCCGGCGGCGAGAAGCAGCGTGTCGTCATCGCCACCGCATTCGGCTGCAGGCCCGAGGTCATCCTGTTCGACGAGCCGACCACGGCGCTCGACGTCATCACCGGCGCACGCATCCTCGATCTGTTTGCGCGCTTGCGCGAAGAAACCGGCGTTGCCGCGCTCTATATTTCCCACGACCTCGCGCTGGTGACGCGGGTCGCCGACCGGGTCGCGGTCCTGAAACACGGCCGTCTGGTGGAGCAGGCCCCGGCGGCCGATATTTTCCGCGCGCCGCGCCATGCCGATACGCAGGCCCTCGTGCAGGCGGTGCCGCGGCCGGAACGGCGCCTCGTTCACGACAAGTCCGGTGACGAGGTTCTTCTTGCGGCTTCGGACATCGAAGTTCATTACGGCCGCGCCAGTCTGTTCGGCCATGCCCCGCCGCCCGCGACGAAACGCATCGGCCTCCATGTACGGGCTGGTGAGATCCTCGGCCTCGTCGGCGAATCCGGGTCCGGGAAATCCTCCATGGCACGCGCGCTCACTGGTCTTGCGCGCTTCTCAGGGAAGATCCGCTTTGACAATCGCGAGATCGCCGGCGCGCACGACATGAACGCGGCCTATCGCCGCGACGTGCAGATCATCTTCCAGCATCCGGATTCCTCGCTCAATCCGCGCCAGAAGGTCGGTGAAATCCTGTCGCGTCCCCTGAAGCTCTATGGCGGCAGCGCCGCCGAGATTCCCCGCCTTCTCGAGCAGGTTCGCCTGCCGGCGTCCCATGCCGGTCGCTGGCCGCACCAGCTGTCGGGCGGTGAGAAGCAGCGCGTCGCCATTGCACGGGCCTTTGCCGCACGGCCAAAGCTCGTGATCTGCGACGAGATCACCGCGCCGCTGGACGTGTCCGTGCAGGCCCAGATCATCGAACTGCTGTTGGCGCTGCGTGCCGCAACCGGAACGGCCTTCCTCTTCATCACCCACGATCTCAACCTCATCCGTCAGATCGCCCATCGCATCGCCGTGATGCGCCGGGGCGAGATGGTCGATTTGTTGCAGGTCGAGGATTTCGACGCAGATCACGTTCATCCCTACACGAGCGAACTGATGGCCGCCTCCCCCATACCGGTCGGCTGACGACAAGGAATTTCCCCATGGATCACAACGCACTTCTCGCCCGGATCGATGTGCTGGCCGCGCTCGACCTGCTGTCACGCATGGTGCAGCAGAAGAGCTACTCCAGGACGGAGGGCGAGAAGCAGCTTGCCTCTTTTATGGCCGGCCGCATGCGCGAGATCGGGCTCGACACCGAGCTCTCGCCGTTCGGCAAGGAGGGCCGGGTCAACGCCGTCGGTCGTTGGAAGGGGGCGGGCGGCGGCAAGAGCCTGATGTTCAACGGCCATCTGGACACCAACCCGGTGACCGAGGGCTGGACCATCGATCCCTGGGCAGGCAAGGTCGACGACGACTTCATCTACGGCATCGGCGTCTCCAACATGAAGGCCGGCGATGCCGCGTATTTCTGCGCGGTCAAGACATTGATCGACGCCGGCGTCAAACTCCGCGGTGATGTCATCCTCACCTACGTCGTCGGCGAGCTGCAAGGCGGGGTCGGCACCTATTCGCTGGTCGAGCAAGGGCTTCGCGCCGACTACTTCATCAATTCGGAGCCGACCGATCTGAAAGCGATGACCATGCATGCCGCGGCGTTCATGTTCATCATCGAGCTTACCGGAAATACCCGCCATCTGTCCAAGCGCGAAGAGGCGGTGGACGCGATCACGGCGGCGTGCGACCTCATCCCGCGCCTCAACGCGATGAAATATTCAGGTGCCCTTTCGTCGGAGCACGAGGGAATCAATCGTGTCCATGTCGGCGTGATCCACGGTGCGCTCGGACGCGAGCTGCATGAATGGCGCACGCCCCAGGTCGCGGATTTCGTGCGGATCAAGGGCTCGGGCCGCTATGCGCCAGGGCAGACCGAGGCCGGCGCGCTGGCCGACATGCGCCGCGAACTCGACGCGCTCGAAGCACGGTTTCCGGGCCTCAAGGCCGAGATCATGTCGGAGGATCGCTCCGGTGTTCCGACCATGCCGCCGTTCGAAGTGGCGCGCACCAGCCCGATCGTCGCGGCCGTCAACCGCGCCTATCGCACGGTGCGTGGAGAGGACCAGCCGACGGGCCCCGTTGCGCCGAGCTGCTTCTACGGCACCGATGCCGGTCATCTGCACTATTTCGGCGGGATGGAAGGCATCGTCTGCGGACCCGGCGGGCGCTACAACACCATGCCCGACGAGCGTGTCGATATCGTCGACTTCGTCGACATGATCCGCGTCTACATGCTGGCCATTATGGAGATCTGCGGCTAGCGGGCGCGCAAGCGCGCATCTGATCCCGGGAAGGCGGAATGGCGATGTTGTTTCCGATCGACGAGTATGACGCGCGCGTGAAATGCGTGCGCGAGCAGATGGCGGCTCGCGATCTCGATGTCCTGATCATCGACCAGAGCGAGTTTCTCGCGTACGTCACCGGATTCCTGATCTCGGAGAACATGTACCGGGCCTGCCTGCTGCCGCGCGATGGCGATCCGATCATGATCCTTCGCGCCGTCGATCTCGGCCCGTTCGCCGAGAGCTCGTGGCTGTCTCGCTCCGTCGCCTTTGCCGATTGGGAAGATCCGGTCCAGGTGCTCGCCAACACCATCCGGAGTCTCAGCTGTGCGGAGGGCCGTGTCGGGCTCGACGAAGACTCCTATTGCATGCCGCTGTCTCGCTTCAAGCATCTGTCAGCGCAATTGCCCGACGCGGATTTTGTCGATTTCTCCGGCGTGATGGCCCTGCTTCGCGCCAGGAAGAGCGCAAGGGAAGTCGCGGTGCTCCGGCGCGCCGCCGCAATCGGCGACCTCGGCATCGATGCCGCCTTGAAAGCCTCCGGCGAAGGTCGATCGGCCCGCAACGCGGCGGCAGCGGTCTATCAGGTCTTCATGCAGGAAGGCGCCGACGCCGCACGCGCCGGGATCATTACCGCGGGTGTCGGCAATGCCTTTTTGCATGGCGGCCTGACATGTGAGCCGCTCGCCAGGGGCGACGTCCTGCATATGGAGCTACTGCCCTATATCGACGGCTACAGCGCCCGCCTGATGCGCTCGGCCGTGATCGGCGAGATCGATCCGGCGCGGTCGCAACTTGCCCGGCGCCTGATCGAAATCCAGGACCGGCAGTTCGAAGCGATGAAGCCGGGCGCGAGCGCCGCCCAAATCGACGCACTGGCGCGAGATGCCATGCTCGCGGGCGGCCTGCGGCGCGACTACCCCAACATCACCGGCTACGCGCTCGGCTGCTATCCACTCCATAGCCCGCGCACCAGCGACTTCTCGCGCATCTTCCTGCCCACGGCCGATTGGACGCTGGAGGAAGGCATGGTGTTCCACATGTATGTCTCCGCCGACGGCATCGCGATCAGCGAGACGGTGCTCGTCACCGCGACCGGGCATGAGTGCCTGACGCGCTCGCCGCGACAAGTGTTTCAGGTCTGAGCGACGCAAGCCCCGGAGACCGGCGCTTCCCGCAATGCTGGAAGCAGAGCGCTGCCGCACGCCAACCGGGACTCACGATCGATGGCCTGAATCCGAACCGGGCCAGGGTGCGCCGTGGGGCCACACCCTCTTCGGAACGTGGCCCCGGGCGTCGGACTCATGCATGCCATGCCGCAGCGACGGCAGTCTGAAGGGCGGTACCGTTCGGCACGGTTTGGATCCCGGAGCTCGTCGGATCGAAACCGGTGTTGTTGGCCGAATAGGTTGCCATCGCTTGCACCAGTTGCGAGATCTGGCCGTCGATCCCAAGACCTCCCCCCTCGCCTCCGGATGCCGGCCGCACCGCGCTGTACGCAAGCGTGACATCGCCCGCGAGACCTTTGGTTCCATCGGATCGGGTGTAACTCGAAAGCCCGGAAATGACGGACCCGTCGGACAACCACTGCGCAGGTCCCGTCGGATTGAGATCGATCGACGTTATTCCAACTTGATCGAGCGTTCTGACCTCACCCGTGTTGGAGACACCGTCGCCATTCGCGTCCTGCCAGATACGGAACTCGCTCCACAACGCGTCGTTCGGATCGAGCTCACAGTTGTGGTTGGTATCGAACACCTGTCGCAGCGCCTGCATATCCGACGTCGTGCCCGGCGCCCATTGCGTGAACTCGATCTGCCTGGCCTGATCGATGATTCCACGACCATCCAGATCGATCGCCAGGAACGCATCGCCTGGCGCGGCCCAGGCTGTCGGCACACGCCGGCCATCTCCGTTCATGTCGAAAGCTGCGCTCGACGTTCCGAGCGGAGAAACGCTGACCCCATCGCCATCGAGATCAAGAATGACAGGAGCTCCGCTCACAACGCCATCGCCGTTGAGATCCTGATGGAATGTTGCCTCCATCGACAGCACGCTGGCGCTATCCCCGGCTGCATCCGGGAGGTTCGAAACATAATTGCCGTTGCTGTCCGTGCTCCAGAACGAGAACATCCCGCTCGAGGAATTCTTCAAGACGACGTCGTAGCCGCCCGAGACCTGCTCCGCGCCGATCGGGGTCCAGGCTCCGAACTGGCCGACCGTCACCACCGACCCGCCGTATCGCAGCATCGGCCCGGTGCCGGTATTCATGCCGACCCCGTCGAGGCAGTAGTACGAACCAATCTGAACCAGGCTGGTCGAACCTGCCGCCTCGATGGTGACAGGAGCAACTCCGGTCGCACCGTCACCGTTGAGATCCTGATGGAATATCGTTTCCAGCGACGTCACCGCCGCGCTGTTGCCGGCAAGCTCGCCCGGGATCAGGTTCGAGACAAAGTTGCCGTTGCTGTCCGTGCTCCAGAACGAGAACACGCCGGTCGAAGTATTCTTCAAGGCGACATCATAGCCGCCCGAGACCTGTTCGGCTCCGATCGGCGTCCAAGCCCCGAACTGGCCGACTGTCACCGCCGAGCCGTTGTATTTCAGCGTCGGCCCGGTGCCGGTGCTGATGCTGTTGAGAGCGTAGTTCGAACCGCTCTGAAGCAGGCTGGTCGATCCGGCCGCCTCGATCGTTACGGGAGCGGCGATGACCGTCCGGTCCCAGACCGTTCCGTCCGCAAATTTGATCGAGCCAAGGCCATAGCTGAGACCGCCACCGTAGAACTGCCAGAGCGCCGTGAACGTTTCCCCGGTCGCGAGCACCGTTACGATCAATTGATTTCCCGACCTCGACAGCGAGATATCGGACGGCAGCAGCCCCGTGAGATCGAGGACGTCATTGCGTTGATAACCGTTACCCGGGTTATCCAGCACGTCGTGGCCGGAGCCTACGCCGAACACGATGCGGTCGGAACCGCTGCCCGAGACGCTCAACGTGTCGTCGCCGGCGCCTGCATCGACCGTCGCGGCATTTACCGGGAGGTTGATCGTCTCATTTCCGGCCGTGCCCCGGATCCAGGCGTTCGACGCGATGAACGTGTAGTCCCACGCCGTCCCGTCCGCGAACTGGATGGTGCTGATCCCGTAAGAATTGACGTTTCCGAACACAAGATCGTTGTGAACCGTGATCTTGTCCGACGTGTCGTTGGCGAATCTGACGATCAAGTCGCCGTTGGCGTTCGACTGCAGGATAACGTCCTGTGCCGACACGTTGCTGCCAAAGGTGATGATCCCCTTGCCGCCGTTGAGCTGAACGTCGGCAAGCCCATCGCCGATGTCGTACCGGATGGTGTTGTTTCCATCGCCGCCGCCGCTTGCATTGCCGAACGTGATCGCGCCGTTCCCCTGGGCGATCTCGAACACGTTCGAGCGCAAATTGCTGCCGACGAGATTGTAGTTGTTGGCGGTGCCGATCCAGGTGAACGCCGACGGCCCCTGGGTCATGTCCAGAACCGTCCCATCGCTGAATTTCACGTTCTTGATCGCGCTGGTGACCACACCGTTGGTGAAGTGGAGGTCGCCCCAGACATTGATGCTGTCGGCATCGTCGCCGCGGAGCTTGAGGATCAGGTCGCCGTAGCCATTGGTCTGCCAGTATACGTCCTGGGCCTGGATGGTCGCGCCTAGGTCGATCTCACCGCTGAAGTTGTTGGCCTGGACGTTGAGCGCCTGGCCGCCCTTGTCGAACTTCACGATGTTGATGCCGCCGACCGTGCCGGCATCGGCAAAATTGATCTTTCCGTTGGCGGCGGTGACCTCATAGATGTTGGTCCCGAATGCCGTGCCGGTGAGCGTGAAATTCGCGGTGTTGCCAAGCCAGTTGAACTTGGAAGGACCGTGGCTCATGTCGAGAACGGTCCCGTCGCTGAACTTCACCGTCTTGATCGCACTGGTGAGAGCGCCGTTCGATACGTGCAGATCGCCCCAGACGTTGATGCTGTTGGCATCGTCACCACGGAGCCTCATGATGAGATCGCCATAGCCATTGCTCTGCCAATAGACATCCTGGGCCGAAATGGTCGCGCCGAGGTCCAGTTCGCCGCTGAAGTTGTTGGCCTGGACGTTAAGCGCAAGATCGCCCTTGTCGAACTTCACGACGTTGATACCGCCGACCGCGCTGGCATCGGCGAAGTTGATCTTGCCGTTGGCAGCCGTAACCTCGTAGATGTTGGTCCCGAACGTCGTGCCGGTGAGCGTGAAATTCGCGGTGTTGCCGAGCCAGGTGAAATTCGAAGGACCATGGCTCATGTCAAGCACGCTGCCGTCGCTGAATTTGACGGTCTTGATCGCGCTGGTTAGAGCGCCGCTCACGACGTGCAGATCGCCCCAGACGTTGATGCTGTCAGCATCGTCGCCACGGAGCCTCATGATGAGATCGCCGTAGCCGTTGCTCTGCCAATACACATCCTGGGCCGAGATGGTCGCGCCGAGGTCCAGCTCGCCGCTGAAGTTGTTGGCCTGGACGTTGAGCGAGAGGCCGCCCTTGTCGAACTTGACGATATTGGTGCCGCCCACCGCGCCGGTATCGGCGAAGTTGATCTTCCCGTTGGCAGCCGTCACTTCATAGATATTGGTCCCGAACGTCGTGCCGGTGATATTGAAGTTGGCCGCATTGCCCAGCCAGGTGAAATTGGAGGGACCGTGGCTCATGTCGAGAACGGTTCCGTCACTGAACTTGATGGTACCGATCGAACTCGTGACAACTCCGTTGACGACCTTCAAGTCGCCATAGGCATTGATGCCGTCGGTGCTGTCGCCGCGGATCCTGAGATTCAGGTCGCCATATTGGTTGCTCTGCCAGTAGACGTCCTGGGCCGAAATATTCGGCCCGAGCTCGATGCTTCCCGCATCGTTGTTCACCCAGATGATCAAATTCTGGCTGCCACGATCGTACTTGACGATGTTCGTGCCGCCGACAGCGCCGGAGTTGACGAAGTTGATCGTCCCCGCGGCCGTCACTTCATACACGTTGGTGCCCAGTGTGGCCCCGGTGATATTGAAGTTGGTGGTGTTGCCGAGCCAGGTGAACGCGGACGGACCGTGGCTCATATCGAGCACCGTGCCGTCGCTGAAGGACACCGTCTTGATTGCGCTGGTGATTGCCCCGTTGGCAAGCTGGAGATCCCCCCAGACATTGATGCTGTCGGCCGTATCCCCGCGCAGCTTCATGATCAGATCGCCATACTGGTTGGTCTGCCAGTAGACATCCTGAGCGGCGATCTGCGATCCAAGCTCTATCCGACCGCTGATGTTGTTGGCCCGGACGTTCAGGTTCTGGGCGCCCTTGTCGAACTTTACGATGTTGGCGCCTCCAACCCCGCTCGAATCGACGAACGTGAACCTGCCACCGATCGTCGACTCATAGACGTTCGTGCCGTAGCCGGAACCGGTGATATCGAAGTTCGCCGCGTTACCCAGCCAGGTGAAGGTAATAGGCTGCCCCAGCCCTGCGGCGGGCTGCCCGATGTCGAGTACAGACCCGTCGCTGAAGATCAACTGATGCAGGGTGCTGGACACGCCCCACGGATTCGTGGCGAGGTCCGCGTGCATCGTTATGGAGTCCGAGGTACCACGCAGCTTGACGATCAGATCATTGCCGTTGGCTTGAAGGATGACATCCCCCGGAGCAATCGCGGCGTCCATACGAACGACGCCGACGCTTGAATCCAGTGTCAGTTGTCCGTCTCCCGGATGGAAGAAGAACACGCCTGCTCCACTGAGGTTGTACAACAGCTCCGATCTGGTCCAGCTCGCACCGCTTGCAAAGACCACGCGTTCGATCCCGCTAACGCCGTCAAATTGATCCTTGACCGTCAATACTTCGCCGCTCGCCGTGACCCGCATCAACAGATCACTGCCGGCCTGGCTGAATGTGACATCGGTGGCGTTCAATCCGACGAGCTTCAGCGTATCGGCCCCCGAATCCGTGCTGCTCTCGACAATGACATCGTTGCCCGAGCCGGCGTGATAGATATAGGTATCGCCGCTATCTCCACCGCTGAGCGTATCGGCTCCCCCCCCCCCGTCGATGGTGTCGGGATCGGCCGAGCCGTTCAGGGTCTCGGCCGCTGCGCTGCCGCGGATCCATGCCGCCGCCGCGATGGCTGCGCGATCCCAGACAGAGCCGTCCGAGAACTGGATTTGCTCCAGCCCCCAATATTCGCCTGCGGACGTGAATTGCCCCTGGACGGTGATGGTATCGCCTGCGCCTGGAATCGCAATCGTGAGATCGGCCCCTTGCCTGGAGAACACCAAATCGCCGGACCGCAGGTCCGCGAACTTCAGGACATCGACCTGCGACGCGGAATTATAGCCGTCGGCGATCGTGTCGCTGCCGTCGCCGAACGCGTAGACGATGGTGTCACTGCCTGCACCACCCTCGATAAGGTCGTTTCCGGCACCGGGCTGGAAGGTATCATCGCCCGAGGTGCCCACCACCGTATAGCTGCCGGCGGCATTGGGCAGCACGACATGCGAGGCGATCTGCGTCTTGTCCCACACCGTTCCGTCGGCGAACGCAACCTGCTCGACCCCGGTCGGGGCAAATCCGAACTGATTGGTAATGGTGGTGATGTGACCGTTTGCCTTGTTCTTGACGACCAGGTCAACGCCCCGCTGAATGAACGTAACATCCGCGGCATTGAGCCCGACGAGCTCGAGCCGATCAGTGCCGGCCTCTGCATCCTCGGAGATGACGAGCTGATCGGCACTCGCCCCCACCTTGTAGGTGTCGCTGCCCCCAAACCCGGTCAGCGTCCGGCTTGCAGCCCCGGCTACGAAGACGTCGTCGCTGCCTGAACCGACCACAGTGCTCGTTCCCGCGCCCGCAATAAGCAGATGCGGATCGAGCTTGCTCAGGATGTCCGAACGGCTCCAGACCGTGCCGTCCGCGAAGCTGATCTGCTCGAGGCCCCCGCCCGATGCCATCGACAGCTGATTCTCGAGCACGATGGTCTGGCCGTTCGAAAGCCGCAACACGACGTCCGAATTGTCCAGCGATGAACGCCCGACCACAGTCGTGGCCGGGTCGATTCCGCTGCCCAACACGAGGCGGTCGGTATCGCTATTGCCTCCGGTCTCGACGATCCGATCGCTGCCGTCACCGAGATTGTAACGGTATTCGTCGGAGCCACCGCCGCCCAGCAGACGGTCGTCGCCCGCGCCGCCGACCAGGATATCGGAGCCGGCGCCTGCCGTGAGGACATCGCTCCCCGATGTCCCCGTCGTGGTCTCGACCTGATCGGTGATGCCGATCACGATGGTCGTCGTGGTGGACATGCCGTCGTCGTCGACCGTCTTGATGGTCAGCGCGTGCTGTGACTGCGTCTCGAAATCGAGAATGGCGCCATCCTTGACGCGGATCTGATTGCCGACGACTTCGAACAGATTGTCGGTCCCGACGATGCTGAAGCTGTGCGCCCCGGCGTCGCCCACATCGACCGCCGCAAGCGTGGCCACGACCGTGCCGCCTGCAGCATTCTCCTGGACGGAGCCGCCGGTGACCGTGATCCCCGTCGGAGCTTCGTTGCCGAGCCGGCGGAACTCGAAATTATCCGCGGTCAACGCGGCAAGGTCGACATTCTGCAACGTCAGACTGTCGCCATTCCCGAGGGTGATGACGACATCGCTGCCGGACTGCGATGCAGCCGCGATGACCGACGCGAAATCGGCAAACATGGTGCGGTCGAACCGCACCATGTCGTGGTCCGTCCCGCTGCCCGCGGTGAAATCCGTAATCGTGTCCGACCCATCGTCGACGCCGACCACGAATATGTCGCCTCCGGTGCCGCCTGTCAGGACATCGTTGCCGGCACCGCCGATCAGGACGTCACTGTCCAGGCCACCGACGAGGATATCGACCCCGGTACCACCGTCGAGCACGTCGTTGCCCATGCCGCCGGTCAGCGTATCGTCGCCACTGCCGCCCAAAACCGTGTCATTGCCGGAACGTGCGTCGACCACGTCGTTGCCTGCACCACCGACGATCACATTGTTGCCGGCATCGCCGGCGATCTGGTCGGAGAATGCGGTACCCGTGATGTTCTCGACTTGCTCGACCTGGGCCATGTCGCGCCAGGTTCCGCTGGAGAGATCGCTCTGGTCGGTCGTGCGCACTTCCGCGCCATTGGTGACGAGATCGACCCATGCCGCAGAACCGAAGCCGCTGAGATCCAGCGTATCGGTCCCGACGCCGCCGTTGATGCTGGCGACATCGCCGGGGGCGCTGACGCTCAGCACGAGGGTATCGTTGCCGAGCCCGCCATAGAGGAGATCGTTGCCGCCCTGGCCGTCGATCCGGTCGTCCCCGGCCTCGCCGTAGAAATTCTGGCTGGCGCTCGAACCGGTCAGGATGTCGTTGCCGCTGGTGCCCGCAAAGAAGGGCGCATTGCTGGTCGCAAGGCCGTAGATGGTCGACCGGCCCCACTGATCGCCGTTGGCAAAGCGGATGTACTCGATACCTGAGTCCGGCGTGTCCGAGCTGTCTCCGAACTGGCCGACGATGGTGATCGTCTCGTTGGTCGCCAGGATGTGCACCAGCAGGTTGTCGCCGGAGCGGGTCAGATTCACCTCCGAGCTCTGGATATCCTTCAGGAACAGAACGTCGGTCTCGGTCGAGGTGAACGAGCGCCAGGTGTTTTCGTAGATGGTGTCGTTACCGTCGCCCTTCGAATAGATGAAGGTATCGTTGCCACTTCCGCTCTGGAGGCCGGTGTAGATGATATCGTCGCCTTTACCGCCCTCGATCGTATCGTCCCAGCGGCTGTTGCGGGCATCGATGAGATCGATGCCGTCGGTGCCGCGGAACCAGGCGTTCTGCTGGATTTGCAGCCTGTTCCACTGCTCGCCATTGGCGAACTGGATAAACTCGATACCCCCTCCCGTATCGATCAGACCGCTGGCGAACTGGGAGGCGACCGTGATGATCTCGCCCGTCGTCAGCACCTTGATCAGCAGATCCTCGCCAGACCGGGTCAGTTCGACATTGGCCGCGTTGAGATCGGTGAGCTTCAACGTATCGTTGATGCTCGATCCGGTAGCGTGCCAGGAGCCGTCATAGATGATGTCGTTGCCGTCGCCGCTGGCGTAGACGAACGTGTCGCTGCTGCGGCCGGAATAGATGATGTCGTTGCCCTTGCCGCCATCAAAGGTCTCGTCGCGCTGGATATCCGAAAGGGTCGATTGTCCGTCCAGGATGTCGCGGCCGTCGGTGCCGCGGAACCAGGCATTTTGTCCGATCTGCGCGCGGTCCCATTGCACATTGGCAAACCGGATATATTCGAGACCCATCCCGTCCGCGTTGTTGCTTCCGTTGCGGTTTAGGAAATGTCCGGCTACGGTGATAATTTCGCCGGTGGCCTTGATCTTGATGAGGAGATCATCGGCCTGCTGCGAAAGCTCCACCTCGTCCGAGGTGAGATCAGTCAGAATCAGGACATCCGTACCCGGAGAGCTACCCTCGACGATGAGATCGTTGCCGTCTCCCTTTGCGTAAATATAAGTATCGTTACCGCTGCCGGCGCCATTGTTGTTGTAGATGAAATCGTCACCCTTGCCGCCGATGATGATGTCATCGCCGTCATTTGCCAGGATATAATCCTTGCCGTCGCCGCCCGAGATGAAGTCGTTCCCAATCCAGCCATCGAGGTAGTCGGAGCCGCCGCCGCCGTAGAGGACGTCGTCGCCATATCCCCCAAGCAGGACGTCGTTACCGCCCGCCGTATCCGACCCGACCAAGTCCCCGTAGAGAACGTCGTTACCGCCAAAGCCGTTTAGAACGTCGGCGCCGAGGCCGCCCGCCATGATGTCGACGTTGCCGCTACCATTCAGGATGTTGTTGCCGCCACCATGGAATGGGTTGGGCTGAAGCGCATCGGGAATACCCAACGTTCCGCCGAGACCCCCATAGCTCGACGCATTCCAGATATCGTCGATGCCCGGCGAAGCCCCGGCGACGATGTTTCCTTCGTGGCCGAACTCGTCCCAGTAGGTCTGCCAGACGATCAGCCCCTGCTCGACCATCGTAACGACCACCGGATCCCAGCCGAGATAGTCGCGGCCCGCGTTATAAGTGATCTGGGCCCGGTCGATGACGGATCCGTCCTGGAACTTGATCTGGTCGATCCCCACCCAATTGCCGGCATTGCCATCCAGCAGACTGGTGACCCCTGAGAAGAAGCTATCGACACGGATGATTTCACCAGTCGTGTTGATCGTGATGAGGAGCGTGCCGCCCTGGTAAGAATAACTCACCTCGCCGGCCGAGACATCCTGCAACCACAGCGTATCGACATCGGAATTGTTGGGGTCGCCGATCTTCGAGGAGAAGTCGTCGATCTCGTCGTTGCCGTCACCCTTCTTCCAGACATAGGTATCGCTTCCGGTCCACCCTTGCAGGAAGTCGTCGCCCTTGCCGCCGTAGATCGTGTCGTTGAGCTCGGAACCGGTGACGATGCTGTCCAGCCCGTCCGTGCCGCGATACCAGGCACGCTGCAGAATATCCGCGCGGTCCCAGCTCGTTCCGTCCGCGAATTTGATGATGTCGATGTTCTTGGTCGTTCTGTCGCCGCTGTTGTTCGGGAAGAAATTGTCGAAGTCGACATATTCGCCGGTCGACTTGACGGTGAGCAGAAGATGGCCACCGACCCGCGAAAGCTGTATGTCGTCGGCATTGAGATCGGTCAGCACAAAGGTATCGTGATCGCTGACCTGACCGATCGTATCGTGAACGACGTCGTACCCGTCTCCCTTGCTATAGAAGATCGTGTCGTTGCCTCCGCTGATCGTGATGTAGTCGTCGCCCTTACCGCCGCGAATGACGTCGTGCGAGCCCGAGTCTGCGATGTAGTTGTTTTGACCGTCTCCGCGAAAGACGCTGAAGCTCTTGAGCTGGGTTCGGTCCCATTCAGTTCCGTCCGCGAAACGCAGGACGTCGACCCCCTGACCGGCGAAGAAGCTCTCGATGTCAACGGTTTTGCCCGTCGCGGTGATACGCATCAGCAGATCGTCGCCGATGCGATCGAAGGTGACATCGGTGGAATTCAGGTCGGTCAAGACGAGGCGATCGGTGTCCGTTGCAGCGCCTTCATCCTTGATCCAGAGGTTGCCGTCCTGCTTGTTGTAGACATAGATATCGCCGCCGTTGCCGCCGCTGAGCAAGTCGCCACCGCCCCCTCCGATGAACACGTCCTGCGAGGAGGTGCCGTTAATGGCCTCGGGATTGGTGGATCCGAAGAGTCCCGTGCCGTCGACGACATGAGTTGCAACATCACGGCTGATCGTATCGGAAATTTCATTGAGCAACGGAAGCACTTCGGCCGAATAGGCTGCCCGATTGCCATTGAAGGATAGGGACATCACCTCGTTGAGACCAAAAAGGGCTTTAGTAAGATAGCCAATAGCCGCCCCCGAGGCGTATGGTGCTTGCGCAATAATCAGATCGACAACCATCGCAATGTTTGCCGGAGAGTCCGGCGGCGGGTCATCGCCACTGCGCTGAACTAAATCTAAAAAGCCGTATGCGAAATAAGGGTTATCCAGCGCGGCCTCCGCGCTTCCAGTCATAGCCGTCACGCTCGTAGTTACTTGCGTAAGGAACAACAGCCTCAAAACACCTAAGATGTCCTGAAACGAATTCTCGACGGAGTTTCCGAGGGCCGGGGTGCTAGGATACGTGCGCAGCTCTTCACCGCGCTGTATCTCGCGATATGTATCGCCAAAGAACTTTTCGACGAAGGCCAAATGGCGAGCATCTACATTTGGCCCGCGGCTAGTGGGATCGACCGAATCGACGCCGGCCCACTTCAAGATCAGCGCCTCAAATCGCGCTTGCAGTTCCGACGCTCCAATACTGCCCGCATCCTCGGTTAGCGTCGTCCACGCCTCACGGAAGGCAGTGTCGTTAGTTGCCTTGTAGGCAATGCTGTCGATAAGACCTGAGCCCGGAAGCTGCGGCAGGTACTCGACACCATCTGCCGGAGTAAACTGTGGGGTGTGATCGGCGACCGACTGCTGATTGTCGGTCTGAAAATAGATCGTCTGCGCGACCCCCGAACTGCCATCAGCGCGAACAAACTGCGCCTCGTAACCGACACCGTTACCATTGTTCGTGCCATTTACAGCAACGCGATTGAGTGAAATCGACGTTACGCCTGCTTGTGTGAGCGTCTCTAGCTCGCTCGCCTGAGACACTCCGTCCTGATTGACGTCTCGCCAAATACGAAGCTTCGCGAAGTCCGCGTCTTGAGAGTCGATTGTTCCATCGCCATTCGAGTCCAGCTTCTCAAGAACGGCAAAACCGTCCTGAGTGGAAGAGCCGAAGAGCTCCAATCCGTTATCCACCGTGCCATTGCCATTGTCATCAATAGCAAGAATGCCATCCTCGGGTGAGGCCCACCCGGTAAGCTCGGAGAAACCGTCTCCCGCGTAGTCAAAGTGAACAGTCGATCCCGCGAGAGCCGAAAGAACAATCCCGTCACCGTTGAGGTCGAGCACTAAAGGATCACGGAAGACGTTGTAGAGCGGAATAAGGAATTTTTTAATCTCGTCATAGCTGACGACAGGGATTTTGTAGTCAACCCGAAGTCCCGTAAAATATGGAGTTCCTTGGCCATTTCCAATTGGAAAATTTATCGTTCCCGTTACCTGAACAAACACTCCATTCTGATCGAGACCGACGCCGACAAATACGCCCTTCCTACCGCCTACAGAATTGTAGCTGCCCCAGCTCCGCCCGAGACCAACCGCGAGACTCCACTCGCCAGTCACAGGATTGTACGAGCCCCGACCGGAGTACACACCCACCGAGCCTTCGCCAGATACCGTGCCATCATTCCTAACCCGAACTCCGACGCTGATCGGTCCGACCGGAAAATTGGCTCCGCCCTGAACCAAAACATTTAATCCATCTGGAAGCGCAGCCACGTTAGACCTCCTGCAAGAACCGGCACAGTTATCGGGTTATCAAGACGAGCACGAGAATGAACGTCGTCAGTCCGATGCTCAACGGGTACAGTTGTAGAAGCTTTGTTGCGAGCGGGATTGGCGTATCGAAATTGTCCATGTTGTAGGTAAAACGGACCTCCGAAAGCCCGACTCCATATCCGAAGTCGAATTTTCGTGAGAGATAGACAAGCAGATCGTTCGCAAGGAAACAAAACTCAAACAAAATCAAAGTAGGAAAGATATAAATCCCTGCTTGTGAGTTCATTTTCTGTACCACGTCGTTGAAACTCATCCCCGCGATACCGATGAGCACTACGCTTAAGAACGACACGGTAGCGGCCACTCCGCTAAGTGCGATTAGGACATATCTAATTAGATCTTTAGTCATGCCCGCCCCGAGTCATTCCTGAACAGATGGATAAGTCCGCTCCCAAGGCACACCGTTCCATTCATCAAACGGCAGATCCATATGCCTGCCTTTTCGCTCATCGGGATACTCACACGCCATTTGCTCTACGAAACGATGTGATCGGAGCCAACACTTCTAAAGCAACGAAACACTTTGCGAAGAGCGAGTGACTACCGTTGCCGCCGATTGATCTCAGCACCGTCCCCAGCCCTTTTGAGCACCTCATCATCACCGTTCCCTCAAGCTCTCCTGCCGATACCGCAGCAACGGCGACATCACGTACTCGATGATCCTTCGCTGCCCCGTCTTGATCTCCACCGTCACCGCCATGCCGGGCGCGAGGTTGACCATCTTGTCCTCGACCTGCATCTGCGAGCCGTCGAGCGAGACGCGCGCGGCGTAGAGCAGTTCCTGGCCGGCGGGCTCGCTCGATTCCGCGAGCGCGCCGCCCTGCTTGGCGGCGCCGTTTCGCTCCGGCGGCTTGTCCTTGACGATGGCATCGCGCGAGACGCTGATGACCTTGCCGTGCAAGAGGCCGTAGCGAGTGAAATTGAACGTATCGATCTTGATCTCGGCGTCCTGGCCGTGGTCGACGAAGCCGATGTCTCTATTGGAGATCATCGCCTCGACCTCGATGCTGGAGCCGCGCGGCACGATCATCATCAGCTGCTGCGCCGGCGACACCACGCCGCCGACAGTGTGGATCGCGAGCTGCTGCACCGTGCCGTCGATCGGCGCACGCAGCTGTTGCTCGTCGGTCTTCTGCTGCGCCTTGATGGAGTCTTGACGATACTCGTCGGCTTTCTTCTGGGCGTCGGAGAGGTCGCTCAGCACCTGCCGCTCGAAGCCGGATTTGGTCTGGGCGAATTGCTGTTCCAGCGCACGGCGGGCGGCCTCGATCTCGACCAGCTTGCGTTCCTGCACGATACGCTCGTTCTGCTGGTCGATCAGGCGGGTCTGGGCGTCGATCCAGGCGATACGGTTGCCGTACTGGATGTCCATCGCCTTCTTGCGGATGGTGAGGGTTTCCTCGAGCAGCGGCAGCGTCGCGTCGATCTTGGCGATTGCGGCGGTGATCGATTGCGCCTCGGCGCGCTTCTGGTCGATCTGCTGCACGACGGACGCAAGCTTTGCCTGCTGCTCGGCCGCCTGTGCGAGCGTGGCGGACCGCGTCCGCGCGATCTCGACCTCGGAGGCGCCGGCGGGCTCCTCGATATCGCGGGGCGCGGCAAGGTCGCTAAAGCTGCGGCGCAGCGCCGACAAGCGCGCGACGTCGAGCAGGCTTGCGATCAGGTCCTGCCCGACCCGCTTGCGCTCGGCCTGCGTCACCGTGCGATCGAGCTCGACCAGGATATCGCCGGCCGACACCTTGTCGCCGTCACGGACATGGATCGCGGAGACGATGCCGGTTTCCAGCGGCTGGATGGTCTTGGTGCGGCCGGTCGGCACCACCTTGCCGGTGGCGGTGGCGATGATGTCGACATGACCGAAGGTCGCCCAGCCGATCGCGATCGCGAAGAACAGGATAATGGTGAGGGCGACCATGCGCCCGGCGGGCGAGGCCGGCGTCTCCAAAATCTCCAGCGCTGCGGGCAGGAACTCGCGCGCGTCGCGCTGGCGGCGCCAGAACGCGCGGCTCCTGCGCTCGATCACATCAGCCGACGACATGGAGCCCCGCCTGGATCTGGTGCAGCATCGCGTAGCGCCCCGCCTTCTTGATCAACTCGTCATGGCTGCCGTCCTCGACCAGCCTTCCGGCCTCGATGGTGAGGATGCGGTCGGCGTGGCGCACCGCCGAGAGCCGGTGCGCGATGATGAAGACGGTCCGGCCGGCGCAGATCTTGCGCATGTTGCGCTGGATGATGTTCTCGCTCTCGTAGTCGAGCGCGCTGGTGGCCTCGTCGAAGATCAGGACGCGGGGGTTGGTCACCAGCGCCCGCGCGATCGCGATGCGCTGGCGCTGGCCGCCGGACAGGCTGGCGCCGCGCTCGCCGACCACGGTGTTGTAGCCGTCGGGCAGCGCCAGAATGAACTCGTGCGCGCCCGCAAGCTCGGCGGCTGCGATCACCCGCTCCATCGCCATGCCGGGGTCGGCGAGCGCGATGTTCTCTCGGATGGTGCGGTTGAACAGCACGTTCTCCTGCAACACCGTGCCGATCTGGCGCCGCAGCCAGGCGACATCGGCCACGGTCAGGTCAATGCCGTCGATCAGGATGCGACCAGCCTCCGGCACGTAGAGCCGCTGGATCAGCTTTGTCAGCGTCGACTTGCCGGAGCCGGAGGGCCCGACGATGCCGATCACCTGTCCCGGCGTGACCTTCAGCGAGATGTCCTGGAGCGCCAGCGACATGTCCGGCCGGTAGCGGAAGTTGACGTGGTCGAAGACCACCTCGCCCTTGATCGGCGGCAGTGTCGCCCGCGAGGGATCGAACATCGGCTCGGGCACGGCGTTGAGAATGTCGCCGAGCCGGGCGATCGAGACGCGCGCCTGGTGAAAATCCTGCCAGAGCTGGGCCAGCCGGAGCACCGGCTGCGCCACCCGCCCGGCCAGCATGTTGAAGGCGATGAGCTCGCCGACCGAGAGGTTGCCCTCGATGACGAGGCGCGCGCCGAAATAAAGCGTCAGCGCGGTGACGAGCTTGCTGATGAACTGCACCGACTGGCTCGCCCAATTGCCGAGCGAGAGCACGTCGAAGCTGGCGCTGACATAGGAGGCGAGCTGCTCCTCCCAGCGCCGCTGCATCTGCGGCTCGATCGCCATCGCCTTCAGCGTCTGGATCGCGCTGACGCTCTCGACCAGGAAGGCCTGGTTCTCGGCGCCGCGATCGAACTTCTTGTCCAGCCGCTCGCGGAAGATCGGGGTCACGCCGGCCGAGATCGCGATATAGAACGGGAACGAGCCGATCACGATCCAGGTCAGGAACGGCGAGTAGTAGAACATCACCGCAAGGAAGACGAAGGTGAAGCCGAGATCGATCACCAGCGTCAGGGCCGAGCTGGTGAGGAAGTTCCTGATGTTCTCGAGCTCGCGCACACGCGCCACGGAATCGCCGGCCCGCCGCGCCTCGAAATAAGCGATCGGCAGTGCGATCAGGTGCCGGAACAGGCGCGCGCCGAGCTCGACGTCGATCCGGTTGGTGGTGTGGGAGAAGACGTAGGTGCGCAATGCGCCGAGCACGGTCTCGAAGATCGAGACGACGATGAGCCCGAACACCAGCACGTCGAGCGTGGTGTAACCGCGATGCGCCAGCACCTTGTCGGTCACCACTTGGAAGAATAACGGCGTAACCAGTGCAAACAGCTGCAGGAAAAACGACGCTACCAGGACCTCGCCGAGCAGCCGGCGATATTTGTGCATGGCCTGGAGGAACCAGGTGACGTCGAACTTGCGCGCGAGATCGGAGAGCGACGCGCGGCGCGCCATCAACACGATGCGGCCGGTCCAGCCGCCTTCGAACTCGGCGCGCTTGACGACCTGCGGCCGATTGACGGCGGGGTCGTGAATGAGGACGTCCTCCGCACCGACCTTGCCGAGAATGGCAAAGGAGCCGTCGTGACGTTCGATGATGGCGGGCAGCGACAATCGCGTGAGGCCCGACCAGCTCTCGCGAACCGCCCTCGCCTTCAGCTTCAGCTGCTTGGCGCAGCGGAGCATTTCCAGCACGCCGACCGGGCTGCCCGAAAACTGGTGAGCGATCTGCGCGGGGTCCACCGATACCTGATGAAATCGCAACAGCAGCGCAAGACACTGCAGCCCCGTATCCTGCCTTACGGCTTCCACACCCAACCCTGCCACATTCACCACTTTAGATCGTGTTATCGACTATTGCACGTTTCCCAAGACCGGCAAAGATCGATGCACGGCCTGCGAAGATGGAACTTTCCTAAAGTCTTATCGAACCGTCGCCTCGCTTTGCATTATTCCGCCGCCGACATCGCAGCAGGTTCAATTTCTCTACGCGCGACCTCGAGCGCTTGCGCGATCGCGGCGACGACGCTGCTCCAATCTTCCGGGCGCGGTTGCCGGAACTGACGCAGCGTCGGATACCAGGGGCTGTCATCGCGATCGCGCAGCCAGCGCCAGCAGCCGCTGAAGCGATTGAGGAGCCAGACCGGCCGCCCCAGCGCGCCCGCGACGTGGATGACCGCGGTGTCGACGCTGATTGTCAGATCGAGATTGGCAATCAGCGCGGCGGTGTCGGCAAAATCGTTCAGCTCATCGGTGAAGTCATGCAGCACCAGGCCGGACGGCGCGGCGCTGGCCTGCCCTCCTGCACGCTTCTGCAAGGAGACGAACGAGACACCCGGAATCTCCGCCAACGCCGAGAGGAGGTCCGGAGAAATCGAGCGACGGCGATCATCCGCCATGGTCGGGCTGCCGGCCCAGGCGAGGCCGACACGAAAGCCCCCGAGGGTGCGGAGCCGCTTGCGCCAGCTCTCCATGCGCGCGGCATCCGGAACGAGATATGGAACCTGACCGGGCACGTCGGTCAGCGACAGATCGAGCAGACGCGACAGGCCGAGCAGCGGACAATGGACGTCGAACGGCGGAAGGGGATCGCCGCGCGGAACGATCTGATCGACGCCGGGAAGATCTTTGAGCAACGGCGCCAAAGCGCGCTGCACCTCCAGCACGATGCGCGCGCCTGTACGCAGTTGAGGAACCAGGCGGCAGAACTGGATCGTGTCGCCAAACCCCTGCTCGGCATGAATCAGAAGCGTGCGGCCGCTGATGTCCTCGCCGTTCCAGACCGGCTGCGCAAAATCGTCGAGCCGGCCTGGACGTTTCTTCAGCTTCCATCGCCACTCATATTCCGCCCAACCAGCAACATGATCGCCGGTCAGCAGTCGCGCAATCGCACGGTTGCTGTGGGCTTCGGGATGATCGGGCCGCATGCGCAGCGTCCGGTCGAACAACGGCCAGGCCTCGTCGAGCCGGCGCAGATCGACGAGCAGCTTGGCAAGATCGTTGTACCAATCCGCACAATCGGGCTTCAGCGCGATCGCCTTGCGATAGGCGCGTTCCGCTTCGTCGTAGCGCTCGCGGGCCTCGAGCACCTGCGCCAGGACGAAGTGGCCCTCGGCCAGGTTTGCATCGCATGCGAGCGCGCGGCGGCATTGCGCTTCGGCTTCGTCGAGCGCGCCACACGCACGCAGAATGCTGCCGAGATTGGCATGCGCCGGAGCAAAATCGGGATTGATCTGCAGGGCTTCGCGAAATTTCGCCTCGGCCTCGTCGAGGATCTCCCTTCGGCACAGCAGGATGCCGAGATTGTTGCAGGCGATCTCGGACGATGGTTTGAGCCGATAGGCGTGTCGCAAATGCGGCTCGGCTTCGTCGAGCCGTCCCGTCTCCTGAAGCAGCAGGCCAAGCGAGCCGTGCGCGTTCGCATGATCCTCGTTCAGGTCGATCGCCAGGCGATACTGGGTCTCGGCTTCGGCACGGCGACCAAGCGCGCCAAGAGCGTTGGCGAAATTATGCCGGAAATTGTCGTCCTTCGGCGCGATATCGACCGCGCGGCCGATATAGTCGACGGCGCGGGCGTGCTCGCCGCGCTGGAAATGGACGACGCCGAGCAGATGGAGGCTTCCGGCGTGGTCGGGATTCCTGTTCAGCAAGCGGCGGTAGATGATCTCGGCCTGGTCGAGGCGGCCGGCCTGATGATGCCCCAGCGCCTCGTCGAACGCGCCCCGTGGCAGGGCATTCGCAGCGCGCTCCACGAGCGCGGTCCTGACGTCAGCCACGACGGCATCCCAGTCACCCGGCGCCGGCTGCTTGAACTGCCGTAACGTCGCGTACCATGGGCTGCGCGCTTGATCGAACAGCCAGCGCCAACAACTGTTGAACCTGTTGAGCAGCCAGACCGGCCGGCCGAGCGCACCCGTCAGATGCACGATCGATGTGTCGACGGTGATCACCAGATCGAGGGTCGAGATCAGCGCCGCGGTATCGGCGAAATCGGCGAGCTCCGCGGTCCAGTCGTGCACGGTGAGGCCCGGCGGTGGCGCCGACATCTGCGCCGATGCCTCGCCCTTCTGGAGCGACACGAAAGAGACGCCCGCGACATCGGCAAGCGCTGCGAGCCGGTCCAGCGTGATGGAGCGGCGCCGGTCGTTCTTCAGCGCCGGATTCCCCGCCCATGCGAGGCCCACGCGCAGCCCAGGCAGCGCCTCGACACGGCTACGCCATTTGGCGATCCGGCCGCGGTCGGCGGCAAGATACGGCGCCTCGCCCCGGAGCCGGCCGGACCTGATGCCGAGCCAGCGCGGCAGGCTCATCAGCGCGCAACGCACGTCATAATGCGGCAACGGATCGCCGCGCGCCACGATCTGGTCGACGCCGGGCATCTGCGCCAGAAGGCCGTGCAGCGGTCGCGGCACCTCGAAGACGATACGCCCGCGCCCCGCGGCAAGAGGGACGAACCGGCTGAACTGGAGCATATCGCCAAAACCCTGCTCGGCGTAGATCAGCAGCGTGCGCCCCTCGATGTCGTCTCCGGTCCATTGCGGGCCGGTCAGATCGTCGCGCCGCTCGATCTTGCGGTGGGCATCATAAACCTGCCATCCCTCCTCGAACTTCCCTGCGCCAAGCAGCGTCATTCCGAGATTGGCCAGGGCCTCGGAATAGCCGCTGCGCAGCGCGATGGCGCGGCGGTAGCAGTCCTCCGCCTTGTCGAGCGCGGCGAAGTCCCCGAACAAAGAGCCGAGATTGTTGTAGACTTCGGCATAGTCCGGCTTCAGGCGAAGCGCCTCGCGGTAGTGGAATTCGGCGGCCTCGTACGCGCCGTGTTCCTTCAGCGCATTGCCAAGGTTGTTGTGCGCCGTCGGATAGTCGGGCCGCAGCCGCAATGCCTCGCGACAATAGCCCTCCGCCTCTTCTGGACGGCCGAGTTCGCGCAAAAGATTGCCGAGATTGTTGCAGGTCTCCGGAAACTCCGGCCGGCAGGACAAGGCCCGGCGAAAATGCGCTTCGGCTTCCTCCAGGCGTCCCCGTGACTGGCAAATATTGCCGAGATTGTTGAGGACTTCGGGAAAATCCGGCCTGACGCGGCACGCTTGGAGATAGTGCAGCTCCGCCTCGTCGAGACGGCCGAGATCGTGCAGCAGATTGGCGTGGATGCCGCGCGTGTCCGCGTCGTCCGGCCGCAGCCGTACCGCCTCCGAGAGGCAGCCCGAGGCTTCCTCCGCTCGCCCCTGCGCCCGCAGCAGATGGGCCAGACCGAGATGGCCATCGGCCTCGCCGGGACCGAGACGGATGGCGCTGCGGAATTGCTGCTCGGCCTCGTCCAGCGCGCCAAGTGCGTGCAGCACCTTTGCAAGATTGACGTGATAGCTGGCGTTCTCCGGCGCCAGCCCGACCGCCTGTTCGAGCAGCGCGCGCGCAGAGGCCGCGTCTCCGCGCAGCAGCGCGGCGATCCCTAGCACATTCATGCAGCCATCATGGGCGGGGTCCGCTGCCAGGATCACCTGGCAGGCGGACGCCGCTGCATCCAATCGGCCTGCGCGCAAGGCCTCGACGGCCTCATCGAACGTCACGACGCCCGTGTTGATGTCACCAGCTAGTGCCATGCCGAAGCAATCGCGGTCTGCAGGCTCGGATCGTTCGGCATCTGCGTTGCCGTCGATGGCAAGAAGCCGGGATTGGCGCCGGCATACGATGCCATCGCCTGGACCAGCTGCGACACCGAGCTGTCGAGATGCAGGCCGTCTCCCGCGGTGATCTCCGCCAGCGCCGCACTCGGGTTCGATCCGAACCAATCGCTGATCGTGAACTGGTCCTGTGTCCCGAGGATGTCGATGACGAGATCGTCTCCGCTCTGGACAAACCAGAGATCCTGGCTTGCGACGTCGGAGGCGAAATCCAGTTCGCCCTGTGCGGCCGCACCCGGCGCAGTCGCATTGTCGATCGTCACCTGACCGGTGCCACGATCGGCGAGATACAGCTCGTTGGTACCGCTCGCGATGATGATCCCGTTGCTGCCGCCGATGGCGACGGTGTCGCCATTACCCGTCAGCGTGATCTGATTTCCGGTTCCCGTGATCGAGACGGCATTGCCGTCCCCGCCAAGGGTCAACGAGCTGCCTGTGCCCGCGAGCGTCACCGCCGCGGCGCTGGTCGCGATCACCGTGTCGTTGCTGCCGCTGATCACCAGCGTGTTGCCGGCGCCGCCGATGCTGATGACTTCATTGTCACCCGTTACCGTCACCTGGTCGCTGGTGCCGGCGATCGCAATGGTGTCGCCATCGCCGCTGATCGCCGCCGAGCTGCCGGTTCCCGTCACGGTCACCGAGGCCGCACTGGTGGTGCTCACCGCGGCATTGCTGCCATTGATCACCAGCGCATCCCCGGCACCGCCGATGCTGATGGTTTCGTTGTTGCCGGTCACCGTCACCTGATCGCTGTCACCGGCGATCGCGATCGTGTCGCCATCGCCGCTGATCGCCGCCGAGCTGCCGGTCCCCGTCACGGTCACCGAGGCCGCGCTGGTCGTGCTGACCGTGGCGCTGGAACCGGTGACAGTCACAGTGTCGCCCGCACCGCTCAAGGTCACGGCATCGCTGGTTCCGTTGATCGTCACGGCGTGACCGTCGCCGCCGATCGTCGCCGAGCTCGCTGCCCCGGTGATGGTCACGGCAAGCGCGCTCGAGGCATTGACAATGGCGTTGCTGCCGCTGACGACCAGGCTGTCACCTGTTCCGGTCAACGTGACCGTGTCGCTGGCGCCCACGATGGCAACGGCGTTGCCGTCGCCGTCGATGACCGCCGAGCTCCCCGCACCGGAAACGGTAATCGCCGCGCCGCTGCTCGTGGTCACCGTGTCGTTGCTGCCCGTCAACACGAGGGTGTCGTTGCCGCCCGTGATCGTGACGGCGGCGTTGTTGCCGGCCACGGTGACCTGCTCGCTGGTGCCGGTGATCGCGACCGAATTTCCGTCACCGCTGATCGTTGCCGAACTGCCGGTCCCGGCGATCGTGATGGCTGCCGCGCTGGCCGTTACCACCGATGCGCTGCCGCTGCTCAGGGCGAGCGTCGCGCTCGCGCCGGTGATGCTGACGCTGTCGCTGGTGCCGGTCAGCGTCACCTGATCGCTGCTTCCGGTGATCGACACCGTATTGCCGTTGCCGGTCACGGTTGCCGAGCTTCCGGCACCACTCACAGTGATCGCCGCGGCATGGCTCGTCGTCACCAGCTCATTGCTGCCGCTGACGGCGAGCGTGGCCGCCGTTCCGGTAATGCTCACCGCTGTGTTGTTGCCGGAGAGCGTCACCTGATCGCTCGTGCCGGCAATCGTTATCGCATTGCCGTCGCCGCCGATCGTCGCCGAGCTGGCGGTGCCACTGACCGTGATCGCGGCCGCATGGGTTGCGCTCACCGAGGCATTGCTGCCGCTGACCGTCAGCGTGTCACCGGTCCCGGTGATCGACACGACCGCGTTGCTGCCGGTCACCGTCAGCACGTCGCTGCTGCCGGCAATCGACACCGTGTTGCCGCTGCCCGTGATTGTCGCCGAGACGCCGCTACCGGCGACCGCGATCGAGGCGGCGCTGGTCGTGGTGACGGAGGCGCTGCCGCTGCCGATCGTCAGCGAGGTGCCGACCCCGCTCACGGTCACGCTGTCGCTGGTACCGTTCAGCGTCACCTGATCGCTCGTTCCCGTGATCGAAACCTTGTTGGAATTGCCGCTCACCGTCGCCGAGCTGCCGGTCCCGCTGACCGTGATCGTCGCCGCGCTCGTGGTCGTCACGGAGGCGTTGCTGCCGCTGACCACCAGCGTGTCGCTGAGGCCGCTGATGGTCACGACCGCGTTGTTGCCCGTCAGCGTCGCGCGATCGCTGGTCCCGGTGATCGCCACCGTGTTGCCGCTGCCATTGACCGTGGCCGAGCTGCCCGTCCCGATCAGCGTCACGCTCGTGGCGTTGCTGGTGGTGACGGTTGCCGCCGCACCGCTGACCGTCACGGTGTCACTCGTCCCCGTCAGGGTGACGGCATCGCTGCTGCCGGTGACAGTCACCGCATGGCCGCTGCCGCCGATCGTCGCCGAACTCCTGGTTCCCGTCATGGTGACGGCCAGCGCGGCGGATGCATTGATCGTCCCGGCACTGCCGCTGACGGTCACGCTGTCGCCGGTGCCGTTCAGCGTCACCGCGTCGCTGGTCCCCGCAATGGTGACGGCGTTGCCGTTCCCCGTGACGGTTGCCGAGCTGCCGGTGCCGGATATCGTCACCGCCGCGGCGCTGCTGGTGGTGATCGTCTCGCTGCTGCCGCTAATGACGAGGCTGTTGCCGGTACCGCCGATGCTGACGGTTTCACCGTTGCCGGTCACCGTTGCCCGATCGCTGGTGCCCGTAATCGAGATGGTATTTCCGGCGCCGTTGACGGTTGCCGTGCTGCCGCTGCCGGTCAGCGTGATGGCTGCCGCGCTCGTGGTCGTGATCGTCTCGTTGGTGCCGCTCACGACGAGGATATCGCTGACCCCGCTGATCGTGACTGCTGCATTGTTGCCTGTCAGCGTCACCTGGTCGCTTGCGCCCGCGATCGACAGCGCGTTGCCGTTGCCGGTCACCGTCGCCGAGCTCGCCGTGCCCGTGACCGTGATTGCGGCCGCATTGGTGGTCGTCACGGAGGCATTGCTGCCGTTGACGGAGAGCGAGGCACCGGTGCCGCTGATCGTCACGACCTCGTTGTTGCCGGTGAGCGTGACCTGGTCGCTGGCCCCCGCGATCGACACAGAGTTGCCGTCGCCGCTGATCGTGGCCGAGCTGGCCGTGCCGGTGACCGTGATCGCCGTGGCATTGGCGGTGCTCACGCTGGTGCTGCTGCCGCTGATGGTGAGGGCGTCGCTGGTGCCGCTGACCGTCGCGCTCACATTGTTGCCCGTCAGCGAGACCTGCTCGCTGCTGCCGGAGATCGACACGGTGTTGCCGTTGCCGGCAACGCCGGCGGAGCTGG
>NZ_AKIY01000293.1 GCF_000282615.1 Bradyrhizobium sp. YR681 | reverse complement strand
CTCTGGAATACTGGGTCGCCCGGTCAAGCCGGGCGACGACAGCCGAGGCTGGGCGGCAGGGAGCCCAAAAAATCCCGTTTATTTTCAACGCCATCTCTACTGTGCATGGGGTTGTTTCACGCATCTACAGTTCCCGCCAAGGAACCCGAAATCCCTAAAATTGCACCCAATCCGTCAGGGTTCCGTTGAGCACGCCTCTTAAGGGCCGGAGAACCTGATCCGGCTTAGGCTGACGCCAAATCCAGTCCCGTGCTTTTGGGGAAGCCATGAACGCGCCAGCCAAATCCGCCGCCAAACGCCGGCTTCTGCTCGCCTCCGACCGGAGCGATGCGAGCAACGAGCTCGCCAGCATCCTGAAGGCCGTGGGCGAGGTCTCGACGGTGACGACGCAGGAGATCCCCGAGCAGCCCTCGCGCGATCTGTCCGGCCTCGTGGTCGACATCAATCTGCGTTCGCCCGAGAGCGTGCAGCGGGTGCGCAACAAGCTGCGCGGCGATGCCTATCGCACCATGCCGCGGCTGTTCGTGCTCGCCGATGCCCTGCACCACGGCACCATGCAGGCCTGGGCGCTCGGAGCCACCGACACCATCTCGCGGCCGCTCCAGCCCGAGGATATTCTCCAGCGCATCCGCGCCGCGTTCCCCGACACCGCCACCTATGACGCGACCGATCGCGGCAAGACCCTCAACCGCGGCGTCGAGGCGGCGCATGCGGTGCTCAAGAAGATGTTCGAGAAGCTGCCGCTCGGCGTGCCCCTGACCTTCGACGACGTCATCGCCGCCGAGAGCAAGATCCTGAAGGCGATCAAGCACTCCTCGCTGCGCGAATGGCTCACCACGGTCGGCTGCCACCATGTCGGCAGCTATCGTCACTGCCTGTTCGTCACCGGATTTGCGGTCTCCTTCGCCCAGCATCTCGGCATGCGCGAGGACGACCAGCGCCGCCTGACCCGTGCCGCGCTGCTGCACGATGTCGGCAAGGCCTTCGTTCCGTCCGTGCTGCTGGACAAGCCGGGCAAGCTGACCGACGAGGAGATGGCCGAAGTCCGCCAGCATCCGCGCCGCGGCTATGACGCGCTCGCAGCCCAGGGCGGTTTCCCGCCGGAGATGCTCGACGTCGTGCTGCATCACCACGAATTCCTCGATGGCTCCGGTTATCCCAATGCGCTGTCGTCGAACCAGATCAGCGACATCGTGCGCCTGACGACGATCGTCGACATCTACGCGGCGCTCGTGGAAAAGCGCGCCTACCGCATGCCGTTCACGCATTCGCGTGCCTTCACGATGATGGAGGGCATGGGCGGCAAGCTCGACCAGCAGCTGTTGCAGGCATTCCGCCCGGTGGCGCTGGGATCGTTCTAGACGGGCTGCGTGGGGTGGATTAGCCGCAGGCGTAATCCACCAACCTCGTCAGGCTATCGCCGAAGCATGGTGGGTTACGCCTGCGGCTAACCCACCCTACGAACTCACCCCACCATCTTCCGCAGCTCCGCCTTCGCCACCTTCTCCAGGGTCGAGCGCGGCATGTCGTCGACGAGCCTGATCTCGCGCGGCAGCTTGAAGTCGGCGAGGCTCTTGCGACAGGCGGCCATCACGCTGTCGTGCAGATCCGGCGCCGCGCCGGCAACGCCGCCATGCGGGATGATGAAGACGACAGGCACTTCGTCCAGCATCGGATGCTTCTTTGCCACAACCGCCGCCTCGCGCACACCGGGCACGAGCGCGATCACCTGCTCGATCTCGGAGGCCGCGACGTTCTCGCCGCCGACCTTCAGCATGTCCTTGGCGCGGTCGCCGAATTTGATGAAGCCGTTCGCGAGACGCTCGACGCGGTCGCCGGTGAGGAAGAAGCCGCGCTCGTCAAAGCTCTCGCGCGTGGCCTTGTCGTTGTGCAGATATTCGGCGAACAGCGACAGGCCGGGGATGCCCTTGATCGCGAGATTGCCGGTGTCGCCGATGTCGGTCGGACGCCCGTCATCGTCGGTGATGCGGATGACATATTCCGGTGCGGCGCGGCCGATCGACATCGGGATGTTGGGCTGGTCGACCTCGCCGACGATGCCGTGGGTGATGGTCTCGGTCATGCCCCACCAGCCGATCATCTTGACGCCGAAGGCGGCAAAGGCCGGCGGCTCGTTGATGGCGGTGCCCCACAGGCGGAACTTGTGGTCCTTCGGGATCTCCTGCTCGAGCAGCGCCTTCATGCAGAACGGAATGGTCGAGGTCCAGGTCGAGCCGTGCTCGCGCGCGACGCCCCAGAACCTGCTGGCGGAGAAGCGCGGCTGGATCACGCAGGAGCCGCCGACCCACAGCGTTGCCAGCATGGAATAGGCCAGCGCATTGGTGTGGAACAGGGGCAGATAGGTCTGGTGCACGTCGCTCGCATGCAGGTCCTCATGCGCGGCGTTGATCTTGGCGCCCCACAGCGCGTTGGCATGGGTCCAGAGTACCGCCTTCGGCCGCGATGTCGTGCCCGACGTGTATTGCACGCTGCACGGAGCGAGCGGATCGGTCGCGCGCCTGGGACGGTCGGCGCTGTCGGCGAACAGCTGCTCAAAACCGTCGTCGCGTGAGACAGGCTGCGACGGCGCTGCGCCTGCATCGTGCGAGGTCACGGCCATCCAGCGAATGTTGCGGCAGTTCTGCGCGACGACTTCCGCATAGGCCGGCTGCGTGATCGCGGCGACCGCGCCGCAATGATCGGCGAAATATTCGATCTCGGCCGGCGCCGAGCGGGTGTTGGTGGTGACGGCGATGGCGCCCAGCTCGACACAGGCAAACCAGGCCAGCAGCGCCTCGATGCAATTGTCCAGATGAATGAGCACGTACTCGCCGGGCTTGATGCCGCGCTTCACCAGCCCCGCCGCGAGCGCGCCGACCCGCTCGTGAAACTCGCCATAGCTCCAGCGCCGCGCTGGCGCGTCGAACGGCGCCCAGATCAGGAACGGATGCGAGCTGCGCATCTCGGCGCGCATCTTGAGCAGCCAGGGCACGTCGAGCCCGTCGAACGGGCCCACGATTCCGGCTGCGCTCTGTTGAATAGACATGAATCCTCCCCGTGCAGCCTGCATCTTGCGTGCGGCGGCCTCTTGATGATTGCGTCTTCCTGCCACCTGATGGCGCGGGGAGCAAATCGGGGGAGGGCGGTCTCTCCGCCGTCATTGCGAGGAGCCCTTGCGACGAAGCAATCCAGGATCCCTCCGCGGAGGGATTCTGGATTGCTTCGCTTCGCTCGCAATGACGGTGTTTGGGGTCGGGAGCAGGGCCCTACCGGCCACCGTCCACGTATGACGAGATCTCGATCAAGCTCCCATCCGGGTCCCGGCAATAGACCGAGCGCAGCGTGCCGCGGGCGCCCTGCTTGGGAACCGGGCCTTCCTCGATCGTGACGCCATGTGCCTTCAAATGCGCCACCACCTCGTCGGGTGCAGCCGAGGTGAGGAAGCACAGGTCCTCGCTGCCGGCGGTCTGGTGGTTCGCGGTGAACCACTCCACCTTGTCGGCATCGCGCGGCCGGACGTTGATCTTCTGGTTACCGAATTGAAGAGAAGTCCGCGGCGCTTTGCCGCCACCGGGGTCGAACACCTTGACTTCCATGCCGAGAATCTTGCCGTACCACTCGGCGGTTACAGCGACGTCGGTGACGTTGATCACGAGATGATCGAGGGCTTCGACCTTGACCGGCATGCCTTATCCTTTCGTCGTGATGCGTGCCGCGCACTATCCGCCTGCGGCTAGCTTTGTTACAACCGCAATGACGCCACTTTCAAGATATCCGACTTTCAAGAACAACCCTCTTTGAAGAACAACACCTGGGAGAACCCTTGAGATGATCACTCGCCGTAACGCGCTGGGCCTGCTTGCCGCCACTCCTCTTGCAGCCAGCCCGCTCTCGAAAGCCTTTGCCGCCGACTATCCGTCCCGGCCGGTGAAGTTCGTGGTCGGCTACCCGCCGGGTGGCGCCACCGACATTTTGGCCCGTCTGATCGGCCAGCGGCTGTCGGAAAAGTTCGGCCAGCAATTCGTGATCGAGAACAAGCCGGGCGCCGGCAACAATATCGGCACCGAATCCGTCATCAATGCCGAGCCCGACGGCTATACCGTGCTGCTGGTCAATCCGGCCAACTACATCAATGCGACGCTCTACGCCAATCTCAAGTTCAACTTCGTTCGCGACATCGCGCCGATCGCCGCCTTCCAGCGCGTGCCGAACGTGATGACCGTGAACAAGGACGTGCCGGCCAAGACCGTCGCCGAGTTCATCGAATATGTGAAGGCCAATCCCGGCAAGGTGAACATGGCCTCGTCCGGCAACGGCACCTCGGTGCATCTGTCCGGCGAGATGTTCATGGCGATGACCGGATGCAAGATGCAGCACGTGCCCTATCGCGGTGCGGCGCCCGCGATCACGGACATGCTCGGCGGTCAGGTGCAGGTGATCTTCGACAACATGCCCTCGATCATCCAGCACATCCGCTCCGGCTCGCTGCGTGCGCTCGGTGTCACCACTGCGCAGCGCTCGCCGCAACTGCCGGACGTGCCCGCGATCGGCGAGACCGTGAAGGACTACGAGGCGAGCGCGCTGTTCGGCATGGGCGCGCCGAAGAACATGCCCAAGGACATGATCGCCAAGCTCAACACCGAGATCAACGCGCTCATGAAGGAGCCCGACATGACCAAGCGCCTGGTCGAGCTCGGCGGCGATCCGCTGGTGCTGACGCCGGAAGAGTTCGGCAAGGAGATCGAGGCCGAGACCGCCAAATGGAAGAAGGTCGTCGAGTTCGCCGGCCTGAAGGTCGAGTAGCGATCTTGTGATGACCGCGATTGGAGCCCTGCCGTTCGGCAGGGCTTTTTTCTTTCGTGCATTGGCTTGTTGATTCGGAATAAAACGCCGCGGCGAAACCTGATGATAGATGGCGCGTATCCCGCGCCACCAAGAGAGGAGTCGGGATCATGCGCAAGACGCAATTGGCGCTGCTGACACTGGGCGCCACCATCCTTGCCGGTGTCGTCACCGCCGCGCCCGCTTCTGCCCGCGACTATCCCTGGTGTGCCCAGGGCGGCGAATACGACTATCCCGGCGAATGCGCCTACAGCACCTATGAGCAGTGCCAAGCCAGCGTCTCCGGCCGGCTGCTGTTCTGCGACCGCAATCCCCGCATGGCCTACGGCCAGCCGCCGCAACCGCGAACGCCGCGGCGGGCGCGGCCGGTGGCGCCGAATTAGTCGTCGCGGGCGATTTGCTTCGTAGCCCGGATGGAGCGCAGCGAAATCCGGGACAGCGTGCGCTTTGAATCGATAAGCCGCGGCCTACTGGATATCCCGTTTTCGCGGGGAATGACGGCACTGGTTGGCGTGGCCGCTTGCCTTGCTCGGGAGGCTATCTCTTCGCGTCGGCCTGCTCGGTCGCGTTGCATGAGATCAGCATCGTATAGGGCCGCGCGTTGCCGGCGATGTCGGTGGTCTTGAGTTCACCCTTCGGCTCCGCGGTCTGGTAGGGCACCACCGAATTGTCGAGGAAGTCGCGCAGCGCGCCGGTCTTGATGGCGAAGTTGATGTTTTCGGGAATGTCGCCGGTCGCGGCGGCGATGCGCAATGCGGGAATCTTTGCGGTCACCACGCCCACGACCTGCCCGGCGGTGTCGAACAGCGGCCCGCCGCTGTTGCCGGGCTGCACCGGCGCGCTGATTTGCAGGAAGCGCGAGTCGTTGCGCATGCCGCTGAGCGAACTGACGATGCCGGTGGTCACGGTGAAATCCGAAGTCAGAAGACCATGGAAGGGAAAGCCGATGACGACCACGGAATCGCCGGACCGGATCGAGCGGTCGCGGATCCGCGCAAAGTCCTTGAAGGTCGTCGTCGACGGCGCCTGCAACAGAGCGAGATCGTTGTTCGCATCGCTCGATACGACGCGCAGCACCATCGAGACCTCGCCGGTGAGGTTGCCCTTGATGTCGCCGACACAGCCGTCGATCACATGGTTGTTGGTGACGACGTGGCCGTTCGCGCTGACCACGAAGCCGGTGCCGCTCTTGGCCCGCGCAGCTTTGCCGCCGGCCGGTGGCGCCGGCTTGTCCGGGGCGGGTTGCGGCTTGGCGGCCATCTTGGTGAAGTCACCGGCCTTGTCGAGTCCGTCCGCTTTCACCTTGGTCACGCAATTGGCCAAGGCCGCGATCACGGGGCCCGTCGAGGTCAGGTCGAAGTTCAGCACCGCGCGGCCGGCCGTCGCCACCATCAGGCTCGCCTTCTGGAAGGTACGCACCACATTGAGCGGCATGATGGCCGTGAGCATGTTGGACTGATACGCCGTGGCGTACAGCCGGGCCTGCTCCCGGCCGTCAAAGGTCACGTCGATCGCGGCGTTCTCGCCCTTGTCGAAGCGGTAGCTGGGACTCGCAAAGGCGAGCGACCATGTGCCGGCGGAATTCTGGCTCACGACGAGGATGACGCCGTTCGCATAAGGCGTCGTCGCGGCGCAATGGGAGAAGGCGCCCGTTTCGTCGTTGCTGAAAGCGCCGCCGATCCAGTTGCCGACATTGACGGTGCCGAACGGTCCCTTCGCATGCGCCACTCCCGCGATGCCGACCTGCAACAGTGACGCAACGACAAATGACTTAAGCCACATGCTTCCCCCCGGAATGCCTTTCGAGCCATCTTACCTGTGGGAGGAGGCGTGGCGCAACCGGCAGTTGTTTGTGTGGGCGCGGGCCTCCAGCTGCGACAATCGGCCTTGCCTTTACTTTGCGATGCTATACTTTGCAATACAAAGTAACGGGGTTTGACGATTCCGGGTCATTGGGCGGAGCGGGGCTTTGGCATTGCCGATGCGCGATCTCGACAAGGCACTGGCGGATATCGTGGCGATCCGCAGCCAGATTGCGGCGGGCACTGCGTTCCGCGGTTATGGCCCGGCGACGATGGCTGCGACCGGCGCCGTCGCGCTTCTCACTGCGATCCTGCAATTCTGGCTGCTCGACGATGCCACCAGCGCGCCGCTCGGCTTCTTCTTCGGCTGGTTCGTTGCCGCCGCGCTCTCCGGGCTGGTGATCGGCATCGAGATGCGCGCGCGTTCGCGCCGCCATCATTCGGGCCTGGCCGATGCCATGATCCACCAGGCCGTCGAGCAGTTCCTGCCCGCAGGCGTGGCCGGCGTCCTGCTCGCGGTGGTGATGTGGAAATTTGCGTCCGAGACGCTGTGGCTGCTGCCGGGCCTGTGGCAGATCCTGGTATCGCTCGGCATTTTTGCCTCCGTCCGCTCGTTGCCGCGCACCGTCGCGCTCGCGGGGGCCTGGTACTTCGTGTCCGGCTTCGCCGTCGTCGTGCTCGCGAGCCAAACCCACACGCTGTCGCCATGGACCATGGGCCTGCCCTTCGCGATCGGGCAGTCGGTGATGGCAGGCATTCTGTACTTTGCGTCCGGAGACCATGATGTCGAAGACTGACAACGCGCCGTTCTCTTACGAAGGGCTCGATCGCGTCATCCACGAGAAGGCGAGGCTCGGGCTTCTGACGTCGCTGATGGCGCATCCGAAGGGTCTGGCCTTCGCCGATCTCAAGCAGCTCTGCGGCCTCACCGACGGCAATCTCAGCCGGCATCTCGCCGTGCTCCAGGAAGCCGGCCTCGTCGAGGTGACCAAGGGCTATGAGGGCAACCGTCCACATACCACCTGCCGGCTGACCAAGGCCGGCCGCCGCCGCTTCCTCGACTATCTCGCGGTGCTCGAGCGGCTGGTGCGCGACGCTGCGAAAGCCGCCGGGCGCGAGGCGCCGCCGCTCGGCCGCCTCGGCATCATTTCGACCTGATCCCCCTTTTTTGACCGGAGACTTTGCAATGCAAAGTGACATGACCTCTCGTAACATGACCGCCCGCAACGAGAAGCTTCACGTCGGCATCATCATGGATGGTAACGGCAGGTGGGCTACCCGGCGCGGCCTGTCGCGCTTGCGCGGCCACGAGGCCGGCGTCGAGACGATCCGCCGCATCGTCGAGGCCGCGCCGAAGCAGGGCATCGGCACCCTGACGCTCTATGCCTTCTCCACCGACAATTGGCGCCGGCCGAAGGCCGAGGTCGCGGCGCTGATGACCCTGCTGCGCTTCTATCTCGCCAACGAGGTGCAGAGCCTCGTCAAGAACGGCGTGCGCCTCTCCGTGATCGGCCGCCGCGACCGGCTGCCGGACGGTATCGCCAATGCGATCGCGCGCGCCGAGGACGCAACCGCGCACGGCAGCACGCTTCACCTGCGCATCGCCGTCGACTATTCCGCGCGCGACGCCATCCTCAACGCCGCGGCGAAGGCGGCCGCGCTGACCAGCCTGACCCGCGAAGCCTTCTCGCAGCTCGTCACGGGCGAAGCCGGCCTTCGCGACGTCGACCTCATCATCCGTACCTCGGGCGAGAAGCGGCTGTCGGACTTCCTGCTCTGGGAAGGCGCCTATGCCGAATTGCACTTCACCGAGCGGATGTGGCCCGAATTCGACGCGGGCGATCTCGCTGCGGCGCTGGCTTCTTTCCATGGCCGCGAGCGCCGCTTCGGCGGCCTCCAGGCGATCATGCCGGAGGAGGTGCCGTCGCTCTCGCGGGCGTAACACCGGGGCGGAGCTGAGCAAGAGTCTCCGCGGCGGTTGTGCTTCATATCTTCAAGGTTCAGTCGGGGGATTGGGCTTCTTCAAGGAAGTGGGACGGACGATCACGCCAACCAAAGCGGGAGCGAAAGTCCATGCGTGTTCTTCTCGTCAACGTGCCTCATCCCTCGATCGGCAGCCGGATCCCGGACGATCATCTGCCGCCGCTCGGCCTGCTCGCGATCGGCGGTCCGCTGATCGACGACGGTCACACCGTGCGGCTGATCGATGCCGAGTTCGGCCCGATGCCCGTCGCGGACATCATCAGCGAAGCGAGCCGCTTCGCGCCGGACGCCGTGCTGTTCGGCCATTCCGGTTCGACCTCCGGGCATCCCGTCATCGCGGAGCTCGCAGAGGCTCTGGTCAAGGCGATGCCGCGCGTGCTGATCGTCTATGGCGGCGTGTTTCCGACCTATCACTGGCGCGAGATCCTGCGCGATGAGCCTTATGTCAGTGCCGTCGTTCGCGGCGAAGGCGAGGAGACGGCGCGGCGCCTGATGCGCGCGCTGGAATATGGTCAAGATCTCGGCGGCATCGCCGGCATCGCGTTTCGCGACGCCACCGGTCCGCGTGCGACGCCCCCCGCGCCTGTGATCGCGGATCTGGACGCTTATCGTATCGGCTGGGAACTGATCGATCACGCGCGTTACAGCTATTGGGGCGGCCTGCGTGCCGTGGTCGTGCAGTTCTCGCGCGGCTGCCCGCATCTGTGCAATTATTGCGGCCAGCGCGGCTTCTGGACGCGCTGGCGCCACCGCGATCCCGTTCGCTTCGCCAAGGAGCTGGCGTGGCTGCACCGCGAGCACGGCGTCAAGGTCATCAACTTCGCCGATGAAAATCCCACCGTGTCGAAGAAGGCATGGCGTGCCTTCCTCGAAGCGCTGATCGCCGAGAATGTCGACCTCATCCTGGTTGGCTCGACACGCGCCGACGACATCGTGCGCGATGCCGACATGCTGCATCTCTACAAGAAGGCCGGCTGGCAGCGCTTCCTGCTCGGGCTCGAAAACACCGACGAGAAGACGCTGGAGCTGATCCGAAAGGGCGCCACGACCGCGACCGACCGCGAGGCCATCCGCCTGCTGCGGCAGCACGGCATCCTGTCGATGGCGACCTGGGTGGTCGGGTTCGAGGAGGAGACCGATCGCGACCACTGGCGCGGATTGAAGCAGCTGCTCGCCTACGATCCCGATCAGGTCCAGTTGCTCTACGTCACTCCGCATCGCTGGACGCCGTATTTCCGTCTCGCGGCCGAGCGCCGCGTGATCCAGCCCGACCGCCGCCGCTGGGACTACAAGCATCAGGTGCTGGCCACGCGTTACATGGCGCCGTGGCGCGTGCTGGTCTGGTTCAAGTTCACGGAGATGGTGTTGCAATGTCGTCCCAAGGCGATCTGGCGGGTGCTGTTTCAGCGTGACGCGGGCCTGCGTCATGCCATGCGCTGGTACACGCAGATGGGCCGCAGGGTCTGGCCGCACGAGATCCTGGAATTTCTGCGGGCACGCCGGCTGAAATGGGGACCGACCGTACGCGAATTCTGGGGCGCGCCGCAGGACGGCGAGGAGCAGTCGATGATTGCGGCGCGGCCGGAGCGGCGCGTCGGCACGCGCGAGGCCGCGTGAAAGCGGCACGAATGCAGCCTTCAATCTCGCCTGTGTGACATACGGCACAGGGCAACGCGCTGTTCGTTTCCGGCCGCAAGATTGGCAGCCCCGTCCAAGCGGCAAGCACGCGGCATCGGCTAGGTGTGCAGTTCCTGCAACCTGCCGAGAGCCTCGCGCATGTCACGATTATCTCTGGATGCTGTCGTCGAGCCAAATGAGACGAGCGGCGCGGTCTGCATCAGGGCCGCCAATGCATCTGACGTAGAAAGCCTCTCGATCTATTTCACGCGCCTTTCCGCGACGACGCGCAACAGGCGCTTCATGGGCGCGCGGACGGACTTTGCCGTGCTCGCGGCCGAATGCGTCGCCAGGGCCGGACATCCCGATCATCTCACCTTGCTCGCCGAGCTCAGGCAGGAGGGACGGAGCACGATCATCGGCGAGACGCTCTACGCCTATGATACGGCCGCACGTCACGGCGATTTCGCCATCTCCGTTGCCGATGTCTTCCAGCGCAAAGGCGTTGGCTTCCAGATGATAACGGCGATGGAGCAGCACGCGAGCCATCGCGGCCACGAGATGATCGCGGCCGAGACCGCGCGGGCCAATGCCGAGATGCGCGGTCTTGCGAAGAAGGCCGGCTTCGAGGATACCGGTCTCGGCGACTGGCAGTCGGTTCACCTCGCGAAGCGGCTGATGCGATAGCCGCATCTTCCCTGATTTGCCGCGTGGCACGGATCGTGCTCTAGTAATAGCCGGGTACACCCAGCGATGGGAGCTTTCGGCGATGCGCGCAGTCCTGGATTATTGCACCGGCGGAACGGAGCGGCAGGTTGCGGCCGGCACCGTCGTCGTCACCGAGGGCGGCACCACCGGCCATCTCTATGTGCTGATGCAAGGCAAGCTCGAGGTGCTCAAGGGCGAGATGGTGGTTGCCACCGTCACCGAGCCGGGCGCCGTGCTGGGCGAAATGTCCGTGCTGCTGGGCCAGCCGCACACCGCCACGGTGCGGGCTTGTTCGGACGCCGTCGTCTACGAGTTCGAGGACGCGGCCTCGTTCCTGAAGCAGGAGCCGGAGGTGGCGCTGCTGATCGCAAAACTGCTGGCACAACGCCTCAACGTCGCCAACACCTATCTTGCCGATCTCAAGCGGCAATATGCCGGCCACGGCACGCACCTGGCGATGGTCGGCGAGGTGCTCCAGAGCATGATCAACCTGCCGCCGCTTGAGGTCTCGCCAGGCTCGGATCGGCAATCCGACCCAAGGATGTGAGCCAGTCCGGCGGCTCTTCGACATGGTTTGCGGGGCGCTTCAGCGGCGCGCCGAGGTCGATCCATTGTGCTTCGCCCGCCGCCAGCCAGAACGCCTTGTTCGCATCGAGATCCAGCACGATATGCGTCGGTGGCCGGCCCGGCTGCAGGCCGGCGTTGAACACCCAGGTCTGGCCGAGTCGGTCGAACCACGAGCCGTCGGTGATGAAGGGCGACTGGTGCACATGGCCCGAGATCACCATCGAGGGCTGATACTGCATGATCCACTGCACCAGCTCGACATCGCCGAAGAAGCGCTTGCCGCCCCAGCTCGTCGGTGAATTCGCCGGCGGCGCATGATGCGCCCAGATCCAGCGCTGCGGCCGACCGACCGAGGCCTCGCGCAGCTGCTCGACGATGCGTTGCTTGACCAGCGGCCCGTCCCACCACGGGCACACCGTGAACAGCGTGTCGCCAATGGTGAGGCTGTCGCCGTCGCAGGCAATGCCAATCTCCCGCACCTCCGAGATCCAGCGCGAGATCTTTTCGCCTTCCGCGTTGCGCTCGTCGAGGTCGTGATTGCCGGAGCAGAGGATCACGCGGGTCTTTGCGGCAAGCAGTGCGAGATATTTCTTCACCACCACGATCTGCGCGCGAAAATCCACCATCGAGCCGATGTCGAGCGCATCGCCGGCGAAGATCACGAGGTCGAAATGCGGCGCTGCGCTGACCAGCCAGTCGAGCTGCGGCAGCGAATAGTGCAGGTCGGCCACGACCAGGCAGCGCATTGAAAATCCGTCGGCGAGAGATTGAAAATGTCAGGGGATTCCAAAACGGCATAAAGCAAGAAGCAGACCAGCATGGCCGCCGCTCGTCGTCAATCCAATGAGCGGCAGCATGCTGCGGCGCGTTGCAGCACGCAAGGGGCCTGACGTCGCGGGGCTGGACCGGACCGTCGAATTCTGATGTCGTGGCGTACCCTCAACGCGCGTGTCCGCATGACCTCCTTCAAGACCATTCGTGCCCGCGCCGAGAAGCGCAAGGGCGGCCCCAAGGCGCTCGAAAAGCTGATGCCCGACAAGCCCGACCTGAAGCGGCTTGCAAAACTCGGCGACGACCGCATCCTCGCCGAGATGACGAAACGGGTGTTTTGCGCCGGCTTTGCCTGGAGCGTGATCGAGTCGAAATGGGACGGCTTTGAAGATGCCTTCCTGCGCTTCCAGCCGGGCAAGCTCACCTTCCAGCCGGAAGACTATTGGGAAGGCCTGCTTCGGGATGCGCGCATCGTGCGCAACGGCGCCAAGATCATGTCGATGCGCGACAACGCCGCCTTCGTCCAGGAGATCGCGAAAGAGCACGGCAGCTTCGGCAAGTTTCTTGCGACATGGCCGCCGTCCAACGAGATCGGCCTGCTCGATCTTCTCACCAAGCGCGGCAGCCGGCTCGGGGGCAATACCGGCCAGATGCTGCTGCGCTTCGTCGGCTGGGATGGTTTTGTCACCTCCAGGGACGTCGTCGCCTGTCTGCGCGAGGCCGGCCTCGACATCGCCGAAGAGGTGAAGTCCAAGGGCGATCTCGCAAAAGTGCAGGCGCAGTTCAACGCCTGGGCTGACGAGACCGGCCTGTCCTACACATATCTCTCACGCATCTGCGCGCTCTCGGTTGGTGAAAACCGCAGCGAGCATTAGGTCATTGGAAATCAGGAGACATAAAATGGCAAAAGCCTGTTGGGTTGCGACCTACCGCGCGATCAAGAATCCCGACGCCATGGCGGCCTACGCCAAGCTGTCGCGTCCGGCCATCGAGGCGGCCGGCGGCCGCGTGCTCGCGCGCGGGATGCCGGTTGCCGCCTTCGAGCACGGCCTGATGGAACGCGTCGTCCTGATCGAGTTCGATAGCGTCGCGAGCGCCAGGGCAGCGTATGAAAGCCCGGCCTACAAGGAAGCGCACGATCTGCTCGGAGATGGCGCCGACCGCGACATCCGGATCGTCGAAGCTGCCGAATAGCATCACCGCCCGACGAATCGTGAACATCGTGTGACGATCTCGTGCCGCACATGCGGCGGATGAAACTCGCGATCACGAAATTTATTTCGCGGGAACGTTTGTGCGCAGCACTCGTTCGGAGCTTGAGCCAGGCGAACAAGGCGTAGGGAACGCCTGCCTTGGGGAATCCTGCGTGGCTCAAGCTCGACGAAACCGGACATGAAACGGAGCAGCGCATGAAGCTAACATCCGAGCAAGTGAAGCAGACCATCACACAACTCGGCGCCCAGGTGCTGCCCGACGAGCATCCCGCGATGCCCCAACTCAACAGCATGTTCGGCGAGCACACCTTCTTCGTCGACGAGACGGGCCTCAAGGTGCTCGAACCAACCGCGTCATTGGCTGCAGACCGCCAGACCGGCGAGGTCGTCAGCCTCGCCGACTGGAGCGATGCCGAACTGACGCGCCTGATGGCGCACGAGCCCGAGCCGACCGGCGTGATCGTGGTGTTCGAGCATGTGAGGCATTGAGTGCTGCCACCGGCCGGGACGATCTGACAAGAGGTGGTGCGCCACGGCGGATGCAGGTGATACCCATTGCCGCGCCGTGGCGCCAGACGTCGCACGCCAACGCGAGCTTTCATGCGTCAAATAAGCCTTGATCATCTGCGTAACGCAGAGTCGCTTCGATATTTCGGGGCAGAGACACGGGTTGGACCGACTTCGCGCGGGCGACAGCCGAGCGGCAAAGCTCTCGGAAGCCGTGCAATCTTAGCGCTTGCTTCCGGGCTGACCTTCATTCAAGGTCGAACCACGTTCGTGCAGCGATAATTCCATCTTGCTGATCTGCGGTAATCCGTATCCGGCGGACGCCGTCCTTTTCTGTTTGTGATGGCAGGCGACCGCCTCACAAATAGCGCGTGACCAAACGCCGGCAGCAAAGACCTCTGCCGCTCGTGATTCCTGAGCGCGCCGTATTCACCCAACGACTGCAATGCAATCCACGTCACGTGAACGGGGCGGCGCCCGTCCGCGCGACCGAAGACGGCATCCAACTCGATCCAACCCAGGACGATTTTCCGGTCCCAACGGGAGACATTCTATGGCTGAAAATTCAATCGCTGAATCCGAGACAAGCACTGCCTATCTTGGCAACAGCCTCGAATATCTGGGCAAGGGCGTCAACGTCTTCCACGAAGGTTATCTGGTGCCGCCCCACATCGGCGGGCTACTCAGGCTGACGGAGAATGAGGTCACTACGACCAATGTTGGCCAGACCGACGTGGTGGAGACGTTTGGCTCCAATTTCGCCGAATTCATCCAGAACTTTTCCGTCGCGGCCGGGTTGAACGGTTCCTACAAGGGCTTCACCGGCAGCGTCGAAACAAAATTCGCCAGCTCGACGCGTGACAGCGTCGAAACCAAATTCGCACAGCTATCGCTGATTTCGACCGGATCGATCTTGAGCATCAGCCAGAATCCGGACGTGCTGAAACGATATCTGACTCCGGATTTCGAAAAGGCGCTGGCCGAAGCCGATCCCGTCAATCTGCTCAAACTCTGCGGGACGCACGTCGCCATCACGGTCGTCATCGGTGGCATGCTGTCCTACTACAGCTATTCGAAAAAGACCGAACATCTGTCTGATCATGACTTCGAGGTCGCCGCCGAGCTGAAATACAAACAACGCGGTGCTGAGGTCGGGGCGAACTCGAAATTGACTCATAAGGAGATCGAAAAAGCCAATACCGTCGAAGGCAGCATGCAACTCTCCGTCAACGGCGGCAGCCAGACCACGCGTAGCGCGCTGGAAGGCGGCAAGCATGACTCGTTCAAAGCCTGGGCGGCCACCATCGACGACTATCCGGGCTTTCTCGGCTTCCGCCCGGATGGCCTCATTCCGATCTGGAGGCTCGCCCCCACCAAGGAGCGCGCCGCGGCCATCGAGCTGGCCTTCAGGCAGATGGCGGCGCGGGAATTCCAGATCCGAATCTTCACCAAGACCGGCGACCTCGCCGCCCATCCGGACGCCCAGGTCGGGCTTCCCAAGTATTACAAGCTGCTCGGAGGCGGGGCCCGGGAGAATTTCAGCGGCGCGGGCAACCTGTTGACGGCGTCATTTCCGCACACCGATAGCACCTGGGTCGCACGCGGCAAGGACCACGTTTTGCACGATGACGCGAGCATAACGGCTTTCGCGCTGGGCATTTACGACAACCTCGATTGCTGGGAGGTGAAACACGTTTCCGCCACCGGCAGCCCGGCCTCACATCCCAGCGCGGAAGTGGCGCTGCCGGCCGATTTTATCGCCGAAGGCGGCGTCCTCGTCGGGGGCGGCGCGGTTGTCAAGGACGGGCCGGGAGCGAACAAATTGCTCACCAGCTCTTACCCGAAGAGCGAAACGACCTGGGCGGCTAACGCCACCGACTATGCCGATGACAAGCCCTCGGAGATAGAAGTCTTTGTCCGAGGCCTGCGCTGCAAGGTTGAAGGGATCAAGGTCGAGGTCAAGACGGATCGCTTGCAAAGCCGGCGAGAAGCCCATCCTTCGGAAAAATGCTCGCTCGGCCAAGACTTTTCACTCACCGGCGGTGGCGCATTCGTGGATTACGGGAGCGGTCCGGGTAACCTGCTCACCAGCTGCTATCCAGAAAGCGACCGCACCTGGGCTGCAAGTTCGAAGGATCATCAAAAGTCCAGCCCCGCGACGATAACCGCCTATGCCATCGGGCTGAAGGTCAGTTAGGGCGTCAACGCAATCGCCTGGTCGGAAAGGCTGGAAGATGATCGGGAGGGCCTTTTCAAGCCCGGTTCAAATGCCGAACGTCAGCTGCGGCTCCGGATCGTCCCCGTCCTGAAGTGACGACAGCGATACGCCGAGCAGTCTGACGGATTTGGGCAGCGGCATCTCGACTTCGAGCAGGCCGCAGGCCAGCCGCTCCAGCTCGTCCCGGCCTGCGACCGGCGCGGGGACGGACCTGCTGCGCGTGACGATCTCGAAGTCGGCAAACTTGACCTTCAGGGTGACGGTGCGGCCGCGGTTGCCTGATGTCTCGCAATGACGCCAGACCTTGTCGACGAGCGGCCTCAGCTCGGCGGCCAGCGCGTCGAATGTGTCGAGGTCGGTCGAGAACGTGGTCTCCGCCCCGATCGACTTGCGGATCCGGTTGGCCCGGACCGGGCGTTCGTCGACACCCCGTGAGATCCAGTAATAATAGGCGCCCGATTTGCCGAAATTCGCGTTCATGAATTCCAGCGTCTGGTTGCGGATGTCGAGGCCGGTGAACAGGCCGAGCGCGTTCATCTTCGCAGCCGTTGCCGGGCCGATGCCGTGGAATTTGCCGACGGGCAGCGTCTCGACGAAGGCGGGCCCCATCTCCGGCGAGATCACGTACTGTCCGTTGGGCTTGCGATGATCGGAGGCGAGCTTTGCCAGAAACTTGTTGTAGGAGATGCCCGCCGAAGCGTTCAGGCCCGTCTCGGCCTTGATCTTGTCGCGGATGCGCAGCGCGACGTCCCGCGCCAGCGGAATGCCTTGCAAGTTCTCGGTGACGTCCAGATAGGCCTCGTCGAGCGACAGCGGCTCGATGACGGGGGTGTGTTCGGCAAAGATCTCGCGGATCTGCCGGGAGATCGCCTTGTAGACCTCGAAGCGCGGCCGGACGAAGATCAGGTCGGGACATTGCCGCTTCGCGGTCACTGACGGCATCGCGGAGCGAACGCCGAACTTGCGGGCCTCGTAGCTCGCGGCCGCGACGACGCCGCGCTCCGCGGAGCCGCCGACCGCGACCGGCTTGCCGCGCAGCTCCGGATTGTCGCGCTGTTCCACAGACGCATAAAAGGCATCCATGTCGATATGGATGATCTTGCGGACGGGCGGGGTATAGCCAGTCACCGTGCCGGATTCGCTCATGGGAAGATGATACAATCGAGCGAGGACAAGTGCGAGGTGATGGATGTTTCAGCTGTTGGTCTTCGTCGCAGGAGTGGTCGGCCTCGGCTGGCTGATCGGTGCGACCAATCTCCCCGGCACGTGGTATGCGGGCCTCGCCAAACCGGGCTTCGTGCCGCCGAACTGGGCGTTCCCGGTGGCCTGGACCATCCTCTACGTCATGATCGCCATTGCCGGCTGGCGGACGTTTCGCCGTGAGCGCATGGGCAAAGCGATGCAGGCCTGGGCCGCGCAACTCGCTCTGAATTTCGCGTGGTCGCCGGTGATGTTCACGATGCACGGGATCGGAGCGGCGCTCGTCATCCTGATCTGCCTGTTCGTCGCGATCGTGACCTACATCGGTCTCGAGGCGTCACGAGACAGGCTGGCGGCCGCATTGTTCGTGCCCTACGCAGCCTGGGTCGCGTTCGCCGGCGTGCTCAATGCGGCTATCTGGCGTTTGAATTGAGGCGTCCAGCTTAGAGTCCATCAAACGACAATCTCAAGCTTGTGAGTGGCGAGCCTAGGCACGCGTTCCTATATTTCCGTGCAGAGGACAGAACATGCAGTACAGCTCCGAACTCATTCAGACCATGCGCCAGGCCCTCGAGACCGTGATGGCGAACGTGCCGGCCCATCAGTCGGTGTTCGGCCTGAAAGCAGCTGTAGCCGAATGCATTCTGAAGGCTGCCGCGCATGGGCATACGTCGTATGACGCTCTGGTGACGTCCGCCTCCGATCAGATCCAGTCGATCGTCGCGATGCTGACGTGAGAGCGGGCTGGATGTCTGGAGAAGCCCTTCCGGTTCGAAGCCTCACTCAACAGCGGTTCGAAATGGTGGCGCCGATGAGAGGACTGGTCATCGGACGTGGACGCAGCTCCTCGGGAACTGTTCAAGTGCATCGTGCAAGGCCGATGGCAGCGGCTCCGTCGAGTAGAACGAGATCACCACAGCCAGCGCGTTGGGCTCGATAAGGCCGCTCAGCACCTGCTGGTGGCGGGCCTTGATGGCGTCTACGTCGTAAGGTCGCTGCATGGCATCGAAGGGATCGATGATGAGGATGAGCGCATCCGCCCGTAGGGTCGCGCCCGGGGTCTTTCCGGCCATGGTCAGCGGCGCGTTGCTTTCGGCGAGCCATGCCCTGGCTACGGCCGGGTCGGCGGCGAGGGCTGCGCGCAACACCTCGATGAGCGGCGCCGGGCGCGTTGTCGGAGAAGGCCCGACCGAGACAAGGCCGCTGCACACCAGCTCGTAAGCGCGCATTTCCGACTCGCCAGCGCTTTCCAGGAGCCGGGCCCAGCGATGTGCGGCGGCGCGATCGCCGGTGCGCTCGAGGTAGCGTATGAGGCGCGCGTAGGCCGGCATGCACCAACTTGCATCCTCCTTGGCGATCAAGCGCATGGCTTCGACGGCGCTGCCATCACCCTCGGCCAGTCGTGCCGCGGCGTATGCAAAGGCGACGTTGCGGTCTTCGGTGGCTTCAGCATGCAGCACGGCCAGTTCGGCAAGCCCGCGTTTCGGCTCGAACCTGCGTAAAACTCGCGCGTGCTCAAACCTCCGCGCGGTCGGCCAGCCTGCAACTGCTTCAGGATCGGCTGCGAGCAGCGGCGCCTCGATCAGCCTGTAGCGCGTGTAGGCCGCCGCCCACTCGACGGTCTTTGCCTTGCGCCAGCGGTCGTTATATTCCGCAGCGACAGTCGGCCAGAAGCCGCCGAGCAGGACCGAACCGGCCGGGTTCTCGCGTGGGGCGATGCTTGGTTGCAGGCCGAGCGCCGTCGCCCGCGCGGCCAGTGTCGGATGTGTGTCGAGCCAATCGGCGGGGCGCGAACCCTCGTTGGCCCCGGACGCGGTGACGAGGTCAAGCGATCTGCTCTCAAAGGCGTCGATCACGCGCTCCAGATAGTTGTCCGGCGGGGTCGGCTCGGTGTGCTGCCATTCCCCTTCGATGCGAGGCAACTCGTTGTTGCTCCATTCACCGAAGGCATCGAGCCGCGCCAGCGCGCTCACCAGATGCCCCCTGCCGACTGCACCGGCCGCATCGGCGTCTGCCTCGTACTCGCAGCGGCGCGACCAGACCATCGCTCGGCGGTTGAGGGCGGGAGCGAAAATCTCTGCGAAGCTGGCGCCGGCACGATCGAGTATGCTGCTTTCGCCGTCAATCTGCTCGGCGTGCGAGAGCCAGCCCAGGTGGGCTTGATAGAGCCAGTGACCGAGCCATCCGTGCCGGCGTGAGAAGTGCCCGAATTCGTGGGCGATGACGGCACGTACTTCGTCTTTGCCGAGTAGCGCCAGGAGCGGCACGCCAAGCGTCAGCACGCGGCGATTGCCGATGATGCCGAAGAGTCCGCGCGCCTCGCGCGCTCCCGCATTGGCCTCATCGTCCAGTCGCACTTCCATCCGCGGCCCGACATCGAGCTTCGTCCTCAGGTCGTCGAGTACGGCATGCAGATTGGGGGCGTCCTTTCGCTCGATCCCCTCGCCACTGTCGCGATGGCCAGGTCGCGTCAGCCAGGTCAGCAGGACGACAGCGAATGCAGCGAGGATGTCGATGATGGTGTTGTTGGCCAATAGCGCGCCGAGCACGATGGGTGCGGCGAGGGGAAACACGCGAACGCATGTCAAAGCCGCGTCGCCGGCAAGCACGAGCAGCGTCAGCTGAAGGCGATAGAGCCGCGGGCGACCTTCCGCCGCCGCTTCGAGGCGGCGGATCTCATCGGGGGAGGGCGGTGGGAATGAGATCCGCATCGTCACCGGACTGGCGCACCCGACACGATTCGAACGTGTGACCTTTGCCTTCGGAGGGCAAGGGTTAAAGGTTTTCCTTGATTTGCCATTGGTGGGTTGATATTACTTTCTGCAACGAATCCCGCATCTTATAGGCTTTCTTGAGGGTCTTCTTGGTTCCTGGGATTTGCCCTGTTTCCCCGCCAACTGCTTACCCTCTGCTTACCCATGCCCAAGATCACCAAGCGCATTGCCGATGCAGCCACCACTGCGGGCGGGGACCTCTTCATATGGGACGATGAACTTCCCGGCTTCGGTCTGAGGGTGAAGAAGAGCGGGGTCAAGTCCTTCGTCGTCCAATATCGAAACGCGAACAACCGAAGTCGGCGCCTCACCTTGGGACGGTATGGGGTGCTGACCGCAGAAGAGGGTCGCAAAGAAGCCAAGCTCGCCCTCGCGGAGGTCGTGAAGGGGGCTGATCCAGCAGAAAGCCGGAAGCTCGCCCGTGGTGCTATGACCATTGAAGAGCTTTGCCAGGAGTACATGGAGAAGGCCGAGCGGGGCCTCGTACTGACACGCCGCGGCGTAACAAAGAGCGCCACCACCGTCTACAGCGACAAGGGACGGGTCACGCGGCACATCATTCCCCTCATTGGGAACCGCACCGTCGCAGACTTCACCGCCGCGGATGCCGGCCGCTTCATGCGCGACGTGATGAGCGGGAAATCCGCTGCCGACGTCAAAACAAAAGAGCGGGGACGCGCCATCGTCACTGGTGGGAACGGTACCGCAGCTCGCACGATGGGTCTTCTTGGTGGCATTTTCAGCTACGCAGTCCGCGAGGGATACCGACCTGACAACCCCGTCAACGGCATCATTCGACCAAAAGATGGAACTCGCGAGTGGCGTTTGGACGACGCCGGATATCGCAAGCTCGGCAAGTGTCTCGCCACGGCGGAGGCAAATGGTGAGCCCTGGCAGCGAGTGCTGGCGAGTCGCGCGGCTGCTATGACCGGCTGTCGCCTTGATGAGATAGAAGGCCTCCTCAAGACTGAGGTCGATCCAGTCGGAATGGCCCTCAGGCTAGGCAAGACGAAGACCGGCAAAAGTGTCCGGCCCGTGGGCTCGGCAGTGATCGCGGTCTTAAAGAAGGCCATGGCGAAGTCCCAGTCCCAGTCCAAGTACGTCTTTCCTGCGATAACGACCACCAGCAAACACCACACTGGCTTGACCCGCTGGCTTCAGAAGATATCGGCAGAGGATGTTCCTGGCATTACCTGCCATGGCTTGCGCCATTCCTTTAGCTCTACGGCTGAGGATCTCGGTTTCTCGATCCCGACGATCAAGGCCCTGGTTGGCCACTCGCGGTCGAGCGTGACGGAAGGTTATATTCACCTGATTGATACCGCTCTCCTCGCGGCAGCCGATCGTGTCGCCAGACACATCGATGATGCCATGACAGGAAAGAAACAAAGCAAGGCCGGTCAAATTCGCAAGGCCTGATCAATCGGCGCGGCTAGGGTAGCTCCCGAAAAGCTGGTCCGCACCAGCCTGCCGTGTCGTTACTTTGCGGCGGCTCTGCGGAGGGCTCTTGAAGAAGCCAGTAACGATCGAAGAACCGGCGCCCGGCGCCAAGCCTAAGGGTGCATCCTGCCGTCCCGATTCAGCAAGGTTCGATCCAGGAAAGGCGGCTTTCTGGACCTATCCGATGGTCATAGCTTGGATATCGTGGCGCGACTTGGATGTCGTGCGAACTTTTTGGGATGAGTATCGAAAGTGCTGCAGTGATCATGTACCCAGAACGGCGAACGGTGTGACGACGTTCGACCTGAAGCACTGGGAGCCTGCGAACATTCGCGCGTTGGGGGCGTTCGTGAGGCGGGCTTCATGGGCGGCATCCGATGGAGCAGGATCGGATGCTCCAAAGGCTCCGTCGGTGCCCCTTGGAGATGCGATACGGTCCGTTCATGCCGCCGCCAGTGAGGGCAAGGTGTCGGCGATAGCGCTCGATCTAGAAGGCAACGAGGTCAAAATCGAAGCGTACAGCTGGTCACGTTTGGAGATCAGGAACTCCGACAAATGGTTCGAACTGCCGATCTACGTCGGTGACAGGCGAAAGTACACCGACGCGCGATTTCCTCGCGATGAAGTCATGGCAGTGTGGCCGGCGCAGAATCTGACGGTTGAAGCGCGACCGGTCGCAGAATCTGAAATCAACCCCAGAACTAGCCCGGGCAAGAAGAAGGGGCAGGGCTCTTACGCGGCTGTCGACGAGCCTCTACTCGACGAGATGGCAGCGCTTCTCAAGAACTTAAGCGTGGCATCTCCAGAAGAGGCTGCAAAGAGGGTGGCCAGCCGAGCCCATGGCGCCGGGACAATCGAAAGCAAGGTCGAGCGTCTGGCCAAACGGTTTCGCAAGAGAACGTCCAAAAACAGTGCGTGACAATTCGATCGGAAACGATCGGAAGCACTCGGTATCAATCGGGCGACTGGGCTATGGCGCCAAGATACACCCTCGATCGCGGAAATTGGTCCGCGATTGGAAAGGGTCTGATGAACACCAAGATCGAAATTCAAGACGAGCGTCACCTTCGCCGAACGGAGGCAGCGAAGTACATCTTAGAGACCTACAACATCCCGTGCTCCCCCAAGACGCTCGCAAAGTTGGCGTGCGTCAGCTCAGATGGGCCGCCCTTCAGGCGAGCCGGCCGCGTCCCCTTGTATCCGGTTTCGGGCCTCGATGCCTGGGCTCGGAGCAAGATCGGCCCGTTGGTGCGCTCGACCTCGGAGATGCGGCGATGAGCAGCTATCCGAACATGCCGGGCTACAAGACCCCCGGCGCCAGCCAGGAAGCCGCGGTCGCGGTGCGAGGCCGAGCGCGCGTTCTGCGCAAGCAGATCGTCGCCTACCTAAAGTCCCAGTATCCCAAGGGCCGCACCGCGGATGAGATCGCGGAGCACTTCGGGCTCAGCCTGTTGCCGGTCCGGCCCCGTCTGGCCGAGGCGCACTACGCGAGAGAGGTGGAGCAGACGGGAGAGCGCCGCCTCAGCAGAGCGGGACGGCGTGTCAACTGCTGGCGAGCGGTGTTGACCGAGGAGGAGAAGGGTAGCCGACATGGATGATCAGGCGTTCGATTTCGACGAGCGAGCCGATTTCGGCGACCGGATCGGCGATGACGAAGTTGAGGCGGAAGAGCAATCTCTGACGCTCGACACGATCTGCGTCAGCAAGTTCGCCAAGCTGAAGTTGCCGCCGCGGAAGAACGTGCTCGATCCGATCCTGCCGGAACGAGGTCTGGCCATGCTGTTCGCGGGGCGAGGCATCGGGAAAACCCATGTCGCGCTGGGCATCGCTTACGCCGTGAGCTGCGGTGGCGAGTTTCTGCGCTGGCGAGCGGACAGGGCGTGCAACGTGCTGTACGTCGATGGAGAGATGCCTCAGGAGGCCTTGCAAGACCGTCTGTTAGCCACGATGAAAGGAGGGCGCCAACCACCGGTTGGCGCATTCCGCCTCCTGTGCATGGACCGGCAGCCATTGGGGACGTCCCTCAATCTGGCCGATCCGAAGCAGCAAGAGGCCATCAATTCGCATCTGGGCGGTGTGGAATTTTTGGTTCTGGACAACTTGTCGACCCTCGTAAACGGTGGCGCGGAGAACGACGCCGAGTCCTGGATCTCGATGCAGGCCTGGCTGCTCCAGTTGCGGCGACGCGGGGTCACCGTCTTGGTCGTGCATCACGCCGGCCGAGGCGGCAATGCGCGTGGCACGTCCAAACGGGAGGACGTGCTCGACACCGTGATCCAGCTCAAGCACCCGGAAGACTATGATCCCGGCGAAGGGGCACGCTTCGAGGTGCACCTGACCAAAGCGCGCGGGGTGTTCGGCGAAGATGCCCTGCCGTTCGAGGCGAAGCTCGAACTGGACGACGACGGAGCGGCCCGTTGGGTCTGCACCGATCTCAAGAGTGAAGACTCGGAGGACTTGCAGAAGGTGCTGGAGCTGTCGGAAGCGGGTAAGAGCACCCGCGAGATCGGCAAGGAACTGTCAATGAGTAAGTCTAGGGTCGACCGGCTGTTGAAGAAGGCCAAGCGCGCGAAGAAAGCCAAGCCGGCGGAGCCGAGGGAGTAGCGGCCCCTGTCCCGCTGTCCCGCTGCCTTAGGGTGTGGGACAGCGGGACACCTGCTTGACGGTAGTGCAAATTTCCCAGAATTTCCTTGAATTACCGCGGCCGTTGAAGTCTATGAAAGACCTATGCTTTCTCGGAAATCGCTACAGAAAATATATCTGCTTTTATGGAGGGGGAAAGTTCGGCCGCATTTGCATCAGCGGTCCTTTCCGGAATCCGGGCGGGTTGGGGCAAGATGAACGCCGTCGAAATTGAAGAAGCCATATCGGCGCTGGCCGAGCAGCCGTTCAATGGCGGCGAGTTCCCCTTCGCCTTCTTGCAGGCATTCGGCAACAAGGAAACGACGATCAAGAAGCTGCGGGCGGGCGCGTCGAATAGCTCCGACCTGGGCGGCGTCCTGCAACGGAACCACATTCACATCGTCGTCTGCGCGCCGGGCACAGTTACGAAGACCTTGGCCGCGCTGAAAACCAGCCCGGCGACAGCGAAGGCGAAGGCGCGTTTCATCCTCGCGACCGATGGTGCGGACTTCGAGGCGGAGGATTTTGACACCGGCGAAACCGTCGCCTGTGCCTATGCCGATTTCCCCGATCATTTTGGCTTCTTCCTGCCGCTCGCGGGCATCACCACCGTCAAGCAGGTCCGCGAAAGCTCGTTCGACATCCGCGCCACTAGTCGCATGAACCGGCTCTATGTCGAGCTTCTGAAGGACAATCCCGATTGGGGCACCGAGGCGCGCCGCCACGACATGAACCACTTCATGGCGCGGCTGATCTTCTGCTTCTTCGCCGAGCGCACCGACATCTTCCACGGCATCGGCCTGTTCACCGACACCATCGCTCGGATGAGTGCCAAGGACTCGTCCGACACCCACAAGATCATCGGCGAATTGTTTCGCTCCATGAACATCAAGCGGGAGGATCGAGCGAGCGCCGACATCCCCCGATGGGCCGAGGCCTTTCCCTATGTGAATGGCGAGCTGTTCTCCGGCAGCGTGGACACGCCGCGATTCAGCAAGATCGCCCGCGCCTATCTTCTGCATATCGGCAGTCTCGACTGGACGAAGATCAATCCGGACATTTTCGGGTCGATGATCCAGGCCGTCGCCGAGGATGAGGAACGCGGCGCGCTCGGCATGCACTACACGTCCGTGCCGAACATTCTGAAAGTCCTCAATCCGCTGTTTCTTGACGATCTGCGCGCCCGACTTGCGGAAGCGGACGACAATTCCCGCAAACTGCTGAATCTACGCAATCGCATGGCGAAGATCAGGGTCTTTGATCCGGCCTGCGGTTCCGGCAACTTCCTTGTTATCGCCTACAAGGCCATGCGGGAGATCGAGGCCGAGATCAACAGGCGGCGCGGCGAGGCCGATCGGCGCTCAGAAATCCCGCTGACCAACTTTCGCGGCATCGAGTTGCGCGACTTCCCGGCCGAGGTCGCCCGCCTTGCGCTGATCATCGCCGAGTTTCAGTGCGACGTACTCTATCGGGGGCAGAAGGAAGCCTTGCAGGACTTCCTGCCGCTCGACGCGCAGAACTGGATCACCTGCGGGAATGCGCTGCGACTGGACTGGCTGAGTGTATGCCCGCCGACTGGAACGGGCGTCAAGCATCACGCCGATGACCTGTTTCACTCGCCGCTCGATCAGGCGCAGATCGATTTCGAAAACGAGGGTGGAGAGACTTACATCTGCGGAAATCCACCCTACGCCGGCAGTTCGAAGCAAACGGCAAACCAAAAAGATGATGTGCGCCATATCTTCGAAGCACAAACGAAGACTTGGCGGTCGCTAGATGTTGTGGCGTGTTGGTTCAAGCTTGCATCCGACTACTTCGTTCATACAAATGGCGCGTTCGCATTTGTGAGTACAAATTCCATTTGTCAGGGTGAGCAGGTGCCAATCCTGTGGCCGCTCATCTATCAGAATGGCATGGACATTTTCTTTGCCTGCACTTCTTTCAAATGGGCCAACCTTGCGGCTCACAATGCGGGAGTAACTGTTGTTGTAGTGGGTGTCGCTCGCGCCGGTCTACGGAAGAAGAGGCTTTTTCAAATCGATTCTGACGCGCAGCTAACAACGCGGGAACTGGATCACATAAATGCGTATCTGATCCCTGGAGGTAGGCTAATCATCGAGCCCCTTACAAGAGCCGTGGATGAAAGAGGGTTCATGATTCGGGGGAATATGCCCACAGATGGAGGCAACCTCCTCTTAAGTGAAGCGGAGAAGGAGAGTCTCGAAGCTCGCTCTCCTGGTGCCGCACGATTCATCAAGAAGTTTGTTGGCGCGCAGGAGCTGCTGGGCGGAGTATCACGCCATTGCATTTGGATCAGAGATGACGAGCTGAGCGAAGCTGAGGCTGTTCCTGAGATCAAAGAACGCATCGAACGAGTCCGCAAGATGCGGCTTGAAAGTTCTGCGGCATCGACCCGGGACTATGCGCCGTATTCCTACAAGTTCCGCCAGATTCAGGGGCAATGTGAGGCAAGTTGCATAGTGGTTCCGAGGGTTAGCTCTGAAAACCGAGACGTCCTTCCGGTCGGCTACTTTGACCACCATACCATAGTTGGCGATCGAAACTTTGTACTATGCGACGTGCCAATCTGGAATCTGGCTCTTCTGACATCTCGCCTGCATTGGGCTTGGGTCGGCGCGATATCCGCTCGTTTGGAGATGCGTCTGTCATACGCAAATACGCTTTGCTGGAATACCTTTCCGGTCCCGACTCTAACCGAGAAGAACAAGGCCGATTTGACACGCTGCGCCGAGGACATCCTGCTGGCCCGTGAGGCGCATTTCCCGGCAACCATCGCCGACCTCTATGACCCGGAGAACATGCCGGCCGATCTGCGCGCGGCGCATGAGCACAACGACGAGGTGGTTGAGCGTATCTACATCGGCCGCCGCTTCCGCAACGACACGGAGCGGCTGGAAAAGTTGTTTGATCTTTACACCAAGATGATTGCGTCGCCCGGTGCTGCAAAGAGGACCGCGGCGAAGAAGAAAAAGGTGGGGGCAAGCGCGTGACCGATCATGAGAAAACCATCCCTTCCGTTTCAGTTTCCTATGCCCGAAACGGTTCATCGACCAAGGCCAACGCGCTCGGCATGCGCCCGATGCAGGAGCGGGCCTATGAACGGCGTGGCGAGCAATATCTTCTCATCAAGTCACCTCCGGCTTCCGGTAAAAGCCGCGCGCTCATGTTTATCGCGCTCGACAAGCTGACCAATCAGGGACTCAAGCAGGCCATCATCGTGGTGCCGGAAAAATCCATCGGCGCGAGCTTCCACGACGAGCTGCTGACCAAGTACGGCTTCTGGGCGGACTGGACGGTCGCACCGAAATGGAATCTCTGCGACGCGCCCGGCTCCGACAACGGCGGCAAGGTCAATTCGCTCGGCGCGTTCCTTGACAGCGACGACAAGGTGCTGGTCTGCACCCATGCCACCTTCCGCTTCGCCGTGGACAAGTTCGGCGTTGAGAAATTCGACGACCGGCTGATCGCCGTGGACGAGTTCCACCACGTTTCCGCCGATCCCGACAGTAAGCTCGGTCAGCACCTTGGCGCTTTCATCGCCCGGGACAAGGTGCACGTCGTCGCCATGACCGGCTCATACTTCCGGGGCGACGCTGTGCCGGTGCTCGCCCCGCAGGATGAGGCCAAGTTTGATCCCGTCACCTATACCTACTACGAACAACTCAATGGCTACGAATATCTCAAGCAACTCGACATCGGCTATTTCTTCTATTCCCGCACCTTTCCCGAGACCTACGCCGATGACATACTAAGCGTCCTAGCCCCAAACGAAAAAACCATTATCCACATCCCAAGCGTCAATTCGCGCGAGAGCACGAAAGACAAGATCAGGGAGGTGGAACACATTATCGAGGCGTTGGGTGAATGGCAGGGCATTGATCCTGCGACCGGGTTCCAGTTGGTCAAACGGCCCGATGGCCGTGTCCTGCGCATCGCCGATCTGGTCGATGACGACCCTGCGAAGCGCGACAAGGTTTCGGCTGGACTGAAAGACCCCGCCCAGAAGAACAACCGCGACCATGTAGACATCATCATCGCGCTTGGCATGGCGAAGGAGGGGTTCGACTGGATTTGGTGCGAGCACGCGCTTACCGTCGGCTATCGATCCAGCCTCACCGAGATCGTGCAGATCATCGGCCGCGCGACCCGTGACGCGCCGGGCAAAATCCGAGCGCGTTTCACCAATCTGATCGCCGAGCCGGACGCCTCCGAGGAGGCCGTCACCGAGGCCGTCAACGATACGCTGAAAGCCATTGCCGCCAGCCTGTTGATGGAACAGGTGCTCGCGCCACGCTTCAACTTCACGCCGAAGAATCCGCAGAGCGGCCCGGTCGAAGGCTTCGACTATGGCGAGGGCGGCTACGACCCGAGTAAAGGTAATGTCGGCTTCAATGAACAAACCGGGCAGTTCCACATCGAGATCAAGGGCCTTGCCGAACCCAAGAGCAAGGAAGCCGCACGCATCTGCACTGAGGATCTGAATGAAGTCATCGCCGCCTTCGTTCAGGACAAAACCACCATTGAGCGCGGACTGTTCGACGAGGAGCTGATCCCCGAGGAGCTGACCCAGGTGCGTATGGGGAAGATCATCAAGGACAAGTATCCCGAACTTGACGAGGAAGATCAGGAAGCTGTGCGCCAGCACGCGATCGCCGCGCTTAACGTGACGCAGCAGGCCAAGCAGATCGCGCTTGGGGGCGAAAACGATACTGAGCCAAAAGCCAATACCGCCCTAATCGATGGCGTGCGGAAATTTGCCCTTAGTGTAACCGAACTTGATATCGACCTTATCGACCGCATCAACCCGTTCGGCGAGGCCTACGCCATACTCGCCAAGACCATGAACGAGGAAAGTCTTAAGCAGGTCGCGGCGGCGATTGCCGCCAAACGCACGAGTCTGACGCCGGAGGAGGCCAAAGAGCTTGCCGTCCGCGCGTCGCGGTTCAAGAAGGAGCGGAGCCGGCTGCCCTCCATCGACGCCCAGGACCCCTGGGAAAGACGTATGGCCGAAGGAGCCGTGGCGTTCATGCGCTTCAAGAAGGAGGGCCGCTATGACGGATGACCTCGATCTTGACGAACTGGCGGCGGACCTCGCTGACTTTGCGCCACAGGAGAAGAAAGGCGGCCGTAGCGCACGCGAGGAACGCATTGTCGCGGGCTTCGAAGAAATCCAGCGCTTCGCCGAGGCCCACGGCCGCGCGCCAGCGCATGGCGAGAGCAACGACATATTCGAGCGGCTTTATGCCGTGCGCCTTGACCGCTTGCGCGGGCTGGAAGAATGTCGTTCGATTCTCGCCCCGCTCGACAAGCAGGGGCTCTTGGCAGCCGCGGTGACGCCCGCCACCGAGCCAGTCGAATCGATAGATGACGATGAATTGCTTGCCGAACTGGAAGGCATGGGCGCATCCGACATTACAGAGCTTCGCCATGTGCGCACCGCCGCCGACAAGCGTGCGGCTGAGGAAATCGCCAACCGCACATCCTGCGAGGACTTCGATATCTTCAAGCCACTGTTCGCTCAGGTGAAGAAAGACCTTGATGCCGGCATACGCCGGACGCGGCGGTTCCAGACGATGGCCGAGATCAAGGAGGGCGAGTTTTTCATCGTCGGTGGCCAGATCGCCTATGTCGCGGGAGTCGGCAACGAATTTGTGACCGAGTACGATCGTCGCGATAGCCGGTTGCGCGTGATCTACGACAACGGCACCGAGAGCGACGTCCTATTGCGCTCGTTGCAACGTGCCCTCCATCGCGATGAGGCGGGCCGGCGCATCACCGACCCCTCGGCGGGGCCGCTGTTTTCCGGCGAGAGCGAAGACGGCGACTTGGCCAGCGGCACGATCTATGTGCTGCGTAGCAAGTCTGACCATCCGACCGTGGCGGCCCACCGCGATGTGCTGCACAAGATAGGCGTCACGGGCGGCGCGGTTGAGACACGTATAGGCGACGCGAAGAACGACGCGACCTTCCTTTTGGCCGACGTGGAGGTCGTCGCCACCTACAAGCTATCCAATATCAATCGGACGAAGCTAGAAAACCTCATCCATCGCATCTTTGATCCCGCACGGCTCGACATCGAGATCAAGGATCGGTTCGGTCATCCGGTGATTCCCCGCGAATGGTTTCTCGTGCCTCTCTTCGTCATCAACGAAGCTGTTGACCGGATCAGAGACGGCACCATCACCGAATACCTTTACGACCCGAGAATTGCGGCATTGGTGCGGGCAGGCGAGACCAAGGGGGGTGACCACCGTGAACGAGATCAACCACGAAAAACGTAACCGGCTCATCAAGTCGCGCACACAAAACAAAGCAGGAGAAGGCAGCGTGGCCGGGGCAGCCGTCCCGGGCGAGCGGGAGAGGGATTTAGCGAGGCTGGCGAAGATCAAGAACCGCCGCCACCCGACGAAGCGCTCGACGCCTCCCGGTAAGCGAGCGGCGGCTCGTCGCAAGCTGCTCAAGAAGAGACGAAAGAGTTAGCGCAGCACCTGCGATCGATGCCGTGGAATGTGATCGTGGCAAGAGCCGGAAGAAGTCGCGCAGTCGAACGCGATTTGAGACAACGTCAAAGTTTGGAAGGCTGAGGGGATGGTTGATTCGTTCGATGAAAAGGCATTGACTGAAGCGTTCAACGGGCCGTTTCGCGCTTACTTGAACGAGCCATGGGCAGTGGAGTGGCGGCAGAGATACGCCGCTCATGTCGAGCTGGTGAAGAGTGCGGACGAGGCGCAATGGCTCGATCCCGCATTCCAGCGCAGGCTCTGGGATGAGAATCCGATCTCCAATATTGGGCCGGGTACTTCGGTCACGGTGGAAGGTGCATATTCCGACGTTGCGATCTCGCGTGAGCTTCTTCAGTTCCGAGACGCGCCGATCGGCAGCGATCTCGCCGAGCGCGGGAAGAGGCTACAGGACATGTTCGACCATGTTCTGGCCAGGGTTTATCCGGCTCACGCCAAGCGCCGGCCTAAGGCGCGCCTGGTTCGTCTGATGGCCGCAATGTTCCCCCGCGACATGACCTGTCTGATGGATGCCAACAGGGTATGGGCCACGCAACGCCTGATCAGTGCGCCGCGACTGATCGGCGACTTCATCGCCCAGCACCCGGCGCTTCGCCAGCGGATTCGCGATGCGGTGGAGAACGCACCTGACATCGCCAGCGAGGTCGACCAGTCGATCTTCGCGTGGTTTCTCTGGAATAGATATTTAAATCGCCCCGACGAAGGCGCGGTGACGGTGGAGGCGGCGCAGCCGGAGGCAAGCGACATACCGCCCTTGTCGCTTTTGCCTGTAACCGCTCAACGGCGAAGCCTATCCTGCATGAAGGGTGCGGTCGGCGTGTTCGTGGCGGTCGTCCGCGAAGCGGAGAACGGGATTGCACGGGACGACCTCGCAAGCGTGATCCTATCGGAAGCGCCGCAGCTCAACACGAACAGTGCCGCCAATGTGATCTCGCAGGCCACGGGCGGACTAGGACTTATTCATCTCGTCGACGGGGCGTACCGGCCGACACAGCGCGGCCTTGAATTGCTGACCGCGAACGAGCCAGCGGAAGTGCTGCGCGCGCCGCTGGTCGGTCGTGTTTTCGGCATGGGGCATCTATTGCTTCAGTTGTCGCGCCGCCCCGACGGGATGGGAACGACTGATGCGGCCAAATGGCTGCAATCGCTGGTACCGACCTGGACCACGACAATGCCGGGGTCGCACATCATCGCGTGGGCCAGAGTCACCGGTCTCGTGAGAGCCGAAACTGTTCAGGGCATCAACCGTCTGTATCTGACTGACGACGGTCAGGAATATGTATCCGCACTGCCGCGGGATTTCGAGGAGCGCTGGCGGATCAACGTCGCGGCCGAGGCACTGGACGACGCAGCTCCCGAGATGATCGCGGAAGAAGCCAGCTCGGGAGCGTCCTATACGGTTGAGGCCATTATCGATGAAGGCTGCTTCCTTGAGCGCGCGACGCTCGAACAAGCGATCGACTTGCTGAAGACGAAGAAGAACCTAGTTCTGCAGGGGCCCCCGGGAACAGGCAAAACCTGGCTCGCCAAGCGCCTGGGATACGCGCTGATCGGCGAGAAAGACCCTTCGCGACTGATGGCTGTGCAGTTCCAGCCCTCACTATCCTACGAGGATTTCGTCCGCGGCTACCGACCGAACGGAACCACCGGCCTGCAACTGGTCGACGGCGCCTTCCTGGAAGCGGTTGCAGCGGCGAAGGCAGAGCCCATGAGGCCATACGTTCTGGTGATCGAGGAGATCAATCGCGGTAACCCGGCGCAGATCTTCGGCGAGCTGCTCACGCTGCTAGAGGCGGACAAGCGCAGCGAGAGCGAGGCGCTCCGGCTGGCCTATCCGATCTCTCAGACAGAGCGGGTTCATGTGCCGCCGAATCTCTATGTCGTAGGGACGATGAACCTCGCCGACCGTTCGCTGGCGTTGGTCGATCTCGCGCTACGACGCCGCTTCGCATTCGTGAACCTCAATCCCAATTTTGGAACTGCCTGGCAGCAATACTGCAAGGCGCGGGGCGCTCCGGATGAGCTGCTGCAGGCCATAAGGCAGTCTATCGTCGCGTTGAACGAGATCATTGCGGCGGACCAGTCGCTCGGTGCTCAGTTCAGTGTCGGTCACAGCTTTCTCACGCCGGCTGAGAATATGGATGCCGCGCGCTGGAAGACATGGATCGGCAATGTGATCCTGACTGAGATCAAACCATTGCTGCTGGAATATTGGTACGATGCAAGGGAGAAGGCGGAGGATCAGACCAAGACACTGCAGGCCTGCCTGTAGGGCGGATGCAGATGTCCGATCAGGTCTGGCGCAGCCAAAAAGGCATTCCGATTCGGAACCTCTGGCTGTTGCTCGTCTATGCGTCCGGTCTCGCCGAGTTCGAGAGCCAATGCGGGGTAGGCACGGACGATGATATCGAGCTGGCCGATATCCTGGGTCGCCTGCTGGTGAGGCTGGTCAAGCGGCGGCTGAGGACCAATCTGTCGCGCGGCTATCAGCGCAGGGAAGCAATCATTCCGCGGGTCAGGGGGCGGGTGGACTGGTTGCAGACGCTCTCCCGCCAACATCTGCAGCGCGGGCGCCTCGCATGCCGGTTCGAGGAGCTGTCGTTCGACACGCCACGAAACCGGCTGGTGCGCTGCGCGCTGATTGCGATCGCGGGACGGATTCAGGATCGTGCCGTCGCCGCCGATTGCCGTCGGCTCGGTGACGACCTCGGACGGCTGGGCATTGCTGCGTCCCGACCAACCCGACAGGCAATGTCCGCAGACACGATCGGAAGCCATCAATCCGAAGACCGCTTCATGGTCAGCGCGGCGAGGCTCGTGTTCGAAATGCTGCTGCCGAATGAAGCGCCGGGTGACATGAAACTGTCTCGGCTCAAGCGGGACGAGATCACCCTGCGAAAGATCTTCGAGAAGGCGGTCACGGGGTTCTATCGGCATCATTTGCGCGCAGCCGATGGCTGGTCTGTGCGGGAGCAGAATTATCAGAGCTGGCAACTGAAGCCGGGCCGGTCCGGCGATGTAGCTCTGCTGCCGGGAATGAAGCCCGACATCATCCTGGACAGAGGGCAGGACCGCAGGATCGTTATCGACACCAAGTTTACCCGTGTTCTCGCGAAAGGCATTGCTGACAAGGACAGGCTCAAGAGCGCCAACATCTATCAGATTTATGCTTATCTTCACTCCCAACGGGGCCGCGGACCACTGTGCGACAGGGCGGAAGGCGTGCTGCTCTATCCCGCGCTCGACCATGATGTGGATGAGACATTCACCATCCAGGGCCATGATATCCGGTTCGTCACGGTCAATTTGGCTCTCAAGCCTTCCGACATCTTGGATCGGCTTCACTCTATCGCTCGGGATAGAGACTAGTGGCGTCTGGCTCATCGAGATTACCTCCCGAGATTCTCAACGGCTCGGCCAGAAAAGGAAGCAACCGCGCGGCCTCATTCTTGTGCCAACACTGGCTACGGAGGCTGGGAGAGTTGAGGGAGTGCCGGTGTGCGGACGGCGCATATAGAGTTTTTGAACTGCGACGAAGAAACGATCGAAAATGCAATCTTCGATGTCGCGGCCAAGGGGGCGGAGCGAGGTTGGCGAGGAGTCCGCAGCAACCCGGGTCGTCTCCATTCTACCCCTGCAGGCATTATTGCGTGGCACATCCTTTTAGAGTAGCCTACCCAGAATTGTTTATATTTTTGGAGGTTGCAATGAAGCTTTTGATCCGTGTCCTTGCACTAGCCGCCATCTTCGCAACACCTGCGTTCGCCGGCAATTCCCAGTCGAAGGGCAACAGACTGATTTTGGCAACCTACTGGGGAGATGACAAGGTTGCATTGTTAGATCTGGGCGGTGAAAGCGGGCACGAAGAAATTTGGACGATCGATGTGTTAAAGGCCGTGGGTTGCCCGAAGCCATACGATGTCAGAAGCAATAAGAGGGGCGACGAGGCGTTTGTTTCGTGCAGCGGTGGCGACATGGTCGCCGTTATCGATATTGTGGCTCAACAGGTGAAGTACACGATCAAGACCGGGCTCTCCCCTCGCGACCTCCAACTTTTCGACGATGACAAAAAACTCATTGTAGCCAACTCGGGCAGCGACACAGTCTCGATCGTAGACACTCTTGGGCGCAAAAAGCTTTATGACGTAAGCGTGTCGTCTCAGCCATATGGGGTTGCTGTCACTAACGACAACAAGACAGCACTGGTTACTGGTTGGGCTAGTGGCGACCTGCACTTCATTTCACTGGGCGACTCTTCTGGAGTTTCATTGGGCAAGGTTGATGTTGGACTCCTGCCCTACACCGTTGCAATAGCTGGAGACCCTGCGAGGGCGTACGTCGCTGCAAATGCAAGTCATTCTGTCGCAGCTGTTGACCTCGCGTCTCATACAGTTTCGGAACAGATTAGGGTTGGTCGAAATCCCTGGAGCTTAGCTGCCAGTTCAGACGGCAAGAGTCTTTTGGTGACAAATAACAGGTCCAATAATCTATCACTGCTAAAGACGGGTCTTGCTGTATCGGCCGTGGCCTCTTCCCAAGCGTTTATTGGCGCTGGCGCGCAACTTCAACCGAATGGCGATAGCGTCAACCGTGCGGCTAAGAACGCTTCGATAAGCATGGACGGCAAGACCGGGGTATTTACCGATTTGGCCAATAACCAGGTTGCCGTAGTCGATTTGGCATCCGGTGAAATCAAAAAAGTCATTAATGTCGGAAAGGCGCCGTACGGAATAGAATTTGTAAAATGACAAGTCGCTTTGGCAGACCAACTGCCGGCCTCTTCGTCGTATGCTTACTTCTAGCCTGCGCCCAGCGCGCTCACGGAGATGGCGTCTATGTGAGCGCCTATTTCGGCGAACCGGTAGCTGGACTAGATGATGAGGTCCGGTCTTCCTTTGATCGAGGACAATCACTTTTCGTAAGGCGTTGGGACCAATCGTCAACCGCCATGCGAAACGCAGAAAGCTGTGTCAGTTGTCACAGTGTGCCCATGCCAGGCGGAAGTGGCATGTCGGAACAGGCTCTCGTGCCCACCGCTTTGGGCGAAACGGTGCAGCGAAGGGCACCAGAAGGCCACGTTGCTGAGGTTGGACCAGACGGGGTGGTCACCAGACGGACCCCCCCCCTTTTTGGAATTGGCCTTCTCGAATACTCAAGGCGCAATAATTCACAAAAAATATTCGGTGCATTTGCCGAGATAGACTCTCTCGAGAAGTTTGTCGCTAGGGCTTTTGCGATCGAATTGGGTATATCGAGCGAGCTTAGTTGTTCAAGGTCCGCACAGAACCAGGATTACCCAAAATCGTGCACGCCAATCCTGTCGCGACGGGAATTGGAAGACGTCGTGACGTTTGTTCGCTTCTTGGCAGCGCCTCCAAATAGAAATCAAACCAGCGCAATAGGATCAAAGCTGTTTTCTCAAATTGGGTGCTCAAGCTGTCACGTCGAATATCGCGTCACGTCCGCAGAAGCCCCACCAGCTCTTCGCAATAAACGCTTTGCACCATTCACGGACTTGCAACTGCATGACCTCGGCGGCTCAACCGCTCGACTTCGAACGGCTCCGTTATGGGGACTTAACTCCTATGGTCCTCCTTATCTTCACGACGGTTCAGGTAACTCGATCGAAGATGCCATAGCTCATCATGGCGGAGAGGCGAAGCCTGCCCGACACAACTTCTCACTTTTGGAGGAGAGTGATAAAATCGAACTTATCGCCTTTCTCAAGAGCTTGTGAGGCTGACATGGCAACCATTCGCTGCATTGTGCGGGACGTTGAAGACGCGATCAATTTCTATCGGGATCAATTCAGTTTCGAACTGATTCAGCAGTTTGGTCCCGCAATGGCTATAATGCGGGCTAAAGATTTAGAGTTGTGGTTAGCGGGTCCATTGTCCTCCGCTGCAAAGACCATCTCGCATGCGGTCCCGAGCGGATGGACCAGGATCGTTATTCAAACAGATGATATTGAAGGCTCAATCTCTTCCCTCAAGAGTGCTGGAGTGAAATTCGCAACGAACCTTATCGAAGGTCCGGGAGGAAGACAGGCGGTTTGCGAAGATCCATCTGGTAATCAGATCGAATTGTTCGAGCCGAGAGGCTAGTTCCAACGACCAGACGCTTGAGAGATGCGTATGCCGGGAGGGATTTCCTACTTGCTGCGCATCAAGGCGGAGGCGTCGCCGAACTTGCAAACGCGCCGAAAGCCCTGAGCGAGGACTCGCTTGCGGACGAAGGTCCCTTCTGCAATTTGCGGGGCTAAATTCGTGCAGCGACATGTCACGTGCCACCGTCGGTTTGTCGACCGAGAGCTTCCTTCTCGGCGATGTAATATCGTCCATCGGTCGTTGAAATGGCCCTTTTATAGCTCGCTAGTAGGAGCGTACTTTCCCAATATGGGGGGCTAGTGCAGAAAAAATTCAGCACTCATTCTGAAGCCTGCCGTCACGGATCCTTATCGGGACAGCGCCAAACTTCAACCGCCTGCTTACCCAGTGCTTACCCGAGCTAAAGTCAAAGCGAGCCAAAATGTAAAAAAGGCCTTATTTTACTGGCGCACCCGACACGATTCGAACGTGTGACCTTTGCCTTCGGAGGGCAACGCTCTATCCAGCTGAGCTACGGGTGCAGTCGAGGTTCATTTAGCCGATTGGCGGGGGGCGGGCAACCGCTTCCGCTGTCTCCGGTCAGGCTGATTTGCGGGCCCTGCGGCCAGGAACCGGGGTGCTATCCCGGCCGAGGCCCGCGAATTCGGCCAGCATCCGTTCGGCGCAGACGACGCGGTTGCGGCCGAGCCGTTTGGCCGCATAGAGCGCCTCGTCGGCGGCGCCCAGCAGGTGGTCGGGGCCGCCATCGGCTTCACCCGGAATGTGGCTGGCGACGCCGACGCTGAGGGTGACGTGGTCGCCAGCGCCCTCGGCACCATGGGCGATCCGCAGGGTCATGACGGCGCTGCGAATTTCGTCGGCGATGGCGCAGGCGGCGTCGCAATCCAGGTCCGGCAGGATCAGCGCGAACTCCTCGCCGCCATAGCGGCTGGGGGGG